>NZ_JAOWGZ010000013.1:0-319 GCF_030332875.1 Citrobacter sp. Cpo045
TCGCTAGAACCATGCCGACGCTTACTGTTATAAAACATTTCGATGTAATCAAAAATATCGCTGCGGGCTTCTTCCCGCGTTCCGTAGATCTTTTTCTTTATCCGTTCGCGTTTCAACAACTGGAAAAAGCTTTCTGCAACCGCATTATCATGGCAGTTACCGCGACGGCTCATGCTGCCCTCCAGGCCGTGTGATTTCAGGAACGACTGCCACTCATGGCTTGTGTACTGACTGCCCTGATCCGAATGAACCAGCACCTGTTTTTGGGGATTACGCCGCCATACAGCCATCAGCAGTGCGTTCAGGACAATGTCCTTTG
>NZ_JAOWGZ010000014.1:0-334 GCF_030332875.1 Citrobacter sp. Cpo045
AAAATCATTGATATGGCCATGAATGGTGTTGGATGCCGGGCAACCGCCCGCATTATGGGCGTTGGCCTCAACACGATTTTACGTCACTTAAAAAACTCAGGCCGCAGTCGGTAACCTCGCGCATACAGCCGGGCAGTGATGTGATTGTCTGCGCTGAAATGGACGAACAGTGGGGCTACGTCGGTGCTAAATCACGTCAGCGCTGGCTGTTTTACGCGTATGACAGGATACGGAGGACGGTTGTGGCGCACGTCTTCGGTGAACGCACTCTGGCCACACTGGAGCGTCTTCTGAGCCTGCTGTCGGCCTTTGAGGTCGTGGTATGGATGACGGA
>NZ_JAOWGZ010000001.1:0-308 GCF_030332875.1 Citrobacter sp. Cpo045
TTTGAATGGGTTCATGTGCAGCTCCATCAGCAAAAGGGGATGATAAGTTTATCACCACCGACTATTTGCAACAGTGCCCTCGCAGGCGTGATGATTCCGTAAGCGGATAGCTGGTCACTGATTTTTGCACAATGCGTGTAGACGAATATGCATAGTTTTGGTTATCGAAACATAGGACCGCTGGTGGATGACCACACATCAGAGATGCTTCTGCTAAGAAGGGCCTACTAGACTGGCCCCCTGAATCTCCAGACAGTTGGTATCACTTAAGTTAGTGATAGTCTTAATACTAGTTTTTAGACTAGTCG
>NZ_JAOWGZ010000015.1:0-304 GCF_030332875.1 Citrobacter sp. Cpo045
ATAGCTCAGTTGGTAGAGCACGACCTTGCCAAGGTCGGGGTCGCGAGTTCGAGTCTCGTTTCCCGCTCCAAAATTTGAAAATGCTTGTAAAGCACAGACCACCAATCGCAGGATTTCGAATTGCGACAAGGCGGCAACTGAATGAGTCCTTAGGAGCTTACTAAAGTAAGTGACTCAGGCGAATGAAGGCAGCCAACGCAGTAGCGGTTCGAAAGACGAAGATTATGCGGGAATAGCTCAGTTGGTAGAGCACGACCTTGCCAAGGTCGGGGTCGCGAGTTCGAGTCTCGTTTCCCGCTCCAAA
>NZ_JAOWGZ010000016.1:0-210 GCF_030332875.1 Citrobacter sp. Cpo045
TAATAAGTGGCGGAACGGACGGGACTCGAACCCGCGACCCCCTGCGTGACAGGCAGGTATTCTAACCAACTGAACTACCGCTCCACCGAATTTCTTTGTCACCACCCGGATTTTCATCCCGGTTTACTGCAATTTGATGCCTGGCAGTTCCCTACTCTCGCATGGGGAGACCCCACACTACCATCGGCGCTACGGCGTTTCACTTCTGAG
>NZ_JAOWGZ010000017.1:0-259 GCF_030332875.1 Citrobacter sp. Cpo045
GGATGGTGGAGCTATGCGGGATCGAACCGCAGACCTCCTGCGTGCAAGGCAGGCGCTCTCCCAGCTGAGCTATAGCCCCATCGTAGTTATCTCATTCACCTTAATTCTTGCTGAGGCAAGGCGTGGAACGATGAAGCATACTGAAGTATGCGAGTCGTTTCACAACGCGGTATCAGAAAGAATTTGGTAGGCCTGAGTGGACTTGAACCACCGACCTCACCCTTATCAGGGGTGCGCTCTAACCACCTGAGCTACAAGC
>NZ_JAOWGZ010000018.1:0-273 GCF_030332875.1 Citrobacter sp. Cpo045
GCATCGCCGCCTGCCACGCCGCTTATCAGCGTGGTCATGCGGTTTTCAATGGCGTTGACCACATTGTCGTTCGCGACGGTATCGATATGTACCGTGTTTTCCGCGAAGTTATCGATATGCACGTTGTGGTCGCTGGTGGCGATCGCCAGGTTGCCCGCCGCATCGTGGGAGGTGACGCTGACATGGACCGTCGCCTCTTTCAGCACATGACCGACGTTGTCAGAGAACGCGCTCGAATCCACCTCGATGCGATAACCGAGGGTATTTTTCCCG
>NZ_JAOWGZ010000002.1:0-615 GCF_030332875.1 Citrobacter sp. Cpo045
GGTTAACCGAATAGGGGAGCCGAAGGGAAACCGAGTCTTAACTGGGCGTTAAGTTGCAGGGTATAGACCCGAAACCCGGTGATCTAGCCATGGGCAGGTTGAAGGTTGGGTAACACTAACTGGAGGACCGAACCGACTAATGTTGAAAAATTAGCGGATGACTTGTGGCTGGGGGTGAAAGGCCAATCAAACCGGGAGATAGCTGGTTCTCCCCGAAAGCTATTTAGGTAGCGCCTCGTGAATTCATCTTCGGGGGTAGAGCACTGTTTCGGCTAGGGGGTCATCCCGACTTACCAACCCGATGCAAACTGCGAATACCGAAGAATGTTATCACGGGAGACACACGGCGGGTGCTAACGTCCGTCGTGAAGAGGGAAACAACCCAGACCGCCAGCTAAGGTCCCAAAGTCATGGTTAAGTGGGAAACGATGTGGGAAGGCACAGACAGCCAGGATGTTGGCTTAGAAGCAGCCATCATTTAAAGAAAGCGTAATAGCTCACTGGTCGAGTCGGCCTGCGCGGAAGATGTAACGGGGCTAAACCATGCACCGAAGCTGCGGCAGCGACACTATGTGTTGTTGGGTAGGGGAGCGTTCTGTAAGCCGTTGAAGGTGT
>NZ_JAOWGZ010000019.1:0-3156 GCF_030332875.1 Citrobacter sp. Cpo045
AAAATCGGCCCAGATCCGCGAAATTTTAATCAGCGAGTCAGCTTGGGAAGAAATGACCTGCTTATTCGCACCTTCCCTAGCTAAAGCAAAAAAAAGTGCTCAAAAAATTCTGGAGAAAAAATCCGTTTCTGCCGATACTGCCTCTGCGGGCTGTGCCTATTTCAGGCCAATGGACTCTCACCGTTAAGAGATGGGGAAAATGAACTGGCAGCGCTTCAACAAAGTAAGTAGTTTTTCAGGAGAAACCAGTGGCATAGTAAAGAAAAATTTTATTATTACCGCGGCGTTGCTGAGCAGTCTCTTTCTGGCGGCAATAGTGAGTCTTTTATATATCGCGGATAATCTTAATAATAAAGCAGACGCGCGCAGCAGTTTACTTTTGCAAAAAGCCCTCACTAACCGGCAGGAAAAGATACGCACAAATTTAATGGATAATGCCGACTGGGGCGAAGCGTATAATAATTTGCACAAGCAGGTGAATGTTAAATGGGCATGGGACAGCCAGAACCTTGGTGAATCGCTTTACACGAATTACCAGTATGAAGGCGTATTTGTTTTGTCTCCCGCCGGGGAGACGCGTTATAGCGTCATTGAAGGAAATCTTGTCAGCCAGCCTTTCGAGAAATGGCTCAACCGGAACATCACCAAAGAACTTTTTAACGACCTCTCACAAAGCCAGGGTAAAGCCGTCTCACGCCTTATGATGACCAACGGGCAACTCACCTTACTGACGGCGGCCCGGATCACGTCGGGAGACGATGAAAGCATCACGCCGGTGGCGGAAGATGCCTCGGTACTGATTTTCGCCGACGTGTTAACGCCCGTTAAACTGGAGAAAATGGGCAACGAATACGGCATTCATAATGCGCATACGTTCGGCAGAATGGAGCCACACCTGAAAGCCGACTACCGGGAAGCTCAGCTTATTTTACCCATTGATAATGGCGATGTTCTGATTGAGTGGCGAAGCGACGATCCGGGCAGAGCGCTGATGAACCGGGAGCTGCCGTTAATCATCATTCTGATGTTATCGACCATTGCATTTACCTGGTTGATGCGGCGTGGTGCGTTAATCAAAGCGCAAATTAATGACGAAAATGTTTCCCTGCTTGAGCAAAGCCGACAAGCGCTTACGGCAAGTGAACGACGCTTTCGCGACGTCATTGAAGCCACCACCGACTGGATTTGGGAAGCGGACAGCGAGGCACGGCTAACGTGGTTATCCGACCGTTTTTCCGGCGTTACCGGTCATCATTCTGACGACTGGCTTGGGCGGAACATGTTGGATTTCATCCACAGCGACAAAATCCTTTTTCATCACTGGCTGCTGAATCCGCAGACGAGCAGTAATTACACGCTCAAAAAGGCCCGCTATTTCTCAGATCAGGGCCATCAGCGTTACTGCAATGTGGTGGCGAAGCGCGCCATTATGGATGATGGTTCTATGGGCTTTCGCGGTACGGTGACCGATGTCACTCTGGAAGTGGAGGCGCAGGAGCGTGCCGAGTATTTATCGCGGCATGATGAATTAACCGGCCTGCCAAACCGGGTCAGAATGAAAGAGTTTCTGGAAGGTGAGCTGCGTTCTTTACCCGATCCGGATCATCCCCTGGCCATGATCAGCCTCGACCTGGATAAATTCAAACCGGTAAATGATTTATTCGGCCACAATGCGGGCGATGCGTTACTCAATGAAGTCGCCAGCCGGTTGCGGTCCTGTACCCGTAAAATCGATCTGGTTGCCCGGCAGGGCGGAGATGAGTTTATCCTTATTCTGCCGGATATTTATGTGCGTAAAGACATAGAGACGCTCTGCCAGCGCATTGCCAGTGAAATAAGCCGGCCTTTTATCGTTAACGGCAATGAAGTGTATATCAGCGTGAGTATGGGGATTGCACTGGCGCCTCAGGATGCAATGAACGCCAGCGATCTGATTCGGTTATCCGATATCGCATTGTATAAAGCGAAAAATACCGGTCGCAATAACTGGGTGTTTTACGAACCCAACATGGGCGAGTACTTAATTCAGCGCCGGGAAATGGAAAAAGAGTTTCGTGAAGCGTTATGCACAGACCAGTTTCAGCTGGTTTATCAGCCCCGTTACGACATTGAAACCTCGCGTATCGCTGCTGTCGAAGCACTGGTTCGCTGGCAGCATCCGCGTCTCGGTTTACTGATGCCGGATCAGTTCATCCCGCTTGCGGAAGAGACGGGCCTGATCGTTGCCATGAGTGATGTGGTGCTGGAGAAAGCCTGTAAAGATATGGTGCATCTCTCGCCCGATTTGGTTATTTCGGTCAATATTTCGGCGGTGGAGTTTAATACCCGTGGCCTGGCGAAACGGGTAAAGGCTGCGCTGCAAAAATCGGGGCTTAAACCGTCCCGGCTGGAGTTAGAAATTACCGAAAACGTGACGATTTCCAATCCGGATATCACGCTGGAAACCATGAAGCAGCTGAAGGATATCGGCGTACGCTTTTTGATTGATGACTTTGGAACCGGCTACTCGGCATTAAGCTATCTGAAACGCTTCCCGTTCGACGGAATAAAGCTGGATAAATCTTTTGTGTTCGCCATGGAGGAATCGGAAAACGCCAAAATCATCGTTGAGAATATTATCGGCCTTGGCAAAGCCTATTCGCTGGCTATCACCGCTGAAGGCGTGGAAACGGCGGAGCAGTTGAAAAGGCTTAAACAATATCACTGTGACGAGGCGCAAGGGTATTTCATCGGGAAGCCTGTCGCGCTTGATGCGTTAAATTTAGACGTGGCATTTAGTGTGTGAATGCACGTCAGTGGATGGCGGAGCCAGGTTCCGTCGCCGTTTCTACTGAAGATTACCGAGGCAGGCTGCGCGTCTGCCTCGGTGTGTTGTCAGGCGGCTTTAAATGTATTCCCGATCTGTTTTAACGCGCGCTTCATTTCCGCGACGGTTTGGCGTGCGGAGTCTAGTTGAGTAAGCAGCGCTTCCTCCTGCGTATTCATCGCCACAAGCACCAGACAGCCCTCGCTAATTTTCACCGTGTAATGTTGGCCGGGTGCAAAACCCGCTTCGCATAGCCATTTACCCTGACAGGGGGCACTGTTGCAAAGTTAGCGATGAGGCAGCCTTTTGTCTTATTCAAAGGCCTTACATTTCAAAAACTCTGCTTACCA
>NZ_JAOWGZ010000020.1:0-4006 GCF_030332875.1 Citrobacter sp. Cpo045
GGCTCATGATGTCCCTCTGGGATGCGCTCCGGATGAATATGATGATCTCATATCAGGAACTTGTTCGCACCTTCCTTAGCTACGTCCGCTTCACGCTGTGAGTTCAATAATTGTGTTGCGTCCATCAGTTGAAATCACAGCTCAAAGTAGACGCTCATTCTCACTGGAATGCTTTGCTTTCACCTTGCCAGAGGACAAATCCTTTGTCCCGCAACTATGGTTTTTTATTAGGATTTTCGCCACTGAATAAATTATAATAAATTGATTTTATAAGATATTCGTCATGGGCTATATGACCAGTACGAGTTGCATGCTCTAATGTTTCAGATGCCAGTATATGTGCGGCTTCAGCAAACATCCCAGGCCAACCCTTACTCAGCATAGACAGTCCTTTAAGGACTCTTATCTGAATCTCCCTCATACTCGCACCATCACGTGCAACAGGTAAGAAAAAGTCTTCCAGTAGGTCTTTGATCTGAAGTGGCGCAACATGTACTGAAGGATATATCACTTCAGTTTCATCTATTTTATTCTGCGCGTAAGCGGAGAGTATTCGAACACCTCTGCCAATGACATCAATCGCAGTACCGGGATCGTTTACTGCGGGCGAAAGGGCCCTGCAGGCTATTTCGGCCATGACGCTGAGACAGAATCGGGGATCCTGAGCAAATGAACGCACATCCGAGACAATGATCGTTTCAAGTAAATCGGTACAGATTGATGACTCCTGACCAGAACTCAGGTACAAAACTGGCATCGATGGATGTATGAAACTGCCTGGCTGCGCCACAAGATATACATGACGAGGATCATTGCTCAGCAGACTGCCGAGCTTGACCATGTCAATATATTCAACATAGCCAATTTTCTCCGGATATACGGCAACAGTTCCTTTTGGTTGTTCATTGTTCTCAAGCCATGGATATCCGCCAAGACATGGACTTTTTGCTCTCGCAATAAATGTCTCGATCGCCGCCTGTTCTACTTTTGCTGTTGTCTCACCTACCCTGCCCAGAGAGGTCAAATGCTGTATCCAGCGAAGCAATGTGATGATTATTAAGGCAATGACAACCAGTGTTACAATGAATAAAATGACTCTACCCCTTTCTCCGTAGGCTCCCATATTGAGGGCAATAATCCCTACCAGGCTGAAGAGAAAAGAACCGATAAAAGTGGCCAGTACATTTTGTGTGGTTACGTCTTCTACAACTAAACGCGTGGCTCTGGGCGTCACATTAGTAGTGGCTGAACCGTAAGCGGTGACCATGATACTCAGTGAAAATGTGGTCACCGCCAGCATACTCGATGCCAGTATGTTCAGAATATTATCAACTGCTTCCGCACCAACCTTCACTGATACTGACTCTGGGATCATTGATCTAAAAAGAATAGATAAAAGGGCCGTTATTATTGCTACCATTGCAAATAACGTTGCCCTGAACCATAGCTTTTTAAGTGTCTGCCTGAGAATCCATTGCCAGCGTAAAATCATTCAGCATATCCTTGTATTAAGTTCGGGAAAATAAATGCCGCCCGGCAGGACGGCATTTTTGTATTAACGAACGAGGTGCAGGAAGTGCAGGTGTTTTTCGTACTGGTCCAGTATGTCATTAATCAGCTGTTCCTGATTCCAGCCCATCACATCATAGTTTTGACCGCCTTCTTTCAGATAGACCTCAGCGCGATAATATCGATGTTGCTCAACCTGCTGCTCGTCATTGTCCATTGCAGCCATGGCGAAAGCCGGTGAGTTATAGCCACGAAGTCTCACTTCATAAATAAAGTTCAGCTCATTGCCCAAATCGACTTCAAGCCGAATTCGTTCGTCATCAGTATCACTTATATGGCTTATCGTTCCCTGTTTATTCAGTTCTTCCTGAACCAGCGTCATGGCGGGCTGGATAACGTCGCCCATAAAGCGTTTCACAAGAGAGCGCTTTGGCAGATAAGCGATATTGCGCAAGCGTCTCTGCCATGGAATCGGGTTACGCGCTGCAGTCGGAGCAATAGTCGCCATGCTCAGGCTTTCACGCTTGGTCAAATCCCGACGCAGGGCTTTTAATAATCCGTATATGGATATCAGTAAAATCACTGAGAAAGGTAATGCGCTCGCTATTGTCACGGTTTGCAGCGCGCTCAGTCCCCCCGCAATCAGCAGTGCGATTGCCACAATCCCTATGAGCGAGGCCCAGAAAATTCGCTGCCATACAGGCGTGTTAGCGACGCCACCCGATGCCAGCGTATCAACAACCATTGCCCCGGAGTCAGCCGAGGTGACAAAGAAGACAATGACCATCGCCATTGCAATAAATGACAGCACGGAAGAAAACGGGAAATGCTCCAGGAAATTAAACAGGGCCAGCGCGACATCCTGCTGAACGGTATTGGCGAGATCAGCCGCCCCCTGGTGCATAATGAGATAGATTGCGCTGTTACCAAACACCGTCATCCACATGAGCGTGAAGCCGGCGGGAACAAACAGCACGCCGGTGACAAACTCGCGAATGGTTCGACCGCGCGAGACTCTTGCGATGAACATCCCCACAAACGGCGACCATGAAAGCCACCATCCCCAGTACAGTAATGTCCAGCCCCCCAGCCAGTTGCTCGACTTAGGTTCATACGCATAAAGGTTAAAAGTTTTACTCACCAGTTCAGAAAGATAACCGCCCGTATTTTCCACAAATGACTTCAGCAGAAGCACGGTTGGTCCCAGACACAGGACCAGCGCCAGCAGCAGCACTGCCAGGCCCAGGTTGAGCTCAGACAGTATACGTATTCCCTTGTCCAGGCCGGACACCACCGAAATCGTCGCTAAACCAGTGATGACAACGATTAGAATCACCTGCACCGTTTCATTAATAGGCACCCCGAAAAGATGATTCAAACCAGCATTCACCTGCAAAACACCGTACCCCAGCGATGTCGCAACGCCAAAGACGGTGCCAATAACGGCGAAAATATCAACCGCATGGCCTACAGGTCCGTATATGCGCTCGCCAATAATGGGATAAAGTGCGGAACGCAGCGTTAAAGGCAGACCGTGACGGTAACTGAAAAAGGCCAGGATCAGTGCCACAATGGCATAGATTGCCCATGCGTGCAGGCCCCAGTGGAAGAACGTCAGGCGCATTGCTTCCTTCGCTGCCGCAACGGTCTCTGGAGTGCCGACAGGAGGTGAAAGATAATGCATCACAGGTTCAGCAACGCCAAAGAACATCAGGCCGATCCCCATCCCTGCCGAGAAAAGCATCGCAAACCAGGAGTGATAGCTAAAATCAGGCTGCGCATGGTCCGGACCCAGTTTGATATCACCGTAGCGTGAGAGTCCCAGGAACGAGACACTCAGTAGAATCAGGGCCACTGCAAGGATGTAGAACCAGCTGGCATTCGTGAAGATTTGTTGCTGAAGTAGTTTAAAATTTTTGTCGGCGACATCCGGGAATACAGCGGCAAAGGCGACAAGAAGGAAAATTAACAAAGCAGATGTAAAGAATACCGCTTTGTTAATCTGGCTTTTAGACTTCTTTTGGATTGTATCATTTTCACTCATAATCATTTATTCCATTAATTAAAATCCGCACTGTATAGAGGGTACTACATCTCAAAGATTAGCAAACTTCAACTTACGATGCGGCGTCAATCGGAATGCAGAGTGCAAGAGTGGCCATACAGATATCCTGTTGATAGTCTGCCAGCCGTCTTCTGGAGCATTTGATTTGCATAAATTGCATCAGATCTGGGGATTCACTTTGATTAGAGCAATATTGAGAATGACTTACTAACGTCTGATGTTGCGTAAAGCGGGCTTTAAGGATGGTCGCAATGTCAGAGGTAAGGACAGACGTTCAGGATGCAAATAATCAGTGCCGGTTCGTCGCTGATTTTCCTTCAGGCTGACTTGTCCAAAACGAGTAACAATCGCCGGTGATGCTGCCAACTTACTGATTTAGTGTATGATGGTGTTTTTGAGGTGCTCCAGTGGCTTCTGTTTCTATCAGCTGTC
>NZ_JAOWGZ010000021.1:0-221 GCF_030332875.1 Citrobacter sp. Cpo045
TCGCTCAGGTTGTACCAATGCTGCATGCAGTGAATGCGTAGCATGGTTTCCAGCGGATAAGGTCGCCGGCCATTACCAGCCTTGGGGTAAAACGGCTCGATGACTTCCACCATGTTTTGCCATGGCAGAATCTGCTCCATGCGGGACAAGAAAATCTCTTTTCTGGTCTGACGGCGCTTACTGCTGAATTCACTGTCGGCGAAGGTAAGTTGATGACTCAT
>NZ_JAOWGZ010000022.1:0-281 GCF_030332875.1 Citrobacter sp. Cpo045
CTCAGAAGTGAAACGCCGTAGCGCCGATGGTAGTGTGGGGTCTCCCCATGCGAGAGTAGGGAACTGCCAGGCATCAAATTTAGTGTGCTGATATGGCTCAGTTGGTAGAGCGCACCCTTGGTAAGGGTGAGGTCCCCAGTTCGACTCTGGGTATCAGCACCAGTTTTTCGGTTAAAGTTCGGCACTTAGAAAAGAATTTGTCTGGCGGCTGTAGCGCGGTGGTCCCACCTGACCCCATGCCGAACTCAGAAGTGAAACGCCGTAGCGCCGATGGTAGTGTG
>NZ_JAOWGZ010000023.1:0-205 GCF_030332875.1 Citrobacter sp. Cpo045
GATGCCAAGAGTGGCCTGACCCACAGCCTGGTCACCACCGCGGCCAACGAGCATGACCTCAATCAGCTGGGTAATCTGCTGCATGGAGAGGAGCAATTTGTCTCAGCCGATGCCGGCTACCAAGGGGCGCCACAGCGCGAGGAGCTGGCCGAGGTGGATGTGGACTGGCTGATCGCCGAGCGCCCCGGCAAGGTAAGAACCTTGA
>NZ_JAOWGZ010000024.1:0-6899 GCF_030332875.1 Citrobacter sp. Cpo045
TTATCAAAAAGGATCTTCACCTAGATCCTTTTAAATTAAAAATGAAGTTTTAAATCAATCTAAAGTATATATGAGTAAACTTGGTCTGACAGTTACCAATGCTTAATCAGTGAGGCACCTATCTCAGCGATCTGTCTATTTCGTTCATCCATAGTTGCCTGACTCCCCGTCGTGTAGATAACTACGATACGGGAGGGCTTACCATCTGGCCCCAGTGCTGCAATGATACCGCGAGACCCACGCTCACCGGCTCCAGATTTATCAGCAATAAACCAGCCAGCCGGAAGGGCCGAGCGCAGAAGTGGTCCTGCAACTTTATCCGCCTCCATCCAGTCTATTAATTGTTGCCGGGAAGCTAGAGTAAGTAGTTCGCCAGTTAATAGTTTGCGCAACGTTGTTGCCATTGCTGCAGGCATCGTGGTGTCACGCTCGTCGTTTGGTATGGCTTCATTCAGCTCCGGTTCCCAACGATCAAGGCGAGTTACATGATCCCCCATGTTGTGCAAAAAAGCGGTTAGCTCCTTCGGTCCTCCGATCGTTGTCAGAAGTAAGTTGGCAGCAGTGTTATCACTCATGGTTATGGCAGCACTGCATAATTCTCTTACTGTCATGCCATCCGTAAGATGCTTTTCTGTGACTGGTGAGTACTCAACCAAGTCATTCTGAGAATAGTGTATGCGGCGACCGAGTTGCTCTTGCCCGGCGTCAACACGGGATAATACCGCACCACATAGCAGAACTTTAAAAGTGCTCATCATTGGAAAACGTTCTTCGGGGCGAAAACTCTCAAGGATCTTACCGCTGTTGAGATCCAGTTCGATGTAACCCACTCGTGCACCCAACTGATCTTCAGCATCTTTTACTTTCACCAGCGTTTCTGGGTGAGCAAAAACAGGAAGGCAAAATGCCGCAAAAAAGGGAATAAGGGCGACACGAAAATGTTGAATACTCATACTCTTCCTTTTTCAATATTATTGAAGCATTTACCAGGGTTATTGTCTCATGAGCGGATACATATTTGAATGTATTTAGAAAAATAAACAAATAGGGGTTCCGCGCACATTTCCCCGAAAAGTGCCACCTGACGTCTAAGAAACCATTATTATCATGACATTAACCTATAAAAATAGGCGTATCACGAGGCCTGTGGGAGGAAAATAAAGTGTCATCCTAACTACAGGACCCTGCAACGTAGCAATTCCTGCAAAAATCCATTTAAAACAATGACTTATTTCAATTCTGCCATCTGCAAGCGTTTTGTGGGGATGGAGGCCGGAATCATTAAAGTATCATCCTAATTTTCGCTCAACCTTGGAAAATGCTGAGAATCGTAAAAATAAAGTTTCATCCTTTCCGCTACTAGTTCAAGGCTTTCTTCCGGCCGCCGGCAACAACGCTGCTTGGCTGAGGCGATCCACTTGCGCTACCGCTCACTGATCAGATCGAACTTGAACTCGACGAGCAGCCAACCATCAGGCCGAGCGTGATCGCCAAAAAAAACGGATCATGCGAAATCCTTCGTTGAGTTTGGCGCGGGTTTTAGCAAATCAGCTGGCCCGCGATCCGGTTGAGAGTGATCCGAAGCGGTCCTTGACGACCGGCACAAATCGGCCGATTCTGTTGAAAAAGTAGCTTTAGCGGCAGCCTGCCGATCAGGTGTGCCTGCTGTCGAAGTGGCTGCAAGCCACTTCAAGTTGCCTTCCGGCGTTTCACTGAGCGTCCTTGCTCAGGTTTAAGGGTTAATTTGAGGGTTTCTGCTCGTAGCAGGCATACCTATCCCGTCAGCGGTGGCCCTTGAGGCAAAAGCTTGGCCATGCGGCGCAGGTTCTGCACCATCGCAGCCAAGGTGAATTCGTCAGTGGCACCCGTTAGGCCACGCAGTCGTAAACGGTCGAGTTTCATGATCCGTTTGAGGTGGGCGAAAAGCATCTCCACCTTCTTTCGTTCGCAGCGAGAGACGAGGTACTCCGGTGTCTTGGCGATGCGTCGAGCCACGTCGCGGGCAGCCTCATGGATGCTGCGGACGATCTTCCGATTCGGCGTGTTGGGGCAGCATTTCGCTTTCAACGGGCAGGTGGCGCAGTCGGTTTGGCTGGAGCGGTAAATGACGGTTTTGGCCTTAGTTACCCGCGACCTTTGCTGGGTGAAGGCGCGCCATTCACTGCGTAGCGGTTTGCCGGCTGGGCAGCGATATTCATTGGCGTCCTGACTCCAGTGAAAGTCGTTACTGGAGAGGCTGTCGTCCTTGCGCTCGGTCTTGTCCCACACCGGCACATGCGGTTCGATGTCCTTTTCTTCGACCATCCAGGCCAGCATCGGGGCGGTGCCATAAGCGGTATCGCCGATAAGGCGTTCCGGTGTGAGATCGAACTGCGCCTCGACACGCTCGACCATCGTCCTAGTCGAATCGACTTCGGCGGTACGGTGCGCCGGGGTAGCTTCCACGTCCATGATCACACCGTGCTCAGTGTCGATCAGGTAATTCGTGGAGTAGGCAAAAAAGGCCGGGCCACCTGGCGCTGCTGTCCAACGGGACTGAGGATCAGTGAGCGAAATTTTCTTGGGAAGAGCCTCAGCCAGCGCCTCTTCATCAAGGGCTTCGAGGTACTCGCGCACTGCGCGGCTGCTGAGCTTTGGATCGTTCCAATCGACCTCATCTCCCGCCACCCCACGTTGCCGGCTGGCATCCGCCTTAATGATGCTGGCGTCGACGGCGAAACCTTCACCCTTGACTAGGCCGGCTGCCATGCAGCGCCGCAGCACCTCATTGAATAACCAGCGGAATAGATCGCTGTCACGAAAACGCCCATGGCGATTCTTCGAGAAGGTCGAGTGATTGGGGACTTCGTCTTCCAGACCCAACCGGCAGAACCAGCGATAGGCCAGGTTCAGGTGCACCTCTTCGCACAATCGCCGCTCGGAACGAATGCCATAGCAGTAGCCGACGACCAGCATGCGCACCATCAACTCCGGGTCAATCGAGGGACGCCCGATGGGGCTATAGAAATCTGCCAGGTAGGCACGTAGATCACTGAGATCCAAGCACTGGTCGATGCTGCGCAGGAGATGTTGGGCCGGGACGTGATCTTCCAGATTGAACGAGTAGAACAGGCGCTGCTGTCCTCCCGGTAACTGTCCCATCATGCTGTTCGCCCCCACGCTCGCTGACAAAGCAATTTTGCCAACGGCATGGGGAGGCCGCTACTTTTTCAACAGAATCGGCCGCACACAGCCATTCGGCTCAACAGAACCCTGCCTTTACCCCACCAAACTCCGGAAACTCGCCCGGTAGTCCGTCGGCTTGAGATGCACATGTTGGCTGAGGTCGCCGGGTAGCGTGAACAGGCGCGGACCGTCCCGAAACTGGAACACGCGATACAGATGGAATTGATCGCCCGCCTCCTTGGAGAATTCGAGTTCGTTGTGGCTGACCAAGAAAGACGAGCCTACCCCGCCATTGGTGGTTTTCACCTCGATGAAGCGCTCATGGGCGTCCTCTTCGAACGACAGGATGTCGAACCCCGCACCGTCTCCCTGGGTGTCGGACACCCAATCCAGCCGCTGAAAAAGCTCTGGGTGGCCGAGCTCGGTCAGGCGTTGCTGTTCGTAGCCAATCACCCACTGCTCCCCTGCCCGGCCCAGCTTGCGGTTGGCTTCATCGCGAGCGGCATAATCGAACTTTCGCGGTAGGCGTTGCCGTAGAGATGCCGGGGTACGCACAAGCACTTCACGGGCGGGTGGTTCTACCAAAGCCGCTCGGTAGGTTTTGTCACCCGGAAGTTTTACCTCCTCCAGGGCATCGACAAGAGCGCCGACCGTCTGCTGATGTTCCAGAACGTAGGCGTGTACGGATTTACGCAGCAGCAGTTGGCTGTTGCCGCGTGGCTTGTAGCCGTTGATATAGGGCAGGCCCAGGGCATCGAGTACGGCGCTAATGTTCTGGTGCTTGAGCTCGACTGAAGACTTGCTGCGACCGTTCAGCAGTTGGCGCAGTGCCTGGTTGTGCTCGGACTTGTGGTACGGCTCCCCAGCCGCCTCGGCACGCAGCATGTCGAAATAGTCTTCGACCGTGGCCAGGACCTCTTCTTCGGACCAGTCTTCGCCGATGCGAATGATGCGAAACCCGAGCCGCGTCAGCGCCGGAACGACGGTCGTCTCGCCACCGGAGAAGCTGTCAGCAGTGAGCGGGCCCTGCTCGGGAAATTGCTTGCCGAAGGCCACACCGGCGATGGCCTTGGAATCGCAATCGGTGCCGGTCTTCGGATCACGTACCAGGAAGTCGCGGGACTTGCCGTAGCCGTGGCGCGCCAGGAATTTCGTGCGGCCCAGTTGCACGAACTCATCGATGGCAGCCTGCACGGCGGCGGGGCTTCGAAGCTGGGAGAGTTGAGACACAGGGTCCTTCCTTACTGTCATGGTGTGCCGGGAACCGCCGAGCCACGAGATTATGAGTAGCCCCTGAACAGAAACGTCACGATAAAAGCCGTGAACGCCACCAGGCCCATTAAATCCCTTGCGTATTTGCAGCCCGTGCTGTCCAAACCTGTACCAGGTCCGATCAACACGCTCCAACCATTGAGGTACGAAAACACCGCCTGACCGAACAAAAAATGCGTGATAGCCGCCGCAGCCATGACGCCGGAATCGTCAGACAGGCTGTAGCTGTTGACCATTGCCCTGTACGCCTGCATCTGAAATGGCTATTGCCCTGATGGGAGCCGGCTTTTCAGCCACCGACACCAGCGATGCCGTCAATATTCTTTACCCGATAACCATGACCGTACAAGCTAACAAGGCCTGGCAAGCCAGCGGACTTAAAAAGTCTTTTTTTCTACCATCCCACAAAAAAGTTCGTGGTGGAGAAAAGATAAGCTATGCAAGGCTTTAGGAGACGTGGTTTTTCAGGATGACGAAGAACGATTCGGCGCTAGGTGCAACATAGGTGCATCGCACGAGCGCTAGGAACGGCGAAAAAAGGCGGACGTGGCGAAATCGGTAGACGCAGCAGACTTTAAAATTGGAGTGCCCGCGGGGAAATCCGCGGAGTAGAACCGCTCAAAGTCGGGGAACGCTAACGGGCAATACCCTAAGCCAATCCCGAGCCAAGCCCCTTCGGGGGAAGGTGTAGAGACTGGACGGGCGGCGCCTAAAGCCTTCGGGCAATGGCGAAGGGACAGTCCAGACCACGAACGTCATCAGACGGCGGCGAAAGTCGAGGTGGTACGAAAATCTGCTTCTCTGTGAGAGTACGGGTTCGAGTCCCGTCGTCCGCACCACAAAGCCAAACATCCCTGCGATGATCGACCTCTGGGCGTTTGGTCGTGAGCCCGCCACCCTCGCGCTACGCTTTGCGCAGGCGTCGAAGGCGATCAGGTGCGCCCATCGATTCCGTCGAGCACCATCGCTGCGAGTTCATCGCTGGTGTGTGCACCACTATCGAGAACACGGGTTGTGCATGGAAGCCGTTCCCTTGCGGCCAAGCATCGGGCGACATTCGCTAATCGCCACTCTCGAATCTCCGCATTTCGATTCGGGTCAGGATGCATGGTCTGGTTCGCGATCCGGTGACGCAATAGGTCCTCGTTGAGCGTCAGAAAGATGTGCAGCAGCTGATCGTCGATCCGCCTTACCCCGTCGAGTATCTCAGTCAGATAGTCCGGGTGCACGAGCGTCATTGGGATGATGATGTCCTGCGAGTAATTCCTTCGAATCTCCCTGACCGCCGCGATCGTAAGTCCCCTCCACAAGGGGAGATCCTGATAGTCTCCGCTCGCTGGCATGGGGACCGTTTCTTTCACCACGAACCCGATTTCCTCGGGGTCAAAGATCAGCGATTTGGAACGCCGATCGCGCAGCCGCTTAGCGAGCGTCGTCTTTCCGGCGCCGAAAGGTCCGTTGATCCAGATTATCATTGTCGACGGCCTCTAACCTGAAGGCTCGCAAGAGCGCTCGACGGCCTCGTGCGGAGGCACGATCGGAGTGGTTCCGAAATGCTTCTCAAGATAGGTGACGCCGAACGTCACGATGTCCTGCGCGTCGAACAGGTAGCACTGAGCAAAGCCCACGACACCTTCTCGATGGCGACCGAGCTTCACGTAAGCATTTGCTATAGTTTCAACCGCATCCGGCTTTCCTTCGATAGCAAAGCAATCGAGAATGCCGTTTGAATCGTAATCCGATGCCGTTTTCCAGGCGACTTCACCGTCTCTTCCAAGCATCGGCATCTCATACGTCACCCACCGTTTGTTGGGGATATCGGCAACCGCCTCGGCGTAGTGCAATGCGGTAACGGAGTTTAGCGGCGCACCCAACAGCAGGGCCTTCCCGCCAAGGCGAACGAACCGCTCGACGGGCGATCCTTCCCCCAAGGCGTGACCGAGTTCGTGAGGCTCCGTCAGCGTTTCAGCCAGCGGACCAACCGCGACCATCGATGCATCGGGGTGCGCGCTGCGCCGCGCGCCGGGGGCTTGAACCAGAAATTGATTCAGCAGGCCGAACCCACGGTAAGTCCCGGCTGTTGCGGGATCGAACGGCAGCCAGGTACGGCGGGCTTCGTCATCCAGCCGAGCGCCATTCAGAGTCTCCTCGTAGGGTGATCGGTCCCACGACGCGTATCCCATCACAGTGCCAGTCGGCCCAACCGCGGAGCGTAACGCGGCAACGACCGTCTCCGCTCCTCCTTCGACCGGACCAATCGCTTTAAGTGAGGCATGCACCATCAAGAGGTCACCGGTTTGGACTCCGAGTTTTTGAAGCGCCTCCGTTATTGCCTTCCGCGTATGCATCGCGATATCTCCTCTAAACTGCAAAACACTATACGGGGTCTGACGCTCAGTGGAACGAAAACTCACGTTAAGGGATTTTGGTCATGAGATTATCAAAAAGGATCTTCACCTAGA
>NZ_JAOWGZ010000025.1:0-299 GCF_030332875.1 Citrobacter sp. Cpo045
GATAAGCGTCGTGCATCGGGCAGTAAACGCCTTATCCGGTCTACAGGTTTCGCTGTTTACCGTAGGCCCGATAAGCGTCGTGCATCGGGCAGTAAACGCCTTATCCAGCCTACAGGCTTCGCTGTTTACCGTAGGCCCGATAAGCGTCGCGCATCGGGCAGTAAACGCCTTATCCGGTCTACAGGTTTCGCTGTTTGCCGTAGGCCCGATAAGCGTCGCGCATCGGGCAGTAAACGCCTTATCCGGTCTACAGGTTTCGCTGTTTACCGTAGGCCCGATAAGCGTCGCGCATCGGGCAC
>NZ_JAOWGZ010000026.1:0-262 GCF_030332875.1 Citrobacter sp. Cpo045
AGCACCTGTTTTTGGGGATTACGCCGCCATACAGCCATCAGCAGTGCGTTCAGGACAATGTCCTTTGTCATCCGGGATTGTATGGACCAGCCGATAATTTTGCGTGAGAACAGATCAACAACCACGGCAAGATACAGCCAGCCTTCGTGGGTCCTGATGTAGGTTATGTCCGTTACCCAACTCTCATCCGGAGCATCCGGATTGAACTGTCGCTGGAGCCTGTTGGGCGACACGATACTGGCCTCGCCTTTACGTGCCCGCG
>NZ_JAOWGZ010000027.1:0-205 GCF_030332875.1 Citrobacter sp. Cpo045
TTATGCGGTATTAGCTACCGTTTCCAGTAGTTATCCCCCTCCATCGGGCAGTTTCCCAGACATTACTCACCCGTCCGCCACTCGTCACCCAAGGAGCAAGCTCCTCTGTGCTACCGTTCGACTTGCATGTGTTAGGCCTGCCGCCAGCGTTCAATCTGAGCCATGATCAAACTCTTCAATTTAAAAGTTTGATGCTCAATGAATT
>NZ_JAOWGZ010000028.1:0-392 GCF_030332875.1 Citrobacter sp. Cpo045
TTAGCATCAACAGCTTTGTAATAGCGTCTGCCCCGATTACGCTGAACTTCACGTGAGATCGTCGAAGGACTGCGATTCAGCGCAGTAGCTATCGCACGAATGCTCATTTTGGCTGACAAACCAGCTCGTATCTCCTCGCGCTCAGACAGTGTCAGGTGAGCTACAGCCCGCTTACGCTCATGGGGTTTTATGCCGCCAGTATCCCTTAACATAGTGAAGATCGTTCCGGGTTTTGAACCCAGGATATTCGCTATTTCACTGAAGCCTGTTCCGTTCTTCCATAGTTCAAAAACAGAGGCTTTTTCCTCTGCTGTAAATGTTCGTCTCATTCAAAAAACCTCCGCAACCCCATGTTTTCACATAACTGTTGCGTTGACCAATTGAATCTACAG
>NZ_JAOWGZ010000029.1:0-5086 GCF_030332875.1 Citrobacter sp. Cpo045
TAGATTCAAGCAAGCCAACTTGTCGTCAAAATCGGTGTTGCAAAAACGGGAGTGACCATAGATTCCGTTTTCTGAGGCGATCCCTAGGAGCTCGGATCTCAGGACGAAGGTCTCCGCGAATGTCCGGTCGATCCGCGCGACGTCCCAGGCGGGCGTTCCCTTGGCGGACATCCACGCCGCAGCGTCGTGCATCAGCCGCACAACCTCGTCGATATCACCCGAGCAGGCGACCCGAACGTTCGGAGGCTCCTCGCTGTCCATTCGCTCCCCTGGCGCGGTATGAACCGCCGCCTCATAGTGCAGTTTGATCCTGACGAGCCCAGCATGTCTGCGCCCACCTTCGCGGAACCTGACCAGGGTCCGCTAGCGGGCGGCCGGAAGGTGAATGCTAGGCATGATCTAACCCTCGGTCTCTGGCGTCGCGACTGCGAAATTTCGCGAGGGTTTCCGAGAAGGTGATTGCGCTTCGCAGATCTCCAGGCGCGTGGGTGCGGACGTAGTCAGCGCCATTGCCGATCGCGTGAAGTTCCGCCGCAAGGCTCGCTGGACCCAGATCCTTTACAGGAAGGCCAACGGTGGCGCCCAAGAAGGATTTCCGCGACACCGAGACCAATAGCGGAAGCCCCAACGCCGACTTCAGCTTTTGAAGGTTCGACAGCACGTGCAGCGATGTTTCCGGTGCGGGGCTCAAGAAAAATCCCATCCCCGGATCGAGGATGAGCCGGTCGGCAGCGACCCCGCTCCGTCGCAAGGCGGAAACCCGCGCCTCGAAGAACCGCACAATCTCGTCGAGCGCGTCTTCGGGTCGAAGGTGACCGGTGCGGGTGGCGATGCCATCCCGCTGCGCTGAGTGCATAACCACCAGCCTGCAGTCCGCCTCAGCAATATCGGGATAGAGCGCAGGGTCAGGAAATCCTTGGATATCGTTCAGGTAGCCCACGCCGCGCTTGAGCGCATAGCGCTGGGTTTCCGGTTGGAAGCTGTCGATTGAAACACGGTGCATCTGATCGGACAGGGCGTCTAAGAGCGGCGCAATACGTCTGATCTCATCGGCCGGCGATACAGGCCTCGCGTCCGGATGGCTGGCGGCCGGTCCGACATCCACGACGTCTGATCCGACTCGCAGCATTTCGATCGCCGCGGTGACAGCGCCGGCGGGGTCTAGCCGCCGGCTCTCATCGAAGAAGGAGTCCTCGGTGAGATTCAGAATGCCGAACACCGTCACCATGGCGTCGGCCTCCGCAGCGACTTCCACGATGGGGATCGGGCGAGCAAAAAGGCAGCAATTATGAGCCCCATACCTACAAAGCCCCACGCATCAAGCTTTTGCCCATGAAGCAACCAGGCAATGGCTGTAATTATGACGACGCCGAGTCCCGACCAGACTGCATAAGCAACACCGACAGGGATGGATTTCAGAACCAGAGAAAGAAAATAAAATGCGATGCCATAACCGATTATGACAACGGCGGAAGGGGCAAGCTTAGTAAAGCCCTCGCTAGATTTTAATGCGGATGTTGCGATTACTTCGCCAACTATTGCGATAACAAGAAAAAGCCAGCCTTTCATGATATATCTCCCAATTTGTGTAGGGCTTATTATGCACGCTTAAAAATAATAAAAGCAGACTTGACCTGATAGTTTGGCTGTGAGCAATTATGTGCTTAGTGCATCTAACGCCGGAGTTAAGCCGCCGCGCGTAGCGCGGTCGGCTTGAACGAATTGTTAGACATCATTTACCAACTGACTTGATGATCTCGCCTTTCACAAAGCGAATAAATTCTTCCAAGTGATCTGCGCGTGAGGCCAAGTGATCTTCTTTTTGTCCCAGATAAGCTTGCTTAGCTTCAAGTAAGACGGGCTGATACTGGGCAGGTAGGCGTTTTATTGCCCAGTCGGCAGCGACATCCTTCGGCGCGATTTTGCCGGTTATTGCGCTGTACCAAATGCGGGACAACGTAAGCACTACATTTCGCTCATCGCCGGCCCAGTCGGGCTGCGAGTTCCATAGCTTCAAGGTTTCCCTCAGCGCCTCGAATAGATCCTGTTCAGGAACCGGGTCAAAGAATTCCTCCGCTGCCGGACCTACCAAGGCAACGCTATGTTCTCTTGCTTTTGTAAGCAGGATAGCTAGATCAATGTCGATCATGGCTGGCTCGAAGATACCCGCAAGAATGTCATTGCGCTGCCATTCTCCAAATTGCAGCTCGCGCTTAGCCGGATAACGCCACGGGATGATGTCGTCATGCACGACAAGGGTGACTTCTATAGCGCGGAGCGTCTCGCTCTCGCCAGGGAAAGCCGAAGCCTCCATAAGATCATTGAGCAATGCTCGCCGCGTCGTTTCATCAAGCTTTACGGCCACAGTAACCAACAAATCAATATCGCTGTATGGCTTCAGGCCGCCATCCACTGCGGAGCCGTACAAATGCACGGCCAGCAACGTTGATTCCAGATGGCGCTCAATGACGCTTAGCACCTCTGATAGTTGGTTCGAAATTTCGATGGTCACCGCTTCCCTCATGATGTCTAACGGGCGAGGTAAGCCGACCGCAGAATGCGGGTCGGCTTGACCGAAATGTTAGAACCAGAAGCCAAAACGGATAACTTGAATTTGGCGACGGGCGCTAACCGTGAAAAAACGCTGCGCCACCGAGGCGGCACAGCACTGCAAAAACGATAGCTGCTTGCGCTTGCTACGCAAGGGCTAGAGGCCAAAAAGACTGAAAACCTGCGCAGCCCATGCAGGCGAAGCCCGGAAAAAAGGCAAAACAGGCACTGAATAACGCCTGAAAAGCTAAATGCCGTTTGAATAAACATGAGCTAAATAAAGCTGGGTTTCAGTGGTGCTAACGTTGGACGTAACGAGAGCCGGAGCGCAGCGGAGGGAACCAAAATGCGCAGCATTTTGGCGTCCCGTTGACGGAATGGTTAGCCGTTTCGACGCGCATAAACGGAGTGGGTGTACGGAATTACAGCTTGAATGGTTTCGGTTGAGACAAGCTCGAATTCTGTTTCGTTGAGCATTGGGAAGAAGGCGTCACCCTCGAAGGTTTGATGTACCTCAGATAGAAACACGCCGTGGGCGTGAGGTAGTGCCAGAGTGTATATCTCAGCTCCGCCCGCGACGTAGAGTTCATTGCCGAGTTCGGATGCCAAAGCGATAGCGTGCGACAGCGTTGAAACAACTACGCAGCCAGTGGCGCGGTAGTTAGCTTGGCGTGAGATTACCAATGTGTGACGGTTCGGTAGAGGCTTGCCGATAGACTCAAAGGTCTTTCGCCCCATGACAACGACTTTTCCCTCAGTGAGTCTGCGAAAAATCTTCTGCTCACCCGGAATTTTCCAGGGGATATTAGGACCATTGCCAATAACCCGATTGGCTCCCATCGCAGCAACGAGATAAATGCGTACTGATTCCGAGTTCATATGGCTAACTTTGTTTTAGGGCGACTGCCCTGCTGCGTAACATCGTTGCTGCTCCATAACATCAAACATCGACCCACGGCGTAACGCGCTTGCTGCTTGGATGCCCGAGGCATAGACTGTACAAAAAAACAGTCATAACAAGCCATGAAAACCGCCACTGCGCCGTTACCACCGCTGCGTTCGGTCAAGGTTCTGGACCAGTTGCGTGAGCGCATACGCTACTTGCATTACAGCTTACCAACCGAACAGGCTTATGTCCACTGGGTTCGTGCCTTCATCCGTTTCCACGGTGTGCGTCACCCGGCAACCTTGGGCAGCAGCGAAGTCGAGGCATTTCTGTCCTGGCTGGCGAACGAGCGCAAGGTTTCGGTCTCCACGCATCGTCAGGCATTGGCGGCCTTGCTGTTCTTCTACGGCAAGGTGCTGTGCACGGATCTGCCCTGGCTTCAGGAGATCGGAAGACCTCGGCCGTCGCGGCGCTTGCCGGTGGTGCTGACCCCGGATGAAGTGGTTCGCATCCTCGGTTTTCTGGAAGGCGAGCATCGTTTGTTCGCCCAGCTTCTGTATGGAACGGGCATGCGGATCAGTGAGGGTTTGCAACTGCGGGTCAAGGATCTGGATTTCGATCACGGCACGATCATCGTGCGGGAGGGCAAGGGCTCCAAGGATCGGGCCTTGATGTTACCCGAGAGCTTGGCACCCAGCCTGCGCGAGCAGCTGTCGCGTGCACGGGCATGGTGGCTGAAGGACCAGGCCGAGGGCCGCAGCGGCGTTGCGCTTCCCGACGCCCTTGAGCGGAAGTATCCGCGCGCCGGGCATTCCTGGCCGTGGTTCTGGGTTTTTGCGCAGCACACGCATTCGACCGATCCACGGAGCGGTGTCGTGCGTCGCCATCACATGTATGACCAGACCTTTCAGCGCGCCTTCAAACGTGCCGTAGAACAAGCAGGCATCACGAAGCCCGCCACACCGCACACCCTCCGCCACTCGTTCGCGACGGCCTTGCTCCGCAGCGGTTACGACATTCGAACCGTGCAGGATCTGCTCGGCCATTCCGACGTCTCTACGACGATGATTTACACGCATGTGCTGAAAGTTGGCGGTGCCGGAGTGCGCTCACCGCTTGATGCGCTGCCGCCCCTCACTAGTGAGAGGTAGGGCAGCGCAAGTCAATCCTGGCGGATTCACTACCCCTGCGCGAAGGCCATCGGTGCCGCATCGAACGGCCGGTTGCGGAAAGTCCTCCCTGCGTCCGCTGATGGCCGGCAGCAGCCCGTCGTTGCCTGATGGATCCAACCCCTCCGCTGCTATAGTGCAGTCGGCTTCTGACGTTCAGTGCAGCCGTCTTCTGAAAACGACAAACAGCCAGAAAGGCTGTTACAGGCGATTTGATCTGCAACCTATTGGTTAAATTAATGTATCAAAAACGATGGTTTTTGTGACAGTCTTGAAAAGTCCTGACTTCTCCCGAAAAATGACTCCCCTCATGTAACAAAACTCGTTACTGTATCAACATAACAATAACCCCATAACTAATTAGCGAGAAAAGAATGAAAATCGGCTATGCACGTAAATCTACGGGCACTGTTGCAAAGTTAGCGATGAGGCAGCCTTTTGTCTTATTCAAAGGCCTTACATTTCAAAAACTCTGCTTACC
>NZ_JAOWGZ010000030.1:0-212 GCF_030332875.1 Citrobacter sp. Cpo045
TATGGCGGGCGTCCTGCCCGCCACCCTCCGGGCCGTTGCTGCGCAACGTTCAAATCCGCTCCCGGCGGATTTGTCCTCCTAAGGAGAGCGCTCACCGACAGACAACAGATAAAAGCAAAAGGCCCAGTCTTTCGACTGAGCCTTTCGCTTTTATTTGATGCCTGGCAGTTCCCTACTCTCGCATGGGGAGACCCCACACTACCATCGGCGCT
>NZ_JAOWGZ010000031.1:0-241 GCF_030332875.1 Citrobacter sp. Cpo045
GAGCTGGGTGCCTCAATGATGGTGGCATCCACCAAAGTGCCTTGGGTCATCATGACGCCTGCTTCGGCCAGCCAGCGATTGATGGTCTTGAACAATTGACGGGCCAGTTGATGCTGCTCGAGCAGGTGGCGGAAATTCATGATGGTGGTGCGATCCGGCAGGGCGCTATCCAGGGATAATCGGGCAAACAGGCGCATGGAGGCGATTTCGTACAGGGCATCTTCCATGGCACCGTCGCTCA
>NZ_JAOWGZ010000032.1:0-3698 GCF_030332875.1 Citrobacter sp. Cpo045
TGGTAAGCAGAGTTTTTGAAATGTAAGGCCTTTGAATAAGACAAAAGGCTGCCTCATCGCTAACTTTGCAACAGTGCCGGCTTTCGCGCTCGGCGGCGGAGAGGATCGAACGGCGGGGCATGCGGTTTCCTTCTTCTTGAAAACGTAGGTTTGTGACAAGCCCGCCAAGGCAACCGGCGCGGCACGGGAATCAAGGCATTGCGATTCTCGAAAATAGTTCTTGAAATTCTATTCTTGATTGCATATCATCTCAACGAGTTTCGATAAGAAAGGATGCGCATGCGACCGTCTGGTTCGCTGGTGGGCAAGGAAGCAGCAGCCGACACGCTCATCGGCAACTGCACGACCGCACGACCAGCCTCCCGTTCAAATTCGAGTTAGAACTCATATCCAGCCTGTCTGGGGGCACTGTGAAAGAGGGATCTCCGATGACTGTTGAATCGAGAATATTTTCTGTAGCCGAGTATGTTCAGCCGTCCGAAGGCGAGCCTATTCGTTCCGTTGTGCTTGAAACCCGAGACTCAATTATCGTGGTTTGGCATGTCCATCCCGGGCAGGAAATTGCGGCTCACATTCATCCTCACGGCCAAGACACGTGGACTGTTTTGTCGGGAATGGCTGATTACTTTCAGGGCAATGGGATTGTTCGTGCCCTCAGGGAAGGTGAGATAGCCGTGGCAAGACCGGGCCAAGTGCACGGGGCGCGAAATACAGGTACCGAGCCATTTGTGTTAGTCTCGGTTGTGGCATCAGCCAATGCCGGTTTCGTATTGGCTGAGCGATAGAGCCCAATCTCTGGAGTTGGTCCAATGAGCGGTCGGGGAGATAGGTAACAGACATGCAGCGGACACGGCTGCTAAACCAGGTCGCAAACCTCCTTGCGTCGCAGCGTGCCGCAAGCGACGCGATCAATCGAATGGGGTCGGCATGAGACTGAACACCATCCAGTTCCCGACCGCGTAGCCGCCTGTCCTGCCGATCAGGTCTTGACCATCGACGCCTGGGATCAGTCCTGAATGTTCTTGGAGACCACTACGTTAGGGGTTTGAGGTCCAATGGGGCGAAAACCTACGCTAAGAGTCTACATATTCATTAACATGTTGATTTAAAGGCCTTAATTCACCATTCATCACGTTTTCAGACAAGGTGAATGAGTAATGCCCTAACATATTGATATGACCGTGCATCAGCGGTGATAATCTGGATATATCTTCTTCGTTAATTTCAGTAGGCTGGCTATCTGTATTAATATGTCCAAGGGCTTCCTGCATATACAGCGTATTCCATAAAACAACAGTATTTGTTACCAGTCCCAATGATCCAAGTTGATCCTCTTGCCCTTCGCGATAGCGTTTTCTGATTTCACCACGTTGACCATGGCAAATGGCGCGAGCCACACTGTGTCTCCCTTCACCCCGGTTTAGTTGCGTTAGTATTCGGCGACGATAATCTTCATCATCAATATAATTCAGCAGGTATAGCGTTTTATTTATTCGCCCAGCTTCAATGATGGCCTGCGCCAAACTAGACGGGCGCGTGCTCTTCAATAAACTACGGATTAGCTCTGATGCTTGTACAGTTCCCAATTTAAGAGAACCCGCAATCCGCATCATATCGTCCCAGTTAGCCTCAATCAGTGCTAGATTGATGCAACCACGGGCCAATTCATCGAGAGGGCCGTAATTCGCATTTTTATCCACTCGCCAGAAAACGGCATCTCCGGCATCCGCCAGACGTGGGGAAAACTGGTATCCCAACAACCAGAACAGACCGAATATCAAATCACTGGCACCTGCTGTATCAGTCATAATTTCCTGTGGATTTAACCCCGTTTGCTGTTCAAGTAAACCCTCCAGAACAAAGATTGAGTCTCTCAACGTACCTGGGACAACAATGCCGTGAAAACCAGAAAACTGATCGGAGATAAAGTTGTACCAGGTAATTCCACGATCAGAGCCAAAGTATTTTCTATTGGGTCCGGCGTTAATCGTTTTTACTGGCGTAACAAAACGCATACCATCAGCAGATGCGACCTCTCCACCACCCCATCGCTGAGCGAGACTGAGCGTAGCCTGGTAATCAACCAGGCGAGCATTCGCTTTGATAAGGGTTTCTGACCGAAAATAATTTTGTTTCACCCAACTAAGACGATGCCGGGTTAATGATGGAATATTGTGCTTAATTAATGGTTCAAAGCCAATGTTGCAGGCTTCTGCCAGTAATACAGCACAAATGCTGATATGCAGATCTTTCGCTCGCGCATTAGACTCGCTGACATGAGTAAATTCTTCGGCAAATCCTGTATGGGCATTGATTTCCAGTAAGAGCTCAGTCAGATCCACCAAAGGTAAAAGACCTCTGACTTGTCTGTTGAGAGCTATCAGACTTGGTGATTCATCCAGTTTCTCTAGGCTGCTGATAGTCAACGTAGGATGTTTCCCCCCGTATTCGATATGGACTGACGCATTATCATCAAAGCTATCAGCTACCGCTTTCCAGGCAAAATCTAACTGCTGAGCAAGCTTTTCTGTTGCCTGCTGAGCATTGACAGGGTGGCCTAATGCTCGACAGACAGAGACGCGTTGAGCTTGCCATTCTGTCCCTTGTAATAGCTTTGACCGTGGATCTCCCCAACGATCGCTATTCTCAAGATAAATATCCCGCCGCCTTAATGCATCCTGAAACCGCTCAAGTAGACATAGTGAATAGCCAGGCCGTCTTACTCGGCCTTCTTCGTCAAAAACCAAACGCTTCCAGGGGCCGGTAATAATATTTTTTGGAGCATCGTCAAGGATGTGCTTTCTTGAAGCGCCTAGCGACGATAAATAGTTAAAAGCTGCCAGAGTATGTTCTCCCGCCGGGGCGGCCAGAAAAGTTAATTCCCGAAGAACTCTGGGTAGAAAACGGCGAACGCGCCCATATTGTTCAATCATTTCATCTTGGAAATTATTGTCTGCCGGTCGGGCCAACTCATTGACCATTTTTACCGACTCAGCCAGTCTTTCTTTGGAAATGCAGGAAAAAATTGATTTTCGGAGGTGGGAATCATCAGTTACCTCATCCAGCAGGAGTGCACAGGCTTTTGCCAGTATCAACGAAGAGCGGTCCAAATCCTTCAACGTCCTCAACCGCTTCTTTTGCCCTGCTTTTTTAGCCTCTCCCGCAATATTAGTGATTAGCATATCCAAAACATCGATGGCTTCATCCAGCGCAATGACCTCCAATGATTTAACAAAGGCAATAAGTATCGCTGTACGTTTCTTCATGGGGATACGAACTATCTTTTTTACCGAGGTTACATTGGCATAGCGAGCAAGACTTTTTAGCTGAGCCGGTGGAAGGCCTGTAAAATCAAGTTGCTGAAAACCCAGTTGGTGCAATTTGTTATAACGATCAAGTGCATCGTTAAATGCAGGACTACTGACTGTCACAGGACCTTTTTTCAGTTGCTCGAACATGGATACTCTCTGACCTTCACTAAAGCTCAGTAATTCATCCAGTTGTCGTTTCTGTTCATCATTGGGCAATGCCAGTAATCTTTGCCAAAGACGGTTTGCTGCTCGTTCGCGGATTTCGGTGATCACTCTGGAGAGTGTTGTGGTTCCTGGTAATAAAATTGGCACTGTTGCAAATAGTCGGTGGTGATAAACTTATCATCCCCTTTTGCTGATGGAGCTGCACATGAACCCATTCAAAGG
>NZ_JAOWGZ010000033.1:0-278 GCF_030332875.1 Citrobacter sp. Cpo045
TCAAGGTTCTTACCTTGCCGGGGCGCTCGGCGATCAGCCAGTCCACATCCACCTCGGCCAGCTCCTCGCGCTGTGGCGCCACTTGGTAGCCGGCATCGGCTGAGACAAATTGCTCCTCTCCATGCAGCAGATTACCCGGCTGATTGAGGTCATGCTCGTTGGCCGCGGTAGTGACCAGGCTGTGGGTCAGGCCACTCTTGGCATCGACCAAGGTGCCTTGAGTCATCATGACGCCTGCTTCGGCCAGCCAGCGATTGATGGTCTTGAACAATTGGCGG
>NZ_JAOWGZ010000034.1:0-268 GCF_030332875.1 Citrobacter sp. Cpo045
GGATAGATTCAAGCAAGCCAACTTGTCGTCAAAATCGGTGTTGCAAAAACGGGAGTGACCATAGATTCCGTTTTCTGAGGTGCCCCCTAATAGTGTTCTTCCATTTCGGTAAAAATCCCTACCATGGATTCCCACTCGTCCGGGGGGTAATGACTCCAACTTATTGATAGTGTTTTATGTTCAGATAAGGGGTCTGACGCTCAGTGGAACGAAAACTCACGTTAAGGGATTTTGGTCATGAGATTATCAAAAAGGATCTTCACCTAGA
>NZ_JAOWGZ010000035.1:0-266 GCF_030332875.1 Citrobacter sp. Cpo045
GAGCAGGCGAACAGGCCAGCAACAGGTGTTGTCACGGATAAAGGCGTACCTCAGTCGGACAGCTTTGCGAAGTACGCCGCGGCTTTTTTTAATATGTCCCGTTCGTCGGTAACCCGCTTCAGCTCTTTCTGGAGACGGCGGATCTCGGCCTGAGCATCTGACTCTTCTTTATTAGTGGAAGAATCTGGACCGTACTTCTTTATCCAGGCGTAAAGGCTGTGGGTGGTGATATCGAGACGTGTTGCAACGCTGGCAACAGAATAACC
>NZ_JAOWGZ010000003.1:0-262 GCF_030332875.1 Citrobacter sp. Cpo045
CGCGGGCACGTAAAGGCGAGGCCAGTATCGTGTCGCCCAACAGGCTCCAGCGACAGTTCAATCCGGATGCTCCGGATGAGCGTTGGGTAACGGACATAACCTACATCAGGACCCACGAAGGCTGGCTGTATCTTGCCGTTGTTGTTGATCTGTTCTCACGCAAAATTATCGGCTGGTCCATGCAATCCCGGATGACAAAGGACATTGTCCTGAACGCACTGCTGATGGCTGTATGGCGGCGTAATCCCCAAAAACAGGTGCT
>NZ_JAOWGZ010000036.1:0-121833 GCF_030332875.1 Citrobacter sp. Cpo045
ACGCCCGCCATAAACTGCCAGGCATCAAATAAAGTGAAGAAGCCCATCCTGACGGATGGGCTTTTTTGCGTCTGTGCGGGATGAAAACCGCCGGATGCGGCGTGCCGCCTTATCCGGCCTACAAAAGCCCGTCAGTGAATGCGTTTCAGTAGACCTGATAAGCGCAGCGCATCAGGCTCATCACAACACCACGGTTACCATCTTATCCATTGCGTAACAAAATCAGCAATTTGCTGTATGTCGTTGATGTCTAACAATGGAACATCCACCGCCAGCGGAACATCACTGGCAACCGCGATAACATATTCGTCTATCGCCAATTCTTCAGGGCTATGCCCGCAACCGTCGCGAAAAAGCACGATCTTAGCGACAGGTTCATGCTTAAACCCTTCAACCAGCACTAGATCCAACGTCGCTGCATCCATCCGGCTTACCAGATATGCTAAATCCAGTTCGGGCTCTTCCGGTGTTTCTACCATTAATGCCCAACGTTGCTGGCTGGCGACCAGCGTTTGTGCTGCACCGGCTTTGCGCAGTTCATAGCTATCTTTACCGGGCTTGTCGACATCCATATTGTGATGGGTATGCTTAATCAATCCGGGACGTATACCTCTGGCACGTAGTTCCGGGATCAACTTTTTGAGCAGCGTGGTTTTTCCCGTGCCGCTCCATGCCGCAATGGCGAGTAATGGGATCATGATTTATCCTGCCATTTTGCAAGCTCTTCGGGGGTGTTCACGTTTACGAACGCATCTTTATGATCGCTGAAATCGACGGCATGGCCGCCAGCCAGACGCATAAAGACCATGACACGTCGTTCACCGGACTGAAGATAATCCTGCAGCAAAGGCTGCATCGAGCGGTGCATCAGCGCAATGGTTGGGTGATCTCTTTCCCCATCATGCACCCAGACAACGGGTGCAGCTTTACGTTGCTCTTTTAGACGAGCGACCAGATCGTGAGGAATATAGGGCATATCGCACGGGCAAAACAGAAACCACTCCCCCGTTTGCTGCAGGAATATCGATAGCATCCCGGCCAGTGGGCCAGGGAAATCGGCCAAGGAATCGGGAATAACTTTCAGGCCGCTTTGCTGGTATATATCCCGGTGGCGATTGGCATTAACCACCACGGTTTCGACCTGCAAAGCGAGAATGTCGGCCACATGCCGCCAAAGAGGTTTACCGTCCAGTTCAAGCAGACCTTTATCGATTCCACCCATCCGTCTGGCCTTACCGCCAGCCAGCACAACCCCTGTTATTGCACTATCCAGAATCACTGATATCGCCTCTTTTAATGTGGGATTGACCCTGCTAACGTATCTGTATTGAGCCTAAGGAGCACAACCATGAAATGTAAACGTCTGAATGAAGTTATTGAACTCCTCCAGCCTGCCTGGCAGAAGGAACCCGATCTTAACCTGATGCAATTTTTGCAGAAACTGGCGCAAGAGTCAGGTTTTGACGGCGAACTGGCGGATTTAACTGATGACATTCTGATCTATCACCTGAAAATGCGAGACTCAGCGAAGGATGCTGTCATCCCAGGTATTCAGAAAGATTATGAAGAAGATTTTAAAACCGCACTACTCCGCGCTCGTGGTGTAATTAAAGAGTAAAAGCTTGTAATCGCCGCCACCGAAAGCGCTGCGAAATGATATCCTGAATCATTCGTAGTATTTTCCGGATGATGGGATGAACGACAACGCTTTTAATTTCCAGACGCTACACCCGGATACCATCATGGATGCACTGTTTGAGCAGGGGATCCGGGTGGATTCCGGGCTTACCCCGCTTAACAGCTATGAAAACCGTGTCTATCAATTCCAGGACGAAGACCGTCGACGCTTTGTCGTTAAGTTTTATCGCCCTGAACGTTGGTCTGTCGATCAGATCCAGGAAGAGCACCAGTTTGCTCTGGAACTGGTAAGCGATGAAGTCCCGGTAGCTGCGCCGTTGGTACTGAACGGCCAAACGCTGTTAAGCCATCAGGGTTTCCATTATGCGATCTTCCCCAGCGTCGGTGGGCGCCAGTTTGAGGCCGACAACATCGATCAGATGGAGGCGGTCGGGCGCTATCTCGGGCGTATGCACCAGACCGGATCCAAGAGTACTTTTGCCTTCCGACCGACGATTGGCCTTGAAGAATACCTGACTGAGCCGCGTAAAGTTTTTGAACACGCACAGCTTATCCCATCAGGGCAAAAAGCGGCTTTCCTGAAGGCAACGGATGCGCTTATCGCGGTGGTTACCGAACGCTGGCATACGCGTTTTACTGCGTTACGCCTGCACGGTGATTGTCATGCCGGTAATATTCTGTGGCGCGATGGCCCGATGTTTGTCGATTTAGATGATGCCCGCAATGGTCCGGCTATTCAGGATTTATGGATGCTTCTCAATGGTGATAAAGCTGAACAACGCATGCAGCTAGAAACCATTATCGAGGCTTATGAAGAGTTTAGTGAGTTCGACATCTCTGAAATCGGACTGATAGAACCTTTACGCGCTATGCGTTTAGTTTATTATCTTGCCTGGCTGATTCGACGTTGGGCTGACCCTGCGTTCCCAAAAAACTTCCCGTGGTTAACCGGGGAAGATTACTGGCATCGTCAGACCGCGACCTTTATTGAGCAGGCAAAAATTCTGCAAGAGCCCCCCTTACAATTAACGCCAATGTATTAATCGGAGAAACTTGAACATGAAAAAAATATGGCTGGCGCTGGCTGGTATGGTCTTAGTTTTTAGCGCATCTGCAGCGCAGTTCCAGGATGGTAAACAATACATCACTCTGGAAAAGCCAGTTGCGGGTGAACCGCAAGTGTTGGAGTTCTTCTCCTTCTACTGCCCGCACTGCTACCAGTTTGAAGAAGTGCTTCATGTATCTGATAACGTGAAGAAAAAACTGCCGGAAGGCACCAAGATGACCAAATACCACGTCGAGTTTCTCGGGCCGTTGGGCAAAGATCTGACGCAGGCATGGGCGGTTGCTATGGCGCTGGGTGTTGAAGATCAGGTTACTGTTCCGCTGTTTGAAGGCGTTCAGAAAACGCAGACCGTTCAGTCTGTTGCTGACATCCGTAAAGTGTTTGTCGATGCGGGTATTAAAGGCGAAGACTATGATGCGGCATGGAACAGCTTCGTAGTGAAATCTCTCGTGGCACAGCAGGAAAAAGCAGCGGCTGATTTACAGCTGCAGGGCGTTCCGGCGATGTTCGTGAATGGCAAATATCAGGTCAACCCGCAGGGCATGGATACCAGCAGCATGGATATCTTTGTACAACAGTATGCGGATACCGTGAAATACCTGGTCGGTCAGAAGTAAAAGCAAAAGCCGGTCACTGACCGGCTTTTTTATTTGCGGCTTTAATCGCGTCGAGCTGCGCGTCTTTCTCACTCCACAGCGTATTCAACCACAGCTGAAAGCGGCGCTTGAATGCCTTATCGTTCACGTAATCACCGTGTAACTCTTCATGGATTGGCTCCAGATTCACCCGCACGACAATCCTCGTTAGCTTACCGCTCAGCATGTCGTAGAAAGGCCGACTGCTGTTTTCCGGATAGCATAACGTGACGTTCAACATTTTATCGAACTGTGACCCCAGTACGTTTAATGCCATCGCAATACCTGCCGCCTTGGGTGGGAGCAGGTTTTGATAGGGTGAGCGGGTTTGCTCACGTTTATCTTTGGTAAAGCGCGAACCTTCGACAAAATTCACAATGGTTGTCGGGTGTACGCGAAACTTCTCGCAGGAACGACGGGTTGTTTCGACATCTTTACCACGGCGTTCCGGATGGCGAAGCAGATAGCCACGTGAATAGCGTTTCATAAACGGCATATCCAGCGCCCAGCAAGCCAGGCCAATAAAGGGCACCCAGGCCAGCTGTTGCTTGAGGAAATATTTATTCATCGGGATGTGCTTACGGAACAGAACGCAAAGCACAACGATATCGGCCCAGCTGTAATGATTACAAATGAGCAGATACCAGTTTTTCTTGCTAAGACCTTCCAGCCCTTCAACATCCCACTTCAGCCGTGGATTAAGGTGCAGCAGTAGCGCCAGACCTTCACACCAGCAGTACATCATGAAATTACAGAAGACAGAAACCTTGCGCCAGATGACAGGAATGGGCAAAAGGAGTTTCACAACCCCGGCAAGGATGATCGGCACAGAACAAAAAATCGTGACCAATATGGTCAATACGATACTCAGCAACAGCGTTATCGCAGCGAGTATTCTCGTCATAATTAAATTATTCAAAAGGTTAGCCATAGACAGTGCGCGAAAGAGGCGCAAGGGGCTGATTTTATCAGAAAACGAACCAAATGATGGATCTTCCCTGAATAGAAAAAAAGAGAATATCTATCCACATCAGGATATAAGCTGTAAAAATGGAATAAAATGCCGTGAGTTTATTTAACTAATTGAAAATGTTGTATAAATACAATGGAGCATTAATTGCCTTGCTATATTTAAAGAGCTGAAAATTATTTATTCACAAAGTTATCCACAGCTATCTTTGCGAGCAAAGCAGAAGATCTGCAAAAGTTTTTCGACAAATGCGGCGAAAAACTCATGTTTTCATCCTGTCTGTGGCATCCTTTACCCATAATCTGATAAACAGGCACGGACATTATGGTTCAGATCCCAGAAAACCCACTTATCCTTGTAGATGGCTCATCTTACCTGTATCGCGCATACCACGCGTTCCCACCGCTGACTAACAGCGCAGGAGAACCTACGGGCGCGATGTACGGTGTCCTCAACATGCTGCGTAGCTTGATTCTGCAATATCAACCAACCCATGCAGCGGTGGTATTCGACGCCAAGGGTAAAACCTTCCGTGATGAATTATTCGAACATTATAAGTCTCACCGCCCACCGATGCCGGACGATCTGCGTGCGCAGATTGAACCTCTGCATGCGATGGTAAAGGCGATGGGGCTGCCACTGTTGGCTGTTTCTGGCGTGGAGGCGGACGATGTTATCGGTACGCTGGCGCGGGAAGCAGAGAAGATCGGTCGCCCGGTGCTGATTAGCACCGGTGATAAAGATATGGCTCAGTTGGTGACACCGAATATCACCCTTATCAACACCATGACCAATACGATCCTCGGCCCGGATGAAGTGGTAAATAAGTACGGCGTCCCGCCGGAACTGATCATCGATTTCCTGGCGCTAATGGGTGACTCCTCAGATAACATTCCTGGCGTTCCAGGCGTAGGCGAAAAAACCGCTCAGGCACTGCTGCAGGGGCTGGGTGGGCTGGATACCCTCTATGCCGAATCAGACAAAATAGCGGGGCTGACCTTCCGTGGTGCGAAAACCATGGCGGGCAAACTTGAGCAGAATAAAGAGGTGGCGTACCTCTCTTATCAATTGGCTACCATCAAAACCGATGTTGAGCTGGAATTGACCTGTGAGCAGCTGGAAGTGCGTCAGCCCGCTGCAGAAGAACTGCTTGGCCTGTTTAAACAGTATGAATTTAAACGTTGGGTTACCGACGTTGAAGCGGGTAAATGGCTACAGGCGAAAGGGACGAAGCCGGCGGCAAAACCGCAAGAAACTATTGTCGTCGATGAAACGCCTGAGGAGCCGGCCACGGTTCTTTCGTATGAAAACTATGTGACGATTCTGGACGAAGCGACGCTGGAAGAGTGGATCGCTAAGCTGAAAAAAGCACCTGTCTTTGCCTTCGATACTGAAACTGACAGCCTGGACAACATTTCCGCGAATCTGGTTGGCCTGTCTTTTGCCATTGAACCGGGTGTGGCGGCGTATGTTCCTGTTGCCCACGATTACCTGGATGCCCCTGACCAGATCGCGCGCGACCGTGCGCTGGAGCTGCTAAAGCCGCTGCTGGAAGATGAGAACGCGCACAAAGTCGGGCAAAACCTGAAGTACGATCGCGGCATCCTGGCGAACTATGGCATCGAGCTGCGCGGCATCACCTTTGACACCATGCTCGAATCCTACATTCTTAACAGCGTCGCTGGACGACACGATATGGACAGCCTGTCGGACCGCTGGCTGAAACATAAAACCATCACCTTTGAAGAGATCGCCGGAAAAGGCAAAAACCAGCTGACCTTTAACCAGATAGCACTGGAAGAGGCTGGTCGTTACGCTGCGGAAGACGCCGACGTTACGCTACAGCTGCATCTGAAGATGTGGCCAGAATTGCAGCAGCATAAAGGGCCGTTGAACGTCTTTGAAAATATCGATATGCCGCTGGTGCCGGTTTTGTCTCGCGTTGAGCGCAACGGTGTGAAAATCGATCCGGCTGTTCTGCACAAGCATTCAGAAGAGCTGACGCTGCGTTTGAATGAGCTGGAGCAAAAAGCGCACGAGATCGCCGGAGAAGCGTTTAACCTCTCTTCCACTAAGCAACTGCAAACTATCCTGTTTGAAAAGCAGGGTATTAAGCCGTTGAAGAAAACCCCTGGCGGCGCGCCATCAACGTCGGAAGAGGTACTGGAAGAGCTCGCGCTGGATTACCCATTGCCGAAAGTGATCCTGGAATATCGTGGTTTAGCAAAACTGAAGTCGACCTATACGGATAAGCTTCCGTTGATGATTAACAAGAAAACCGGGCGCGTGCACACCTCCTACCATCAGGCGGTTACTGCCACCGGGCGCTTGTCTTCAACGGATCCAAACCTGCAAAACATCCCGGTACGTAATGATGAAGGTCGTCGTATTCGTCAGGCGTTCATTGCGCCAGAAGACTACCTGATTGTCTCTGCGGACTACTCACAGATTGAACTGCGTATCATGGCGCACCTTTCACGTGATAAAGGTCTGCTTACCGCGTTTGCCGAAGGGAAAGACATTCACCGCGCAACGGCGGCAGAAGTCTTTGGTTTACCGCTTGATTCTGTGACCAGCGAGCAACGCCGCAGCGCTAAAGCCATTAACTTCGGTTTGATCTACGGGATGAGCGCCTTTGGTTTGGCGCGCCAGTTGAATATTCCGCGCAAAGAAGCACAGAAGTACATGGATCTCTACTTTGAACGCTACCCTGGTGTGTTGGAATACATGGAACGCACCCGCGCTCAGGCGAAAGAGCAAGGCTATGTAGAAACGCTGGAAGGTCGCCGTCTCTATTTACCGGATATTAAATCCAGTAATGGTGCTCGTCGCGCTGGTGCTGAACGTGCGGCCATTAACGCCCCGATGCAGGGAACTGCTGCAGACATTATCAAACGAGCCATGATTGCCGTGGATGGATGGCTGCAAACCGAGCAACCGCGCGTGCGCATGATCATGCAGGTACACGATGAACTGGTGTTTGAAGTGCACAAAGATGATCTGGAAAGCGTCTCCAAAAAGATCCACCAACTGATGGAAAACGAGACTCAGATTGACGTGCCGTTGCTAGTGGAAGTCGGGAGTGGTGAAAACTGGGATCAGGCGCACTAAGGGTTTACTTAATAACGCTCCTATTTCGTAACTAAGCAACATAAGAGAGAGCTTTTTGTGATGTCCATTAGAATTCCCTATGTAAGGAATGAAAAAAAATTACAAAAAGTGCTTTCTGAGCTGCTCAAAAAAGAGTAAAGTTATTCTCGTAGGGTACAGAGGTAAGATGTTCTATCTTTCAGACCTTTTACTTCACGTAATCGGATTTGGCTGAATATTTTAGCCGCCCCAGTCAGTAATGACTGGGGCGTTTTTTATTGTGCGAAAGAAAAGTTTTGCACATGCTGTAGGCCGGATAAGACGCGCAGCGGCGTCATCCGGCATATCGGTGGGTTATTCCCCTTCCTGCACCTCTTCAACCGGTGCCAGTTCACTAAACCAGCTATCCAGTTTTTGCCGCAGTTTGTCCACACCCAGTTTTTTCAGCGATGAAAATGCTTCTACCTGCACATCACCGTTAAATGCCAGTACGGCTTCACGTACCATATTCAGCTGCGCTTTGCGTGCACCGCTGGCCAGCTTATCTGCTTTAGTCAGCAGTACCAGAACCTGAACGTTGCTCTCAACTGCCCATAGGATCATCTGTTGATCGAGATCTTTTAACGGGTGACGAATATCCATCAGTACCACCAGACCTTGCAGGCTCTGACGTTTTTCCAGATATTCAGCCAGCGCGCGCTGCCATTTACGCTTCATTTCTTCTGGAACTTCGGCATAACCGTATCCTGGCAAATCGACCAGGCGTTTGCCGTCAACGACTTCAAACAGGTTGATGAGCTGAGTACGACCCGGCGTTTTAGATGTACGCGCCAGACCTTTTTGATTCGTCAGGGTATTTAGCGCACTGGATTTGCCTGCGTTGGAACGGCCAGCAAAAGCCACTTCGATACCGGTATCGGAAGGTAAGTGGCGAATATCAGGCGCACTCATTACAAAGTGCGTCTGTTGATAATTCAAGTTAGTCAAAGCAGTCCTCTCCATCAATCAGGGCTTTGCAGCGATTATACCTGAACCCCAGCAAAAGGCTGGTTTTTCGACGAGTGAGCTGTGTAAGTAAAAACCTCGCGCTTTGTGAGACATTGCCGACAGTTTCTATACGAGATGACAGAGTAAAAAATGACAGAACTAAAATAAATCATATGGTTACATTTGGGCGCTATTCTTAAAATCAGAAATTGTTACCCAGGTTACTTGTACGTTTAAACCAAAACGGTAAAGTAGCATCCATAGCGAGGAAGCTGAAAGGATAGACGACTCAGGATGAGGGTCAGGAGCGCCAGGAGGCGAAGACACAGGATTGTCAGGAAGACAAACGTCCGGAGACGTTAGTAAAAGGAAATGGAAACAACACGGAATGTTAGAGGCTAAGGGAAAAACAGGGTGTGTTGATAGCCAACAGGGATTGTAGAGCCCGTAAGGGTTGAGAGTCAGGAAAAAAGGCGACAGATTACTCTGTCGCCTTTTTTCTTTATTTCTGCTAGATTCCGGCGCAATTATATACTGAATAAAACAGCCAAAGACGAATCATGATGAAACCAACTTCTACACCACGCGGTAAAGGTCCTGCAAAAGCGCGTCGTAAAACACGCGAAGAAATTAACCAGGAAGCTCGCGACCGTAAGCGCCAGAAAAAACACCGTGGTCATGCGGCAGGTAGCCGTGCGTCCGGTAGCGAAGGCGCATCTGGTGGCGGAAACCAAAATAAGCAAAAAGATCCTCGTATTGGCAGCAAAACCCCCATTCCATTGGGCGTGACCGAAAAAGTCACCAAACAGCACAAACCGAAGAGTGAGAAACCTATGCTTTCACCACAGGCTGAGTTGGATTTACTGGAAACGGATGAGCGCCTGGATGCGCTGCTGGAGCGTCTTGAAGCAGGAGAAACCCTGAGCGCGGAAGATCAGTCCTGGGTTGATGCCAAGCTGGATCGCATCGATGAGCTGATGCAAAAGCTGGGTCTTTCTTACGATGACGAGGAAGAAGAGGAAGAAGAAGAAAAGCAGGAAGACATGATGCGCCTGCTGAAAGGCGGCAACTAACGGTTTTACACCGTGGGTCTTCCCGTCCTGCTTATAACCCTTCCGGTTATATGTTATCTGGTGTGGTTATTCGTTAAACTACAGCGGTTGTCGCGGCGACAGAAGTGGCTGCGCAACCGACTTATCACCCGTACTGGGGTTAAGTCGGTACGCCGTACCCGCCAGAGACGCCATCGGAAGGAGTGAGCATGTCAGAGCAGTTAATAGACTGGGACCTGGCCCTGATCCAGAAATATAACTATTCCGGGCCACGATATACCTCGTACCCGACCGCGCTGGAGTTTTCTGAAGACTACGGCACTGAGGCATTTCTAAAGGCCGTGGCGCGTTATCCTGAGCGTCCTCTCTCGCTGTACGTTCACATCCCATTCTGCCACAAGCTGTGTTATTTCTGCGGCTGTAACAAGGTCGTGACTCGCCAGCAGCATAAAGCCGATCAATACCTCGATGTCTTAGAACAAGAAATTATTCATCGCGCACCGCTGTTCGCCGGACGCCATGTCAGTCAGCTGCACTGGGGCGGCGGCACGCCAACGTACCTGAATAAAGCGCAAATCAGTCGTTTGATGTCGCTGCTGCGTGGCAACTTTAACTTTAACGACGACGCTGAAATCTCGATCGAAGTGGATCCGCGAGAAATTGAGCTGGATGTGCTCGATCATTTACGCGCTGAAGGTTTTAACCGCCTGAGCATGGGGGTGCAGGACTTCAATAAAGAAGTTCAGCGCCTGGTGAACCGTGAGCAGGATGAGGAATTCATCTTTGCGCTGCTGAATCATGCGCGTGAGATCGGTTTTACTTCAACGAATATCGATCTGATTTATGGTTTGCCAAAACAGACGCCAGAAAGTTTCGCCTTCACCCTGAAACGCGTTGCTGAGCTGAATCCAGACCGACTGAGTGTCTTTAACTACGCGCACCTGCCGACGCTGTTTGCCGCTCAGCGCAAAATTAAAGATGCCGACCTGCCCAGCGCGCAGCAGAAGCTGGATATCCTGCAGGAAACCATCTCTTCACTGACCGAAACTGGCTATCAGTTCATTGGCATGGATCACTTTGCCCGTCCGGATGACGAACTGGCCATTGCTCAACGCAAGGGTGTGCTGCATCGTAATTTCCAGGGTTATACCACCCAGGGTGATACCGATCTGCTGGGAATGGGCGTGTCAGCCATTAGTATGATTGGTGACAACTACGCGCAGAACCAGAAAGAGCTGAAGCGCTATTATCAGCAGGTAGACGAGCAGGGGGACGCGCTGTGGCGCGGAATTGCCCTGACCCGTGACGACTGCATTCGTCGGGATGTTATTAAGCTCCTGATCTGCAACTTCCGCCTCGACTATGCCGCTGTGGAACAGCAATGGGATCTGAACTTCGCTGACTATTTTGCCGAAGACCTGAAACTGCTGGCACCGCTGGCGAAGGATGGGCTGGTGGATGTCGATGAGAAGGGGATTCAGGTCACGCCGAAGGGCCGTCTGCTGATCCGTAATATTTGCATGTGCTTCGATGCGTATCTGCGCCAGAAAGCGCGGATGCAGCAATTCTCGCGGGTGATTTAACGCTTTTCCGGGTGGCGCTTCGCTTATCGTGCCTACGAAAATCTCAATACGTAGGTCGGATAAGCGAAGCGCCACCCGGCGAACCCGCTAGCTGAACAGTCCAACCAGCGCTGCGCACAATACTGCGGCGACCGCAGTTTGTGGCGTATGGCTTTCGACCGCACCGCTCGACAGCAGATTAATGATTGATTCCAGCATGATGACTTCCCCCCGTTAGTCGGGCACGATCATACTTAACTCATCGGAACAGTAAAGCGCAAAATAGCAGCTATTTGCGCTCAATTATTAATCTTTACACAGTGACGATATGTCACTCCATTCCGAGTTCTTTTAGCTTACGCGTCAAGGTATTACGACCCCAACCGAGCAAGCGTGCCGCTTCCTGTTTATGCCCCTGGGTATGACGTAGCGCGGTAGTCAACAGCGTGCGCTCCATCTCTGGTTGGGCCTCAGAAAGCAAGTTTTGATGACCGGAGCGTAATGCCCGATCCGCCCACTGTGCCAATAGCGTTGCCCAACTATCCGGCTGCATATGGGACGGTGCATCTGGCACAGAGGTTTCAAACAGCTCGGTTGGTAAGTCCTGAATCAGTACTTCCTGCCCGGCGGCCATTACGGTTAACCAGCGGCAGGTATTCTCAAGCTGACGCACGTTACCTGGCCAGGCCAGACGGGTGAGCGCGGCCTCGGTTTCCGGGTGTAATTGTTTGGCTTCCACCCCCAGTTCGCGGGCGGCCTCCTGCAGGAAATGACGCGCCAGGCGGGGGATATCTTCCCGACGTTCGCGCAGTGGCGGCAGATGTACCCGAATGACGTTCAGGCGATGGAATAAGTCCTCACGGAATTTGCCTTCCTGCACGCGCAGTTCAAGATTCTGGTGCGTGGCGGCGATAATGCGTACATCTACCTTTACGGGCGCGTAACCGCCAACGCGGTAAAACTGTCCGTCGGCTAATACGCGCAATAAACGCGTTTGCACGTCCAGCGGCATATCGCCAATTTCATCGAGGAACAGCGTACCGCCGTCTGCCTGTTCAAAGCGCCCCTGACGAATGGTATTCGCCCCGGTAAACGCGCCTTTCTCGTGGCCAAACAGCTCAGATTCGATCAAATCTTTCGGGATTGCCGCCATGTTCAGCGCGATAAACGGCGCTTTGACGCGCGGGCTATGACGGTGCAACGCATGGGCAACCAGCTCTTTACCGGTTCCTGACTCCCCATTAATCAATACGCTGATTGAAGACCGGGACAGGCGACCAATAATGCGAAAGACGTCCTGCATTGCTGGCGCTTCGCCGATGATGTCGGTTGTGGGGCCATTGATCTGAACATTGCGCGGCTGCTGCTGTTCCTGATAATGACTGATGGCGCGCTCGACCAGCGCCACCGCTTCATCAATATCAAAAGGTTTGGGCAGATAATCAAACGCCCCTTGCTGATAGGCGCTGACGGCGGCATCCAGATCGGAGTGCGCGGTCATTATGATGACCGGAAGCATCGGATGCCGCTGTTTAATCTGTTTTAACAGCGTCAGGCCGTCCATACCCGGCATGCGGATATCCGACAACAGCACGTCCGGCGTTTTGCTGGCCAGCGCGTCCAGTACCTCTTTACCACTTTCAAATGTGGTACAGCTTAGCCCTGCCCCTGCGAGCGCACGTTCAAGCACCCAACGGATGGAACTATCGTCATCAACGACCCAGACTATTCCTCGTTGCATAAACGTCACCTTATTTCCTGATAGGCAGGTAAACCGAGAACTCGGTATGACCCGGCCAACTGGTAAATTCAATTTTGCCGGAATGTTGATCAATCAAATTACGGGCGATAGATAATCCAAGGCCGGTACCGCCTTCGCGACCGCTAACCATTGGGTAGAACAGCGTATCCTGCAAATGCGAGGGGATACCTGGACCGTTATCCTCTACATCAATTCGTGCCGCCAGACGGTAACGCATGCCGTGTAGCGTGAGCTGAAACGCGGTGCGGGTGCGCAGAATGATCTCGCCGCCTTCCGGTCCCAGCGCCTGCAAAGCATTGCGTACGATGTTCAGCAAAACCTGCTCGATCTGGTCCGGGTCGTGCAGTAATTCGGGCAGACTTGGGTCGTAATCCCGGATTAGCGTGACGTTTTCCGGCAGCTCCATCGAGACCAGCGCCACCACGCGTTCCGCCACTTTGTGAATACTTTCCGTGATGTGCATGCCGGGCTGTTGTGGCCCCAGCAGACGGTCGACCAGATTACGCAGGCGGTCCGCCTGTTCAATAATGACTTTGGTATATTCGGTCAGCGCCGGGTCCGGAAGCGCTTTACTGAGAAGTTGCGCCGCACCGCGTAATCCGCCCAGCGGGTTTTTAATTTCATGTGCCAGACCACGCACCAGATCGCGGGCAGCAATCTGCTGGGCGTGCTGGAGCTGTTCCTGACTCAGACGGCGCTGATTATCCATAGGGGCCATCTCCAGCAAGATAAGGCCATCAGGCAGCCTCTGAGCGGTCACAGAGAGGATATGTGAGTGGCTGTCTATCACCAGCGTCACTTCGTTATCCGTAAAGCCCTGGCCTGCTTCTAGGCTCTCTCGCATCAGTCCGATGTTTAAGGAGAAATAACTCAACAGATCGGGAAGCGGTGTACCAAACAGTTTGCGGGAGCTTTGGGCGAGCAACTGCTGTGCCGCCGGGTTGGCGTAATGTACAGCCAGCTCATCGTCGACGAGTAAGATGCTGTTGATTAAAGAATTTAGGATCTGCCCAGCATCGGGCAGCGTGCCGGTTGCCATTCAGCAGTCTCCTGAAAAGTGTTGCACCAATTTAGTGCATTATAGCTTTTTACATCAAAAAAGCGCGAAAAAGCAGGTTGTTAGTGGAGAAAAAAGCCCATCCAGAGATGGGCTACAGATGACTGGCAAACATAGATGCCGGATGGCGGATTTGCCTTATCCGGCCTACAAGGTAATGTTACCCTCCAGGCCTGATAAGTTTGCGCCATCAGGCGTCCTATCATTCACCATCGATCTCAAGCCTGCCTGAGCAGGCTAAAAGTTCCACGGCAACTCAAACGATTAAACGCTGTAGTACAGCTCAAACTCTACCGGGTGCGGAGTCATGCGCACGCGGTCATCTTCTTCGCGACGCAGCGCAATGTACGCATCGATCGCTTCATTGGTGAACACGCCGCCTGCGGTCAGGAACTCGCGGTCCAGATCCAGTTCTTTCAGTGCTTCTTCCAGAGAACCAGCAACCTGTGGGATCTCTTTCGCTTCTTCCGGCGGCAGGTCGTACAGGTTTTTGTCCATTGCTTCGCCCGGGTGGATCTTGTTCTTAATACCGTCAAGACCAGCCATCAGCAGCGCTGCGAAGCACAGGTATGGGTTAGCAGCCGGGTCCGGGAAACGCACTTCGATACGACGCGCTTTCGGAGAAGCAACTACCGGGATACGGATAGACGCAGAACGGTTACGGGCAGAGTAAGCCAGCATTACCGGTGCTTCGTAACCCGGGACCAGACGCTTGTAGGAGTTGGTGGTCGGGTTAGCCAGGGCGTTGATCGCTTTAGCGTGTTTGATTACGCCACCGATGTAGTACAGCGCCTGCTCAGACAGACCCGCATATTTGTCACCGGAGAACAGGTTTACGCCGTTCTTGGACAGGGACATGTGGCAGTGCATGCCGGAACCGTTATCGCCAAACATTGGTTTTGGCATAAAGGTCGCGGTTTTACCGAAACGGTGAGCGACGTTGTGAACGACATATTTGTAGATCTGAATTTCGTCCGCTTTTTTGGTCATGGTGTTAAAGCGGGTCGCGATTTCGTTCTGACCAGCAGTCGCCACTTCGTGGTGATGCGCTTCAACAACCAGGCCCATTTCTTCCATGATCAGACACATGGTAGAACGGATATCCTGAGAAGAATCTACCGGAGGAACCGGGAAGTAACCGCCTTTCACGCCTGGACGGTGACCTTTGTTACCACCTTCGTATTTGGTGGAAGAGTTCCATGCGCCTTCGATGTCATCGATAGCCACGTGGGAACCGGAAATAGTTGCGCCGAAACGGATGTCGTCAAACAGGAAGAATTCTGGCTCTGGCCCGAACAGAACGGTGTCTGCGATGCCGGTAGAACGCAGATACTCTTCAGCACGTTTAGCGATGGAGCGCGGGTCACGGTCGTAGCCCTGCAGCGTACCTGGTTCCAGGATATCGCAACGGATGATCAGGGTAGACTCTTCAAAGAACGGGTCGATGAGAGCAGTAGACGCATCTGGCATCAGAACCATGTCTGATTCGTTAATGCCTTTCCAGCCACCGATTGAGGAGCCGTCAAACATTTTGCCTTCTTCAAAGAATTCGGCATTTACCTGATGAGCAGGAATAGTGACGTGCTGTTCTTTACCTTTGGTATCAGTGAAGCGTAAATCAACAAACTTCACTTCGTGTTCGTTCAGCATCGTCAAAACGTGTTCAGCGGACATACTTACTCTCCCGGATTGGTCATTGTCGTCGTGGTAACGAAGTCTTCAATTCTGCAAAAATTGGCCGTGTCGCCATAAAAAATATAAAGCGAAATCTGTGCCAACTTTTAAATTGCCCCTAAAAGGCGTTATCATGCGCACCATCGTGCAAAGGGGCTGCACCATGAAGGTTGTATTGCACCATTATAGTGCTTTAATGTGAACATTAAGCACCATATTGGTGCAAAGCATGTCAGATTACCCCTTTTAACGCTCCGTGAATGTGATCACAAAGAAACTCTGCAATACTTGTTTGCGGAGGATGTTTGTGATCCTGTTTTGTACTGCGATTAATCCGTGTACAATAACGCGCTATTTCTAAAATGCCTGAGGCAAAGTTGTGATCGAAAATTTGCGTAACATCGCCATCATCGCGCACGTAGACCATGGTAAAACGACCCTGGTAGACAAGCTGCTCCAACAATCCGGTACGTTCGATGCACGTGCTGAAACCCAAGAGCGCGTGATGGACTCCAACGATTTGGAGAAAGAGCGTGGGATTACCATCCTCGCTAAAAACACCGCTATCAAATGGAATGACTACCGTATCAACATCGTTGATACCCCGGGGCACGCCGACTTCGGTGGTGAAGTTGAACGTGTAATGTCCATGGTCGACTCTGTGCTGCTGGTGGTGGATGCAATGGACGGTCCGATGCCGCAGACGCGCTTCGTGACCAAAAAAGCCTTTGCCCATGGCCTGAAGCCAATTGTTGTTATCAACAAAGTTGACCGTCCTGGCGCGCGTCCTGACTGGGTTGTTGATCAGGTATTTGACCTGTTCGTTAACCTCGACGCTACCGACGAGCAGCTGGACTTCCCGATCGTTTACGCTTCTGCGCTGAACGGTATCGCGGGTCTGGATCACGAAGACATGGCTGAAGACATGACTCCGCTGTATCAGACTATCGTTGATCGTGTACCGGCTCCGAGCGTAGATCTTGATGGCCCGCTGCAGATGCAAATCTCTCAGCTGGACTACAACAACTACGTTGGCGTAATCGGTATCGGCCGCATCAAACGCGGTAAAGTTAAACCGAACCAGCAGATCACTATCATTGATAGCGAAGGCAAAACCCGTAACGGTAAAGTCGGTAAAGTTCTGACCCATCTGGGTCTGGAACGTATCGAGAGTGATATTGCTGAAGCAGGCGATATCATCGCGATCACCGGTCTGGGCGAACTGAACATCTCCGACACCATCTGCGACCCGCAGAATGTTGAAGCGCTGCCAGCTCTGTCCGTTGATGAACCGACCGTTACCATGTTCTTCTGCGTAAACACCTCTCCGTTCTGCGGTAAAGAAGGTAAATATGTTACCTCTCGTCAGATCCTTGACCGCCTGAACAAAGAGCTGGTGCACAACGTTGCGCTGCGCGTTGAAGAAACCGAAGATGCGGATGCGTTCCGTGTATCCGGTCGTGGTGAGCTGCACCTGTCTGTTCTGATCGAAAACATGCGTCGTGAAGGTTTCGAAATGGCGGTTTCCCGTCCGAAAGTAATCTTCCGCGAAATCGACGGCCGTAAACAAGAGCCGTTCGAAAACGTAACGCTGGACGTTGAAGAGCAGCACCAGGGTTCTGTGATGCAGGCTCTGGGTGAGCGTAAAGGCGACCTGAAAAACATGAATCCAGATGGCAAAGGCCGCGTACGTCTTGACTACGTGATCCCAAGCCGTGGTCTGATCGGCTTCCGTTCAGAATTCATGACCATGACTTCCGGTACCGGTCTGCTGTACTCCACCTTCAGCCACTACGACGACGTTCGTGCGGGTGATGTGGGTCAGCGTCAGAACGGCGTACTGATCTCCAACGGCCAGGGTAAAGCAGTTGCGTTCGCACTGTTCAGCCTGCAGGACCGCGGTAAGCTGTTCCTGGGTCACGGTGCTGAAGTTTACGAAGGCCAGATCATCGGTATTCACAGCCGTTCTAACGACCTGACTGTAAACTGCCTGACCGGTAAGAAACTGACCAACATGCGTGCGTCTGGTACTGACGAAGCAACGGTTCTGGTTCCGCCGGTTAAGATGACTCTGGAGCAGGCTCTGGAATTCATCGATGACGACGAACTGGTAGAAGTAACACCAACCTCTATCCGTATCCGTAAGCGTCACCTGACTGAAAACGATCGTCGCCGTGCAATGCGTGGCGCGAAAGAAGAGTAATTAACACTCTTTTTCAGGTAAGCACAAAAAAGCCGCTGATTATCAGCGGCTTTTTTTATCTAAAAGATCAGGTCGTTTCCTGCTCTGCAATGACTAGCTCAATATTTTCTAAATCAAGCAATTGCTTGAATGAATTTGGTGGCTGGGAATCGGTAAAAAATGCCCGAATTTTACGCATATTACCGATGGATACAGCGGCTGAGGCGGTAAACTTAGTATGATCAGCAACTAACAGCGTATTACGTGCATGCTTAATCATCGTTTTGGCGACAAGCGCTTCGTTAACGTCAAATTCCAATAGTGTGCCGTCTTCCTCGATGGCACCAATACTGGTAATCAAATAGTCGGCTCTAAATCCTTCAATAAAGTTCACTGCTCCTGGGCCAACAATACCGCCATTATGAGCACGTAACGTTCCACCGGGCACCATAACCTCAAGATCTTGATTCTTATATAAGATCTGCGCAACACGAAGACTGTTAGTAATGATGCGAAGATCCCGACGGTTCAGCAAAGCTCGTGCGACGGCTTCCACCGTTGTACCAATGGTAATAAATACCGTACAGCGTTCAGGAAGATAATCAGCAACCGCTTCCGCTATCGCTTCTTTTTCCTGGGTAAGGGACAACTCTCGCTGTTCAAAGGCGGTATTCATGACGCTGGATACACGTCCGGCTCCACCATGATGTCTGGTGATCAAGCCCTGTTCGCTTAACTTACGAATATCCCGGCGCACGGTTTGCGTGGACACGTCCAGCAATTGTGCGAGCTCTTCGATATTCATATAGCCGCGTTCTGTAATGTAATGAACAAGTTGATCGTGTCGCGGATTACCGGTGACTTCAATGATGCTCATGAATACTCCTGGACTTCTTCCCCGTAATTGTTGGCTATTTTACGCATAAAGTGACAAAAATGATTCGGTTTGCGCACGATTAGGAATTCCGGCTCGTCCGCCCGCCTGAGTGCATTTCATCGCCGCCACCGCACTTGCGAAGCGAATCGCCTGGTCAGTCGGCATTTGCTCTGCAAGAGCTGCTGCCATTGCACCATGGAAAACATCGCCTGCACCGGTTGTATCCACAACATTGACAGAAAATGCAGTCTGTTGACACATATGACCATTTTCGATCCATAGTGACCCTTCGCCGCCAAGCGTAACGTACACTTTACCATTGGTTTGCTCAGCGGCCAGTTTAAGTGCCTGTTGTGCATCATCTTGCCCGGTCATTCTCTTCAGACCTGGAGTTGAAAAAACGGCATGATCGGCAAGCGCCACCAATGGGGTTATATCTTGTGGTGTCATATCGGCATCCAACAGCGTTGGAACTCCGGCGGCACGTGCCAGTTCGAAGGATTTCAACGTCCCTTCATGCCAACGTACATCGGCCAGAACGATGTCATAACGGGAAAAATCAATCGACTCCAGCCACCTTGCATCCGTATCGAGATCCGGGCTTGGATAGTTCACGATAATGCGTTCGCCATGCTGGTCGACCAAAATTGCGGACTGGGATGAACGGGAGTTCGGGTATTGCCGGCAGAACGCCGTATTGACCCCCCAGCTCTGAAGCTCGTTAAGCAAGGTATTCCCACAACTGTCATCGCCTACACGGCCTATAAAATCAACGTCAATACCAAGCCGGGCAATGGCGACAGCTGCTGTTGCCGCCGGGCCGCCACCTGTCTCCAGATATTGATTTGACTGATATTTTCCCCCGCCATCGGGCAGGTTGTTCAGAGAATAAATACGGTCCTGAACGGTGATTCCAACACATGCAATTCTGGTCATATTTGGTTAGTCCTGTGTGATCTTGTCTTCTTTTGTTCATTTTAATGACATAAATGATCAAATTAGTGACGCGTGTCTTGTTTTTAGTCATAAATTACAAATATGCTCAAAAACAGACGAAAACGAGTTTTTAATTGTAATTATTTTGTCAACCTGACACAGGAGAGCATTCATGACAACCGTTGCATTTTTGGGCTTGGGCCAGATGGGCAGCCCAATGGCTAATAATCTGTTGCAAAAGGGACATGCTTTGCGTGTGTTCGACGTAAACCAACAGGCAGTCAATGAATTAGTACAAAAAGGTGCGACTGCTGCTCAAACACCCGCTGAAGCCGCTAAAGGTGCCGAATTCATAATTACTATGCTGCCAAATGGCGACATCGTTCGGCAAGTTCTGCTGGGTAAAGATGGCGTCAGCGAAGGCCTGTCCCCCAATGCCCTGGTTATTGACATGTCCACGATTCATCCATTGCAGACCGATGAGTTGATTCATGAGATGAAAGAGAAAGGCATCAGCATGATGGATGCTCCTGTGGGCAGGACGTCAGTTAACGCGATTGACGGCACGCTGCTGATTCTTGCTGGCGGAACGCCTGAACAGGTTGAACGTGCTCGCCCTGTGCTGATGTGTATGGGGAATGAGCTGGTGGAAGCTGGCGGTCCCGGTATGGGGATCCGCGTAAAGCTCATCAATAACTATATGAGTATTGCGCTGAACGCCTTGTCAGCGGAAGCCGCTGTTCTTTGCGAGTCATTGGGTTTGAGCCTTGATGTGGCCATTAAGGTCATGAGCGGTACTGCCGCAGGCAAGGGGCACTTTACGACAACCTGGCCTGGCAAGGTACTTAAAGGAGACCTTTCTCCGGCATTCATGGTGGACCTCGCGTTGAAAGACCTGCGTATTGCCGTCGATGTCGCTAGTCAGACCGGTGCGCCGCTCAATATGGGCATTGCAGCAGAAACCTATTACACCCGTGCCAGCGAGAACGGTCGAGGCCGTCAGGACTGGAGTGCGCTGTTATCTCAGGTTCGTCAGCAGGCTGGCCGACCAGATTCACTCTAAATTTTAAACAGTTACAGGAGTTATTATGTCTTCCCACAATACCCCATACACGCTGAAAGATATTTCTCGCCCTGGCGGTGGATTTGCCATGCTGGCCGTTGATCAGCGTGAAGCAATGCGTCTGATGTTTGCAGCGTCTGGACATCCTAAACCTGTTGCCGACAGCGTATTGACTGATTTTAAAGTTGCAGCAACACAAATTCTGTCTCCCTACGCTTCAGCGGTTCTGGCAGATAAACAATTTTGTCTCGATCAGATTGTCTCTCAAGGTGCAGTCGCTGATTCATGTGGACTGATTGTGGCGGCTGACCATTTTGTTCCGGGTAATGGTATTCCGGTTGATAGTGTCGAAATTGACAGAGCAATTGATCCGCATAAAGCCCGCGAAATGGGTGCGAAAGCCATGAAGTTGTTAGTGCTGTGGCGTGAAGATGAACCCGCAGAAGAACGTTTGGCTATGGTGGCTGAGTTTGTTCAACGCTGTCGTAGCGCAGGGCTGGTCAGCATCATTGAGCCGGTCGTTCGTCCTCCTCGTCGTGGCTGGGAATTTGACCGGGAAAGCGCCATCGTTGCCGCAGCGGCTGAACTCGGCTGCACCGATGCTGACCTCTATAAAGCTGAAATGCCATTAGGCGGCAAAGGTGATGAACAGACCCTACTTGCTGCGTGTCAAAAGTTGCATGAACAAATGAAAATGCCGTGGGTCATTCTCTCTTCTGGTGTTGATGCGGACATTTTTGGCCGCGCGGTCCGTATCGCCATGAAGGGTGGAGCTTCCGGATTCCTGGCAGGGCGTGCCGTTTGGGCATCGGTTGTTGGTGCTCAAGATCCGCAAACAATGTTGCGTGATGTGTCGGTTCCACGCTTACAACGCCTGGCAGAAATCGTCGATGAAGGGATTTCTCAGCGTTAATCACCCATTTTAACGAATCTGGAGAAGAACTATGGATAAGATTACCCAAGTTCTATTTTCTGATATTGGGAAGGTGACCACCCAATATGTTGAGCTGCCGCACCAGGAACTTAAACCGCAAGAAGTCCGCATTGCTCCGGTGTTTTACGGAATATGTGGCTCTGATCTGCATGTACTGAAAGGAGGACACCCATTTGCAAAACCTCCGGTTGTGCCTGGACATGAAATTGCGGCACGCGTAACTGAAGTGGGCAGTGAAGTAACGAATGTTAAGCCGGGCGATCATGTCGTAGTCGACCCAATTATGGCCTGCATGGAGTGTCGTGCTTGTAAAGCGGGTCGCTTTAATCTGTGTGAGCCGCCACAGGTTGCTGGCTTCCGGGCGCCGGGTTTTGCCCGCTCGCAGCACATTGTACCTGCACGGAACTGCCATGTTGCACCTGCTTCGTTACCACTAAAAGCACTGGCTTTCGCTGAGCCAGCAGCCTGCGCGCGTCATTGCGTGAGCCGTATGCCGAAAGCGTCATTGGAAAGTGTATTAGTGATTGGTGCAGGGACAATTGGTTTATCCATCGTTCAAGCATTGCGCATCATGGGTGCGGGAAAGATCACCGTCATCGAGCCTGATGCCGCCAAGCGCGCGTTGTCGTTAAAGCTAGGTGCCACGGAAGTCTGGGCTCTGGGGGAATTGGATGCACAGGTCCGTTTTACGGGGGCAATTGATGTTGTTGCCGCCCAAGCCACGCTGAATGATGCATTTACCCATGTTTATGCTGGCGGAACGGTAGTGTGCATGGGGGTACCGAGTGGCCCACGTGAAATTCCTCTTCCGATGATGCAGCGCTTCGAACGCGATTTGTTGAATTCCGGCATGTACATCCCGGAAGACTTCGATGCCGTGATTGAATGGCTTGCGGATGGGCGGTTTGACACCAGCGAACTGGTGACCGATCTCTTCCCTGTCGAAGATGCGGATAAGGCGTTTGAACGTGCGCAGCAAAATGACTCTATAAAAGTCATGCTGCAATTTGCTGAGGTTTGATGCTGTAACCCTCTGTCTGGCGCTGCTAAAGGGTAGCGCCATCCTACAACAATGAAAAAGGATGCTGCGATGAGTCACATCACCAGTCCTACACCTTACTCGATCGGTCGTCCCCAGGACGTGATTGATATTGTTAATAAACATTCAGCAGTAAACACCAGTGTCGGCGTCATTTTTATCGCTCTTGGTGGCATTCTAATTGATGCCTATCAGGCGGCGATGGTGGGTTTTGGTAATAAATATATTGCATTGCAATTTGGTATTTCACCGGGGCTGGCGGCGACGGTTAACGCCTCTGTTTTAGTCGCCGCCCTGATTGGTGGATTACTGGCGAACCGTGTGATTAACCGCTTTGGTCAAAAGCGTGCATTTATCATCGGAATGGGCCTGTGCACAATAGGTGCCGCAGCTGTCGCGATAGCCCCGAACATCTGGTGGGTGCTGGTGTGTCGCGTAATCATGGGATTTGGCTTGGGTATTGATTTCCCGCTGGCAACAAATGCGGTGGCAGAACTACGCGGCTCAACATCTAAGAAAACCGGTTCGTCAGTTAATCTCTGGCAAATGGCCTGGTATGTATCAACTACGGTCGTCTATCTTGTGCTGCTTCCACTGTTGTTGTCGGGTATCGCGGAAGAGCAATTATGGCGCTATGGTATTTTCATTGGTGCTATTTTTGCCGTCATTATCATGATTCTGCGTTATTTCTTCATCGGTGAGTCTGCAATGTGGGCCGCACGAGTCGGACGTTATGATAAAGCCTGCGATATTCTGGCTAAACGCTATGGGGTTCATGCTCGCGTTGCTGCCAAACCAAAAAACGATGATTTTTCTGCTGAAAAAACAGAAAGTAAGTTTCATGGCGGCTATGGGATTTTATTTAACTCACGTTATCGCAAACGCACTATTCTCGGCTGCGTTGTGGCGACGATGCAAGCCTGGCAATATAACGCCGTGGGTGTTTATTTACCGCTGACTTTGGCGGGAATACTGAGCGGTGGATTAACCGGGGCTCTTAGCGGTTCTGCGGTAGTGAATGCCCTGTGTGGCATTACAGGTGGATTGATTGGTTCTCTTATCCTCCAGCGTTTGGGAACTCGCCTTCAGTCGATGTATGGTTTCGCCGTCGTAACGGTTGCATTACTGGCTTTAGGTGCATTAGCAACCACCAACCCATGGCTTTCTTTAGGTTTGTTGGGCGCAATCATTTTCTTCCATTCAGCGGGCCCGGGCGGCCTGGGAATGACCATTGCCACACTTTCTTATCCGCCATCTATTCGCCCGACAGGCGTAGGATTTGCTCGTGCAATTATGCGTACTGGGGCGATTGCCGGACTTATTTTCTGGCCTATGTTGTGGGGTGCATTAAAGACAGAAGCGTTCTATTGGCTGGCAATTGTTCCTTTTCTCGGCTTCCTGACATGCGTGTTGATTAAGTGGGAACCACTTGGTGCAAACGTTGACGCTGAAGACGCTGAGGTACTGGCTGAGTTGGATAAATAACAAGCAAGCGCGTCGCAACATGTCGACGCGCTTTTTCGTATAAATCCGCCGCTTTTTTAGTGATTTTATTGCGCAGATTTCTCGCCGACCCGGAGAGGAAAATTATGGCTGAAATAGAACATGTACCAGGGAAAGAGCTATCCGGCAAAGCCATGAGACGCGTTGTCATGGGCAGTTTCGCTGGCGCGTTGATGGAATGGTACGATTTTTTTATTTTCGGAACGGCGGCAGGGCTAGTCTTTGCTCCCCTGTTTTTCCCTGATAGCGATCCTTTTATTGGTTTAATCGCCGCATTCGCCACCTTTGGTGTGGGTTTTCTGTCACGTCCGCTTGGAGGCATTGTTTTTGGCCACTTTGGCGATAAAGTCGGTCGCAAAATAACGTTGATTTGGACGTTAGCGATAGTTGGTTCCTCAACGTTTTTAATCGGTTTCATTCCAACATACCAGGATATTGGGATCTGGGCCCCGATTATATTGATGGTTCTGCGCCTGGTTCAGGGGTTCGGTCTGGGTGGGGAATATGGCGGGGCTGCATTGATGACTATTGAATCTGCGCCTGAGGCGAAGCGCGGATTTTTAGGTTCGCTCCCACAAACGGCAGCCTCAGTTGGGATTATGCTGGCGACAGGGGTGTTTGCATTATGCAATCACTTCCTGACCCAGGAAGAGTTTCTGGCCTGGGGATGGCGTATCCCTTTTTGGCTATCTGCCATCATGTTAATTGTTGGGATGTTCATACGGTTACATACTGAAGAAACACTGGATTTTAAAAAACAAAAAACGGCTGTCTCACAGGAACAATCAGCACCACCGTTGATTGAACTTTTCCGTAAGCATCCACGGAATATTCTGTTGGCGCTAGGGGCCAGGCTGGCGGAGAGCGTTTCGTCGAACATCATTAATGCCTTTGGTATTGTCTATATTTCCAGCCAGTTGGCATTATCAAGGGATATTCCACTCAACGGCATGCTAATCGCCTCAGCAATTGGCATTGTGTGTTGTCCATTAATTGGTTGGATCTCTGACCGCGTTGGGCAACGGAAGATGTATTTATTTGGCGCTGGTTTTTGCATCCTTTTTGCATTTCCATTCTTCCTGCTGCTGGATACGAAAAGCACACTTATCATCTGGTGCTGCATGATCCTTGGCTATAACCTGGGGCCAACGATGATGTTTGCAGTACAACCCACCTTATTTACTCGTATGTTCGGAACACGAGTGCGCTATACGGGTCTTTCCTTTGCCTATCAGTTCTCAGCAATTCTGGGTGGGTTAAGCCCGCTCATTGCCTCCAGTTTGTTGGCGCTGGGAGGCGGGAAACCGTGGTATGTAGCACTGTTTCTGTTTGTTATCTCAATACTTTCATTCAGTTGCGTCTGGCTTATCGAGCCACATTCAGACAATAAAAATGACGCTAATAACATTTAACTTCTTACCGAAATATCAGAGAGCAATAACATGAACAATGAATTGAATACTGAGCATTATCAAGCATTACAACGTGCTTTTGATACCGCCTGGCCGGGACCGATCGGCCAACCTATTTTTCTGGAAAAAGGACATCTACGTCTGCAAATTTTTCCGCGCGATGGTGCCAGAATCACCTCGCTTCAGGCGTTTGGTTTTGAAGTGTTACGTCAATGGGAGCCACAGCGTAAAGCATTTCAGTATGGCTGCTTTCCTATGGTTCCTTGGGCAGGCCGCCTTGGCGATGCAACATTGACCGTGGGGGAGAAACAGTACGTATTACCTGCTAACAAACCGCCTCATGCTCTACATGGTATGGCCTGTTATTCATCATGGGAAATTGTCGAACATAAAGCGGATACCTTGAAACTGCGCATGCCACTGGGCGCTCCTTGGCCCTGGGAAGGAGAGGTCCTGCAGACGCTGACTCTTGAAGACGATGCGTTAATTCTGCGACTTGAAATTCACACCATGTCTGAAACTTTTCCGGCATCTGCTGGATGGCACCCCTGGTTTGCAAAACAACTGGGCCAGCAGAATGAAGAAGATGAATTACTGGTATGTTTTAAGGCCGACTGGCAGGAAGAAGCCGGGAATAATGAGTTACCAACAGGTAATAAAATCCCCCCACAATCAGGCCCGTGGGATGACTGCTTTGGTTTTAATGATGGTCTCAATGTCAGATTACAGTGGCCAGGTAAGCTGAGTATGACGATGACATCGAGTGCGCAAAGCCTGGTCGTTTTTGACAAACAGCCCGACGCAACATGTGTCAATCCGCTTACTCAGGCGCCAAATGCGATAAATAGGACACCGCAGTTTGTCAGTGCAGGTCTTCCGTTGGTGATTGAGTCGCGCTGGCAATTTACACAGGAATTCTGATGGCTTAGCCAATAATCCCGACAGGGACTCATAGTCAAACTTCTCCTTTCCCGCTACAGTTATTCATCCACGGCGAATAAGGAGAAGGGCATGCTCTATATCTTTGATTTGGGTAATGTGATTGTCGATATCGACTTCAATCGCGTGTTAGGTACTTGGAGCGATCTGAGCCGTGTACCGCTGGCTTCGTTAAAGCAAAGTTTCACCATGGGAGAGGCTTTTCACCAGCACGAGCGAGGTGAAATAACGGATGAAGCCTTTGCCGAAGCGCTATGTCATGACATGGCGCTACCGCTAAGCTATGAGCAGTTCTCCCACGGCTGGCAGGCCGTTTTTGTTGCCTTGCGTCCTGAAGTCATCGACATCATGCAAAAGCTGCGTGAGCAGGGGCATCGGGTGGTCGTCTTGTCGAATACTAACCGTCTGCACACGACGTTTTGGCCGGACGAATACCCCGAAATCCGTCAGGCTGCTGACCATATTTACCTTTCCCAGGATCTTGGCATGCGTAAACCGGAAGCGCGGATTTACCAGCATGTCCTGCAGTCTGAAGGTTTTTCTGCGCATGAGGCGGTATTTTTCGACGACAACGCCGATAATATTGAAGGGGCTAATCGGTTAGGGATTACCAGCATCCAGGTTGTCGATAAAACGACCATTCCGGACTATTTCGCGAAGTTGCTATGCTAAAAAATGTTCAGCAACAAGCCAGGCACCATACGCGTCCTGTTCGGGCCTGGCTGAAGCTACTATGGCAGCGGATTGATGAGGACAACATGACGACGCTGGCAGGGAATCTTGCCTATGTCTCATTGCTCTCATTAGTGCCGCTTATTGCCGTAGTTTTTGCGCTTTTCGCTGCATTTCCGATGTTTTCTGACGTCAGCGTCCAGCTACGTCATTTCATTTTCGCAAACTTTATCCCGGCGACGGGAGATGTCATTCAGCGTTATATCGAACAGTTCGTTGCCAACTCGAACAAAATGACGGCCGTTGGGGCGTGCGGGTTGATTGTGACAGCGCTATTACTGATGTATTCCATTGATAACGCGCTGAATACTATCTGGCGTAGCAAGCGTACTCGGCCTAAAGTTTACTCTTTCGCCGTCTACTGGATGATTTTAACGCTGGGGCCGCTGCTGGCGGGGGCCAGTCTGGCAATCAGCTCTTATCTGTTGTCATTGCGCTGGGCCAGCGATCTCAACACGGTGATCGATAACGTCCTGCGTATTTTCCCGCTGGTGCTTTCCTGGCTCTCTTTCTGGCTGCTTTACAGCATCGTACCGACTACACGTGTACCTAACCGTGATGCGGTTATTGGCGCCTTTGTGGCCGCTGTGTTGTTCGAAACCGGAAAGAAAGGATTTGCGCTCTATATCACGATGTTCCCGTCTTATCAGCTCATTTACGGTGTCCTGGCGGTGATCCCCATTTTGTTCGTCTGGGTATACTGGACCTGGTGTATCGTCTTGCTAGGCGCGGAAATAACTGTCACTCTCGGGGAATACCGCAAACTTAAACAAGCCGCAGAACAAGAAGAAGCAGAGCAACCATGATTGCATTAATTCAGCGCGTAACCCGTGCCAGCGTCACCGTGGAGGGCGAGGTGACGGGTGAAATTGGCCCAGGACTTTTGGTCCTGTTAGGTGTCGAAAGGGATGATGACGAACAGAAAGCGAACCGCCTGTGCGAGCGCGTACTCGGCTATCGAATCTTTAGCGATGCCGAAGGCAAAATGAACCTTAACGTGCAGCAGTCAGGGGGCAGCGTGCTGGTGGTTTCACAGTTCACGCTGGCGGCAGATACCGAACGCGGCATGCGCCCGGGGTTTTCAAAAGGGGCTGCGCCCGATCGTGCAGAGGCGCTGTATGAGTACTTTGTTGAGCGTTGCCGCCAACAGGAAATGAATACGCAAACCGGTCGATTCGCTGCGGATATGCAGGTTTCACTGGTTAATGATGGCCCCGTGACGTTCTGGTTACAAGTATGAACCAGCTACCGGTGTGGCCGCGGACAACAAGAGAGAATACGACGATGTATCACCTTCGAGTACCGCAAACAGAAGAAGAATTGGAGCGTTACTACCAGTTTCGCTGGGAGATGCTGCGTAAACCGTTGCACCAGCCTAAAGGCTCCGAACGGGATGCCTGGGATGCGATGGCGCATCACCAGATGGTGGTGGACGAAGAGGGGAATCTGGTCGCAGTAGGACGTCTGTACATCAATGCGGATAACGAAGCCTCCATACGCTTTATGGCCGTTGACCCCTCCGTGCAGGAGAAAGGGTTGGGCACGCTGATGGCGATGACCCTGGAGTCTGTGGCGCGTCAGGAAGGGGTAAAGCGCGTAACCTGTAGCGCCCGTGAAGATGCGGTCGAATTTTTCGCCAAGCTGGGGTTTGTGAGCCAGGGAGAAATCACTACGCCGCAAACCACGCCGGTGCGTCACTTTTTGATGATTAAACCCATCGCGACGCTGGACGACATTCTCCATCGCGGGGACTGGTGCGGACAGCTACAGCAAGCCTGGTACGAACATATTCCATTGAGTGAGAAAATGGGTGTGCGCATTCAGCAATATACCGGGCAGAAATTTATCACCACGATGCCCGAGACGGGCAATCAGAATCCGCACCATACGCTGTTTGCCGGTAGCTTGTTTTCCCTGGCGACGCTAACGGGCTGGGGACTTATCTGGCTGATGCTGCGTGAGCGTCATCTGGGCGGGACGATAATCCTTGCTGACGCGCATATACGGTACAGCAGGCCGATCACCGGGAAACCTACCGCTATCGCCGATCTGGGCTCGCTGAGCGGAGACCTGGACCGTCTGGCAAGAGGTCGTAAGGCGCGCGTTCAGATGCAGGTCGGGGTATTTGGCGACGACACGCCGGGCGTGGTGTTCGAAGGCACCTACATTGTGCTACCCGCAAAACCGTTTGGCGCATATGAAGAAGGCGGGAACGAGGAAGAGTAAGTCAGAGGGTATCTTCTCTACTCGATGAATGCGTCTGCCGGAAGATTAAAGCGTTCTGCAAGCGCTTTAATATGGCTTACAGTCAGTGCTCTGCGACCATTTAAGATGTTGCTGACGTTCGATTTTGAACCGAGTTCGTTGGCAAGGTCTGCTGCTTTGAGACTGTATTGGTCCATGAGCGTACGCAATACTGAAACGCCAGAGGGTGTTTTCTCCAGGTGTTGGTTGAGTGCTTTGAATTCCGGCGCATGTTTTTCATATTTACTGATTCGGGCACAGAGCAATTCAAATAGTGGGTTTTCAAGATCGTCGTGGTCGACCAGATACTCCACTAGCGCAAGTGCCCTGCGATACTCAGTGTCATTTCGGTCTTCCCCCAACAGTGGGATGGTTTTTACCGCATCGCTGAAGGTATCAACAATCTTTTTTGCGCTGGCTGCATCCATATGACGATGCGTTCTCATTCTTTATTACCCCGATAATATGCTGTCAGTTTGTCATATTCGGCATGGGAAACGATATGTTTGACAAATATCTTATGTGACCTGAAATCTATGTAGGAGATGAGTCTTAGGCTGTTACCAGAAACATCAATCACCCACCATTTATCTCTGTACTTAAAATTATCCAGTGAAGGAATATACTGCTTCATCTCTTCAGGCTGAATGAATGTTTTTTTCTCCAAAACATTCAGTAAATCAGCGAGAGCAAGCTGATGATTTGGATACATGAGCATTGCCTCGTTAAAAGGTTTTCGGCTGATAACATGCACGGTGTAGTTCCATTACAAGGTTTTCAACCTGTAAACAAAATAACGCAACGCAATTAAGTTTACAAGATGAAAACACTATATTAATTAAGCATGTCTTACTGCTGTAGAATTTATGGCGCGCCAGGCAACATCCCGCATTGCGCTTCGTGCCGCCTGACTCACCCCTGCTAGCTGGAAAAATCCGTGGATAACACCGAGATAGCGTTGGCAGGTGCAATCCACGCCCTGCTCCTGGAACCGTTGATACAGGGCCTCACCTTCATCTCTCAGTGGGTCGAATTCAGCTGTAATGATGTGCGTGGGCGGTAAACCGTTGAAGTCTTCACGCCAGAGCGGGCTGGCTTCGGGATGCAATGGATCGGTTTGCGGCATATACATCTCGTAGCCCGACAGGAGTGTGTCGCGGGTGATAATGTAATCCTGTCCATTATGGTCATAGCTCGCAAAGCTGGCGGTTGCATCCAGCATCGGGTAGATCAGCATAAGCTGCGCAGGTTGCCATTGCCTGGTAGCTTTCAGGCGTAGTGCGGTGACCAGCGCCAGATGCCCGCCAGCGCTGTCGCCAGCCAGCGTAATGTTGCTGCGGTCTACTCCCAGTTTCTTGGCATACTTCCAGATAATATTGGCCCCCGATTCAGCATCGTTATGTGCTGCCGGGAAGATGTGCTCTGGTGCGAGGCGATACTGCACCGCAATGACCCGACAGCCGCTGTACCAGGCGAGTTGCCTTAACTGGTTATCATGTGTGGCAAATCCACCGCTGACAAAGCAGCCGCCGTGATAATAGATAACACAGGGGAGATTTCCCGTGCTGCCCCGCGGCGAAACTACGCGAAACATCATGGCATCGAGTTCAATATCTTCAACCTGTACGCGGGTTTCAGTGTCTCCGGCCAGTACCGTGCTGGCGATGTAGCCTGCTCTCCGGTCATCAATATTCTGCTCGCGCGAAGAAGGACGTCCCGCCGCGATAAATGCCTCAACCAGCGGTGCAATCCCGCTTTCCAGTGCCATTTTCACATCCCCTTATCTGTATGGATATACAGGTTTATAACCTGGATAACTAAGAATGAAAATGGGAAAAATGGGGGTGGTTATGATTCTGGAAAGTGGCTCGCAAAAGTAAAAATCGTTCGTGTGAAGGCTACTTTCCCGCTTTTCTCAGGTGTATGTTGTGTGGAAATTAATCGCCGATGATATACTGGAGGTATATGTGAGTATGATGGTTGGGATGGATATGGGCAGAATTTTACTCGATTTATCAGATGAGGTGATTAAACGTCTTGATGACCTCAAGGTTCAGCGCAATCTGCCGCGAGCAGAACTCTTACGGGAGGCCGTTGAACAGTATCTTGAGAGGCAGGATCAGGCTGAAACAACAATTTCACGCGCTCTTGGGCTGTGGCAAGGCTGTGAGGAAGATGGTGTTGAATACCAGCGTAAACTCCGTGAGGAATGGTAATGGTCAAAGGATCAGCGCTTTTTGATACCAACATCCTCATCGATCTGTTTAGCGGTAGAAATGAAGCAAAACTAGCGATAGAAACATGGCCGCCGCAGAATGCAATCAGCCTCATTACATGGATGGAGGTGATGGTGGGCGCAAAAAAATACCATCAGGAAGCCCGTACTCGCGTTGCGCTAGGCGCTTTTAACGTGATCGGCGTTTCACAGGATATTGCTGAACGAAGCGTGAGTATCAGGCAGGAGCATGGGATGAAATTGCCGGATGCCATTATTTTGGCCACTGCGCAGATTCATCGTCTTACACTGGTTACGCGAAATACCAAGGATTTTGCAGGCATATCAGGCGTGGTCACGCCGTATACGTTATAACCCGGGCGACTTACGCCGCCCGGTGGTGCGGAGTACTTACTCCCCTTCACCTGGGAACAGGAACGGGTTGATGGAGCTGCGGGCAAAGCCCTCTTGCTCCATGTGCGCGTCCAGCATCAGTGAAGCGAGATCGTCAGCCACGGCTTCAACTTTAGGGTCCTTTTCCTGATAGAGAATCTTCAGGTAAGTCCCACAGTCGCCGCAGCTTTCAGCTTTAATTGCCGCCTGTTCGTTATCCAGCGACCAGTAGTTCAAATCACGGCTTTGCTCGCAGTTGCTGCATTTCACGCGTACCACGTGCCACTCGGTTTCGCACAGGTTGCAGTGCAGATAGCGCAGCCCCTGAGTGGTACCGATTTGCACCATGCTGGAGACCGGCATTGAACCACACACCGGGCAGTACTGACGCTGTTCGCCGTATTCTGCACGGGCTTTGCCGGGGATCAGGCTTGCCATCTGCGCCCAGTAGAGCGACAGGGCAGCCCAAATAAACGGTGCTTTATCGCTGCTGACGGAGGCGAAATCAGAGGCAAACAGCGCGCTGGCCATCAGCTCCAGTTCCTGTTCTGAGGCTTTTTCCAGATTTTCGATCACGGCAAGCGCAGGACCGCTCATTTCTGGTTTCAGCTCAGCAATTAACGACTGCAGCAGTTTTTGCCAGTGCTTGTCGCGCGGCAGGACGTGGATATCCAGCGGCGGTTTGCCCTGATCGTTCGCTTCTTTGATGCGAGCGGTCAGATCCATCTGCAGCGGATGGTCGTACAACACCACTTCCTGCGCGTGGGCAATCAGCGCGGCAAAGCGCAGGTAGTCGCCCAGCGGGTTGTTCTCGGCCAGCTCGCGCAGGCGCTCAGCGCGGCGGTTATACAAATTTTTGAGTCTGGGGAATAATAACGGCGGAATCATATCCGCCGTGCGTTTCTCGCTCTTCTCCAGCTCATCTTGCGGGATTATGCGAATACTCATTCAGATGACTTTTCCTGTTTCTGGCGGACTTCACGGTACCAGCGTGGGTGATGTTTCTTCGCCCATGAACTGGTAACCCATCCTTCCACCATCGCGGTAATGGTGCCTTTCACCCAAAGGGCGGCGTAAATGTGCACCATGATAACCACAATTAACGCTACTGCGGCAAATGAATGCAGCATTAACGCGAATCGGATCACCGGGATTGAGAAAGCAGGCGCAAAATACGGACGCCAGATGACCACTCCGCTCACCAGCAACAGGACCAGGAAGATAATCGCCGCCCAGAATACGCATTTCTGGCCGAAGTTATAACGTCCCGTGTCACCTACTTCCTCGTTGACGACAATCTTACGAATATTCTTCGCCCAAAAGATATCATCCCGATTGATTAGATTGTGGTGCCAGTAACGGAAAAACATGATGATAAACGAGGCAAACATGATCACGCCGACAAACGGGTGCACAATTCGCGCCAGTTGTGGAGTGCCCATGATGTGCATCAGCCAGTTAAAAGACGGGAAGAGAAAGCCCATCCCGCTCACCGCCGCCAGAATGAAGCAGAAGGCGGTGATCCAGTGGTTGATGCGTTCCGGCGCCGTGTAGCGCACGATGGTGTCACGTCGTTTCATTTGCGCACCTCGTCGTCTTTTTCATGCAGATTGTCTTCTTCTTCTTCCGCACGGTTCGGGCCTACGCCGACGTAGTGGAAGATGCTGGCCGCAAATGTCGCTGCAAAGCCGACGGCTGCGAGGGGTTTCCAGATGCCTTTCCAGAACTTAACGGTTGCGCTGATCTCCGGGTTCTCCGGCAGGCCGTGATACAGATTCGGTTTGTCCGCATGGTGCAATACGTACATTACGTGCGTACCGCCAACACCCGCCGGATCGTACAGACCCGCGTTTTCGTAACCACGCGTTTTCAGCTCCGCCACGCGCTCGCCTGCCAGGGTTTTCATCGACTCTTTGGTGCCGAAATGAATGGCGCCGGTTGGACAGGTTTTCACGCAGGCCGGTTCTTGCCCGACCACAACACGGTCAACGCACAGCGTACATTTGTAGACGCGGTTGTCTTCCGGATTGAGGCGCGGCACGTCGAACGGGCAGCCCGCGATGCAGTAGCCACAGCCGATGCACTGCTCAGACTGGAAGTCGACGATACCGTTGGCATACTGAATGATTGCGCCTTCAGCCGGACACGCCTTCAGGCAGCCCGGATCGGCGCAGTGCATACAGCCATCCTTGCGGATAAGCCATTCCAGTTTGTCGTTTTGTTCCACTTCCGAGAAGCGCATCACCGTCCAGGATTTGGCGGTCAAATCGGCCGGGTTGTCGTACACCCCAACGTTGTTGCCCACTTCATCACGGATGTCGTTCCATTCAGAACACGCCACCTGACACGCTTTACAGCCGATACAGGTGGTGACGTCGATAAGCTTCGCCACTTCTTCCTGATGGTCCCGCGCCTGAGGCGCGGGGGTGAAACCGTTAGTGGCGGAACGACGAATGATGTCTTGCGATTGATAAGCCATAGGTCGTCTCCGTTACACCTTTTCCACGTTCACGAGGAAGGACTTAAATTCCGGCGTCTGCGTGTTCGCATCACCGACGAATGGCGTTAACGTGTTAGCGATAAAGCCTTTTTTCGCCACACCTTCGTAGCCCCAGTGAATCGGAATACCGATAGTGTCGATATCCTTACCGTTAGCCTTCAGCGTGCGAATACGTTTGGTCACCACCGCCTTGGCCTTAATGTAGCCGCGATTAGAGGAGACTTTGACGGTATCGCCGTGGGAGATACCGAGCTTATTCGCCAGCTTCTCGCCAATTTCCACAAACTGTTCCGGCTGAGCGATGGCATTCAGCAGCGCATGCTTGGTCCAGTAGTGGAAGTGCTCGGTCAGACGGTAGGTTGTACCGACGTACGGGAACTTATCTGCTTTACCCAGTGCTTCTTCGTCACCTTTAAAGATGCGCGCGGCAGGGTTAGAGATAACGTTCGGGTGCAGCGGGTTAGTCCCCAGCGGTGTTTCAAACGGCTCGTAGTGTTCCGGGAACGGACCTTCCGCCATCTTATCGATAGCAAACAGGCGTCCCATCCCTTCCGGCTGCATGATGAACGGCCCTACGTTGCTGCCAGGTGCGGCGGCACTGTAGTCCGGAATATCCATCCCGCTCCACTTCGCCCCATCCCATTTCAGGATCTGACGTTTTGGATCCCACGGATTCCCCTGCGGATCAGCGGAGGCGCGGTTATACAGAATGCGTCGGTTAAGCGGCCATGCCCAGGCCCAGCCCAGCGTATTACCAAGGCCTGACGGGTCGGCGTTATCGCGACGTGCCATCTGGTTGCCTTCCGGCGTCCAGCTACCGGCAAAAATCCAGCAGCCGCTGGAGGTCGTGCCATCGTCACGCAGTTGGGCGAACGAGCTAAGCTGTTGGCCTTTCTTGACGATAACCGCACCGGTTGCCGGGTCGGTAATGTCGGCCAGCGCTTTACCGTTGCTCTCCATCGCCACTTCTTCCGAAGCCGGTTCGTGCGGGGTGGAGTAGTTCCAGGTCATGCTCAGCACCTGTTCCGGGTTCGCGCCACCTTGCTCGGCATACATCTTGCGCAGACGCAGGAAGATACCGGCGAGGATTTCGCCATCGGTAACGGCAATCCCCGGGGCGTCCGCGCCTTTCCAGTGCCACTGCAGCCAGCGACCGGAGTTAACGATAGAACCGTTCTCTTCGGCGAAGCAGGTGGACGGCAGACGGAATACTTCGGTCTGGATTTTCGACGGATCAACATCGTTTGACTCACCGTGGTTCTGCCAGAAAGTGGAGGTCTCGGTGTTGAGCGGGTCGATAGTGACCAGGAACTTCAGTTTGGACAGTGAAGCCACAACTTTGTTTTTGTTCGGGAATGACGCGACCGGGTTAAAGCCCTGGCAGATATAGCCATTCACTTTGCCCTGATTCATCATCTCGAAGTACTGCAGGACGTCGTACCCTTTATCCCACTTCGGCAGCCAGTCGAAGCCCCAGCTGTTTTCCGCTGTCGCTTTATCGCCAAAGAAGGCTTTCATCATCGAAACGAAGAATTTCGGGTAGTTGCCCCAGTAGTTCACCTGACCTTCCAGCAACGGTTTTGGCGTGTTGGCTGCAAGGTAGGTTTGCAGGTCAGTTTGTTTCTCGCTTGGCAGCGTCATATAGCCTGGCAGGCTTTGTGACAGCAGGCCTAAGTCGGTCAGGCCCTGAATGTTGGAGTGACCGCGCAGGGCGTTAACACCGCCGCCTGCCATCCCCATGTTGCCAAGCAGCAACTGGATCATCGCCATGGTACGGATGTTCTGCGCACCCACGGAGTGTTGTGTCCAGCCCAGGGCGTACAGGAACGACGCGGTTTTATCTTTGGCGCTGGTTTCTGCGATGTACTCACAGACCTTCAGGAAGTCGGCCTTTGGTGTACCGCAGATGTTTTCTACGACGTCTGGCGTGTAGCGGGAGACGTGCTGTTTCAGCAGGTTCCATACGCAGCGCGGATGTTGCAGGGTGACGTCGCGTTTGGCGAAGCCTTTTTCATCCAGCTCGTAGTTCCAACTGGTTTTGTCATACTTGCGTTTGTCCGCGTCGTAGCCGGTGAACAGGCCATCTTCGAAACCGTAATCCTCACGCACGATCAGGCTGGCGTTGGTATAGGCCTCAGTGTATTCGCGGTTAAATTTTTCGTTGTTCAGCAGGTACAGCAAAACGCCTGACAGGAAAGCAATGTCAGTACCGGAACGAATTGGCGCATAGAAATCAGCCACCGCAGCGGTTCGCGTAAAGCGTGGATCGATAACAATCAGCTTCGCGCCGTTGTGAATTTTGGCTTCCATCGCCCAGCGGAATCCGACCGGGTGAGCTTCAGCGGCGTTACCGCCCATCACCACGACGAGGTTGGCGTTTTTAATGTCGACCCAGTGGTTGGTCATCGCACCGCGACCAAATGTTGGAGCAAGACTTGCTACCGTTGGTCCGTGTCAGACGCGTGCCTGGTTGTCGACCGCGAGCATACCGAGCGCGCGGGAGAATTTTTGCGTTAAATAGCCGGTTTCGTTACTGGAAGCGGAAGCACACAGCATTCCGGTGGAAAGCCAGCGGTTAACGGTTACGCCTTCAGCGTTTTGTGCAACGTAGTTAGCGTCGCGGTCTTCTTTCATCAGCTTAGCGATGCGGTCAAATGCCTCATCCCAGCTAATCTGTTGCCACTTATCTGAGCCTGGTGCGCGATATTCCGGGAATTTCAGGCGGCTTTCGGAGTGGATGAAGTCCACAAGTCCTGCCCCTTTCGGGCACAGCGCGCCGCGGTTCACCGGGTGATCCGGGTCCCCTTCAATATGGAAGATGGATGCTTTGGCGTTTTTTGCGCCGTCACCGAGACTGTACATTAACAGTCCACAGCCAACGGAACAGTAGGTGCAGGTGTTACGGGTTTCGCGGGTGCGCAGCAGTTTATATTGCCGTGTTTCCGCGAGCGCTACGCCGGGTGCAAAGCCCAGTGCCGCTGCCGTGGTGCCTGCCATACCGCCAGCGCAGATCTTAAAGAACTGCCTTCTGCTGACCTGCATGGTTCGCTCCTTGTTTCGACATTGTCACGTTCCCTTCGCTTTTCTATAACGCGAACGCGAGGGAAGTGGTTGTTATTTTTCTTTGCGGACGGGACCGCAAAGGTCCAGAATTGGGTGAATTTCCCTCCGTCCAGGAGGGGTTTGTAAAGAATACCACAATGTTGGTATGTGTGTTCCAATATGGTTAAAAGAAAGTGAATAAGATTATTCAAGAAAACATCAAGAATGTGACATCTCCGACAGGATCTCGTCAGTTGACCCTCTGGAAACGCGAGGATTTGCAACATCCTCAGCCTGATGAGGTAGCTGAAGAAGTGCCTGTAGCGCTGGTATACAACGGGATTTCACACGTGGTGATGATGGCATCACCGAAAGATCTTGAGCATTTCGCGATGGGTTTTTCACTTTCTGAAGGCATTATTGAGTCCCCGCAGGATATCTACGGAATGGACGTAGTGCCTTCCTGCAACGGATTGGAAGTGCAGGTTGAACTGTCCAGCCGTCGCTTTATGGGGCTGAAGGAGCGTCGTCGCGCGCTGGCCGGTCGCACCGGTTGCGGCGTTTGTGGCGTGGAGCAGCTCAATGACATTGGCAAGCCGGTCCAGCCGCTGCCGTTTACCCAGACATTCGATCTGGCGAATCTTGATAACGCTTTACGACATCTCAACGATTTTCAACCCGTGGGGCAACTGACAGGCTGCACGCACGCGGCTGCCTGGGTACAGCCGTCAGGTCATCTGGCGGGCGGGCATGAAGATGTTGGACGTCATGTTGCGTTGGATAAACTGCTGGGACGACGTGCAATCGAAGGGGAAACCTGGCAACAGGGCGCGGTATTAGTCTCCAGCCGCGCCAGTTATGAGATGGTGCAGAAGTCGGCGATGTGCGGTGTGGAGATTCTGTTTGCTGTTTCTGCGGCGACAACGCTCGCCGTGGAAGTTGCCGAACGTTGTAACCTGACGCTGGTGGGTTTTTGCAAACCGGGCAGGGCGACGATCTATACGCATCCGCAACGTCTGGTCGCGCTGTGACGCCACCAGGCGGCCAGAATACTGCCGGAAAATGCCAGTTCCATGATTACGGCAACTGGCGAGCCAACAATCACATTGTTCAGCAGCCAGCACAGGCTGCCACACAAGGTGTATCCCCGTAATTTTCCGCTGCGTTTTTGAAATGACGCAAAGGTCATCAGCAGGCTTCCCATCAGCGGCAAAATACTCGACAGATTTTGCCAAAGATAAATGCTACACAGCAGCGACCCCAGCATAAATCCCCACATCACCCAGCGGTGAAAGGTGACGATGGCCGTCGCATAGCGGCATGCGGCAATGATCATTAACCCAGCCGCAGCGTGTTGATCCAAAAGATAGAAATGGATAGCTAACAGAGACGTAGAACTGGTGAGCAGCGTTAAAGTGATAGCCCGGCGTTGAAAATGAAAAGCGGAAATATCCAGTAAGAAGCTGATGCCAGCCAGCATCTGAGAAAGAAGAAATGCGTTCATTGTGGTCGTCATTTATTAAAGAGTGACGGGACAATAATCGACGCATCACCGTAAGGCGTTAACCTTTGTTAAGACGCTGGCGAATACGGGACAGGCTAACGGGGGTAATGCCGATATAGCTGGCAAGATCGCGCTGGGTGAGCTGTGACTCCCAGTCCGGGAAGTGTGTTTGTACGTACTGATAGCGTTGCTCTGGGGTATTGAGCAGCAGCATTTGCTCTTTTTTCTCTTTGTAGATCAATTGCTGGACCAGTAGCTGAGTCTTAATATCCCGATTTTCCGGCGCATCAAGCAAAGCCAAGGGGATTTCAGTGGTTTCTCCAGCGGCGATCATTTGCAGGCTGTAATCGGCAGGTGTGTTAGTTAGCCAGTTCAGGTACAGAAAGCAGTATTCCCCGGCAAAGTAGAACTCTTTAACTCTTTCAACACCGTTGTCCGCGTGATAAACCGCACGAGCCACACCATGATGTAAAAGATGAATTTTACTTTGTAGTTCACCCTGACGAAGTAACCAACTACCCGCCGGTTGCGTTTTTCTACGGCTGCCTGCGAGGCATTTTGGTTCTTGATTACGCGACATCTTATCTCTCAAATAATTTGAATAAGACTGGCAAATCCTTCCGCTTTCAGTTGTTCGAGTATCAGCCTATTATTTATCACATCAAGGCACGGTGCCTTACTCAAACAACTAAGTTAAAGGGTTTATATTATGAAAAGCATCAAAACTTTTGTCGCAGTTATCGCTCTGGCTACTTCTTTCGGTTCTTTCGCTGCTCAGACAGTGACCGCAACCGGTTCTACGCTGGAAAGCGCTGAAGCAAAAATCGCCGCTCAGGCTGAACGTGCGGGCGCCAGCGATAACAAAATCACTCAGGCATACACCGGTAACCGCGTGCACATGACCGCCGAACTGCTGAAATAAGATACCTTAGTACTGTCGAAAGAGCGCCCTTGAGGCGCTTTTTTAGTTTATACCCGCCATTCGCAGCAATGCGGTCACCACTGCGGCAGCGACGATCACCACGATTAGCGGCATCTTGCGCCAGGCGAGAAATACCGCAAAAGCCACGCCCAGCACGCGCGCCATGCCAGCGAAGTGTTCACCTTCGTAAAAGGTGGTCGCCAGCGCAACGGAGAACAGTAATACCGTTGCGGCGTCGGAAAGCAGCGCCTGCGAGCGTTCCGAGAACGCTAATCGACTCCCAAGCTTCGCTCCTCCTAAACGCATTAAATACGTTCCCAGAGATAACATGGCGATACCGACGATAAACAGCGTCATGTTGCCCATTATTTTTTCCTCGTCAGTAAGCCAAACAGTGAGAGCAAAACAGGTAAACCGACCGGCGCAAAGGGGATGGCGGCAAGCGACAACCCGGCACCGCTACAGGCGCGAATCAGCGTGGTGCGGTTTTTAAAGGCCGGGACCACTAAGGCTAATAAAATTGCAGGGAAGACGGCATCCAGACCGATGGTTTCCGGGGCGGGGAGCAGTTTGCCTACGCCCGCGCCGATCAGTGTGCCAACAGGCCAGAAAATCGCGACGCCCAGACCGCACAGCCAGAAGGCGGCTTTACGTTGTTCGGGCGTTTTTTGCGACAGGCCAAAGACTACGCTTTCGTCGTTCATGATATGACAGCCGAGGAAACTCGCAGCCCGGGAGCCCACCAGATCGCGCACCGTGACGCCAAACGGCACGTGTCGGGCGTTGACCAGTAAACCGGCAGCCGCCGCCGCCAGTGGGTTACCGCCGCTGGCGACGATACCGATAAACATAAACTCGGACGCACCCGCCAGTACCGTAATCGAAAGCACAAACGGTACCCACAGCGGGAAGCCGTAGGCCATCGCCAGCGAGCCGTATGACATGCCGACTACGCCGACGGCCAGACAGACCAAAAATATTGCTTTTATCGTGTCGCCTTTGAGACTGGAAAAATAATGTTTCATACCGTTTTAGCCATATCGAACGAATTTCCATTATAATGAACGCGACCAGTTAATATTACAAGTCGAACGAATCGTTCGATATAAAGAACGTGGAGTCGTGAATGACCCAGCCCATCAGTATGATCGCGAAAAGCCTTGTGCGTGAACGTCAGCGCACCGGTTTGTCATTGGCAGAGATTGCCCGTCGCGCAGGGATTGCAAAATCGACACTCTCGCAATTGGAAGCGGGCAATGGCAATCCTAGCCTGGAAACGCTCTGGTCGCTGTGTGTGGCGTTGGATATTCCCTTTGCTCGCCTGCTGGAGCCGCAGGAACAAAAAACGCAGGTGATTCGTCGCGGAGAAGGGACAAAGGTGGTGGCTGAGCAGGCCCACTACCAGGCCATTTTACTGGCCGCCTGCCCGCCGGGGGCGCGGCGGGATATCTATCTGCTGCTGACGCAGCCGGGCGCGGATCGTATTTCACAGCCGCATCCACCTGGATCGGTTGAACACATCATCGTGACGCAGGGTAAGGCGATGGTAGGATTGACGGAAGCGCCGGAGGAGTTAGGCGAGGGGGACTATATTTGTTACCCCGCCGATCGGGCGCATATTTTTAAAGCGCTGGAGCCTGACACTCAGGCGATTCTGGTTTCTGAGCAAAATTGAATTGCCGGATGGCGCTATCGCTTATCCGACCTACAAAAAATAAAACCGTAGGCCCGGTAAGCTTGCGCCACCGGGCATATAACTTACTGCAAATAAAACACTTCTTTTAGCTCTGCGCTAACCGGGCTGTTGTCCGGGTTTGCTGGCATTACGTCACGCATATGCTTCCACCAACGTTGGCAAACGTCGGTGCTGGCAACGGCATTCCAGCGTTCTTCGGACTCAATCTCAACGGTGGCGAACAGCAGATTGCGCGCCTGATCGAGATAAATCGCGTAGTGATGGGCGCCGTGCTCTTTCAGCACCGCTTCCAGCTCTGGCCAGATGGGATTGTGCCGACGTTGATATTCAACGTGCGCGTCGGCATTCACCTGCATCACAAAGGCCTTGCGGATCATAACGCCTCCAGATACAGCTCGCGGACCTCGTCGCGGCTGGCGGTGCGCGGGTTGCACGGCGCACACGGATCGGCCAACGCTTTATCCAGCCAGCCTTCAATATCCTCTTTCGTCACGCCAAGGGAACTAAAGCCCGCAGGAATACCAACACGCTTGCTGAGTGTACGAATCGCGTTGATGGCCTCTATACTTGCCGCTTCATCGCTCATGTCACGGGTATCGACGCCCATTGCCTGCGCCACGCGGGCAAAACGCGCCACGGCGTTCGGACGGTTAAAGTTTTCGATTACCGGCAGCAGGATGGCGTTGCAGACGCCGTGTGGCAGATTATGGGTTGCGCCCGGCTGGTGCGCCAGCGCATGCACCAGACCCAGACCAGCGCTGTTAAATGCCATCCCCGCCAGATACTGACCAAACGCCATTTGCTCACGAGCTTCGAGGTTATGACCGTCGTCGACCGCTTTTGGTAGCCACAGGTTGATCAGGCGAATCGCTTCCAGTGCGTTAGCGTCGGTGAGCGGATGAGCACCAACGGAAACATAGGCTTCCACCGCGTGGGTCAGGGCGTCCATACCGGTTGCGGCGGTGACGGAGGCCGGGATTTCCAGCATGACGCTGGCATCATCCACAGCGATGTCCGGGATGATATTCGGGTCGATGATCACCTCTTTAACCTTACGGGCAGAATCGATAATGACCGCGTTGCTGGTCATCTCTGCTGCCGTACCGGCGGTAGTGTTGATGGCGACCAGCGGGACGCCAGCATTTTTCACTTTGCCCACTCCGGAGTAAGCGGTAGAAGGGCCAGGGTTGGCTGTCAGGATTTTCACCGCTTTGGCGGTATCGATCGGGCTGCCGCCACCGAAGGCGATGATGTAGTCACATTCTGCGCCCTGATAGGCCGCAAACCCTTTCTGTACCAGCTCTTCTGTCGGGTTCGGGAATACTTCATCAAACAGGTGGTAAGACATTTGATGTTTATCCAGCGCGGCAAACAGGCTATCCAGCAGGCCCAGTTTTACCAGTTGACCATCGGTGACGATCAGCGCTTTGCCCCATTGTTTATTCGCCACGAGATTCACCATATCGGCAATCGCGCCGGCGCCATGCAGGCTAATTTTTGGCAGTGCCAACATAAAGCTCATCATTATTCTCCTTAATAATAAAATCCTGTAGGCCGGAAAGGCGAAGCCGCATCCGGCGTTGCGTTGGGAGGTATCAGTACAGCTCTATGGCGCTTGCCAGCGGCGTAACACCAAAGCGTTTGCCAAGTGCGACCAGCTCTTCACGTGAGATGGTCTGCTTCATACCGCCCATCGAAAAGATTTTGACCAGAACTTCGGCGGATTTCTCTGCGGTATCTATCAAACCGAACGCTTCGTCGAGGGTAGGTCCGCTTCCGAACACGCCGTGGAACGGCCAAAGTACCAGCGAGTGTTTCTGCATTTCCTCGGCGGTAGCCTGACCAATTTCATCTGTACCCGGCACCATCCACGGGAGAATGCCAACGCCATCCGGGAACACCACCAGGCACTCGGTGCTGCCTTCCCACAGCTTGCGGGTAATCAGCGCTGTGTTGTTTTCCAGTACGTAGGTCAGAGCGATCAGGTTGGTGGCATGGCAGTGCATGATCACGCGGTCTTTACCGTTCGTCGCTTTAATGCGTTCGCAGTGAGAGAGGAAGTGAGCCGGCAGTTCAGAGGTCGGCACGGCCTCGTGGGTCAGGCCCCAGAGGATGTGGTAGCCCGCACCGTCGCTGTCTATTTGTACCACGCCCAAGTTTGCCGCGGGATCGAGCTGGACGTTACGGAAAAACTTACCGGAACCGGTGACGATAAACGGTGTGTTTGCCAGCAGCGGCATCGGCTGACTTAGCGCAATATAGCGTGGTTTTTCGTGGAAATCGGCGCTAAACGGCGCGATATCTGCTTCATCAAGACGCAACGTCAGGTTGCCGCCATTACGCTCGTCCCAGCCTTTCAGCCACGCATCAGAAGTGGCTTTGATCATCCCCTGGACGAACCAGGAAGTCGTAATTTTTTGCATGTTCGGTGTTCCTGTTTATTGCCCGAACGTTATCGGGTCTTACGTAGGCCGGATAAGCGAAGCGCCATCCGGCAATCGTGTTTCATTTCTTGCCGGATGGCGACGCGGGGCGTCTTATCCGGCCTACAAGCCTGGCGTCACGGTTAGCTACGTTTGCTCAAAATCTCTTTTTCATAAGCGCGCACGCTGTCCAGCCACTGGCTGCCCGCAGGCGTGTCGTGGCGCTGGCAATACATCTCCCAGACGGCCTGCCACGGCAGCGATTTTTGCTCTTCCAGCAGGGCCAGACGTGCGGTGTAGTCGCCGCTGGCTTCGAGCTGACGCAGTTGCTCGGTGGGTTCTAACAGCGCGCGCAGCAGGGCTTTTTTCATATTGCGGGTGCCGATCACCCACGCGGCGATGCGGTTAATGGAGGCGTCGAAGAAGTCGAGGCCAATGTGTACGCGGTCGAACAGGTTGTGGCGAACGATCTCGCTGGCAATCGCCTGAGTTTCATCATCCAGCAGCACCACGTGATCGCTGTCCCAACGCACCGGACGACTGACGTGCAGCAGCAGGCGCGGTACATACAGCATGGCGGCGGAAATTTTGTCGGAGATCACTTCAGTCGGATGGAAGTGGCCCGCATCCAGACACAGTGCGGTCTGGCGGCTGGTGGCGTAACCCATGTAGAACTCGTTAGAGCCCACGGTGTAGCTTTCCGCACCGATGCCAAACAGCTTGCTTTCGACGGCATCGATATGGTGCGCCGGGTCGAGTTTCTCGCTGATCACTTCGTCCAGTGCGTCCAGCAGACGCTGGCGCGGCGCTAAACGGTCAACGGTGATGTCTTTCATGCCATCCGGGATCCAGATGTTCATCACCGATGGTGTACCCAACTGCTCGCCAAAATACGCCGAGACGCGACGGCTGGCTTTGCAGTGATCGATCCAGAACTGGCGAATGGTGTCGTCGGCGTGCGCCAGCGTGAAACCGTCGGCGCTCAGCGGGTGTGAGAAGCAGGATGGGTTGAAATCCAGCCCTAACTGGTTCGCTTTCGCCCACTCCACCCAGTTTTTAAAGTGCTCAGGTTTGATTTGGTCGCGGGCAACCGGCGTATCAGATTCCAGATAGATCGCGTGCAAATTCAGACGTTTTGGACCAGGAATCAGGCTCAGCGCCTGCTCCAGATCGGCCCGCAGTTCGGTGGCGTTACGCGCTTTACCCGGATAGTTACCGGTAGCCTGAATACCGCCAGTGAGCGAGCCTTCCGGGTTTTCGAAACCGGCGACATCATCGCCCTGCCAGCAGTGCATGGAGACCGGCAGACGATCGAGCTGGCGTAAGGCCGCCTCGACATCAATGCCTACCGCGGCGAAACGCAGTTTTGCCAGTTCCCAGGCTTGTTCAAGTTGAGTGGTCATGCGCAAAGCTCCTTTGTCTGTCGTAGTGATTGAAACTGCGCCTGGTAGCGGGCAATTTCACTTTCAGGATTGGGAATGAAGGTGGTCAGTTCGTAGTTGGCGCGCACCACCTGACGGAAATCATCGACGTTGTTCAGCTCGTCCAGCGTCATCAGCTGGATGCCAATATTGCCGAGCGTGGAGGCCTCAATCGGCCCGGACATCACGCGAATACCGCAGGCGTCCGCACACAGCTGGTTCAGTAAGGTGTTCTGGCATCCGCCACCGACAATGTGCAGCTGGCTAAATGCTGCACCACGCAGTTGTGCCAGTTCTTGCAGGATGTCGGCGTACAGCAACGCCAGGCTGTCGAAGATACAGCGCGCCAGTTCGGCGTTTTGCAGGGGAACGGGTTGGCCTGATTCACGGCATGCTGCCTGAATTTCTGCACTCATATCGTCGGGGTTGATAAAGCGATCGTCGTTCGGGTTTATCAGGAACTGGCAGGCCGGCAGCGCTTGCGTTTGGCTGATAAGCGTTGGCAGGTCGGTAATCTGGCGCTCTTTTAATACGCGCTGGAGCAGCCACAGCCCCATAATATTTTTCAGGACACGGTAGCGTCCTTCCGCGCCGCCTTCATTGGTGATATTCGCCGCCAGCGCCGCATCGTTGGTATACGGTGTTCTGCTCTCAAAGCCCATCAGCGACCAGGTCCCGGAAGAGAGATAGGCGCTGTTTTTGTCGGCCAGCGGAGAAGCAATGACCGCGCTGGCCGTGTCGTGACTGGCGACGGCGACAACCGGAATTTGGTTTTTCTGTGGGCAAATCCAGTGGCCGATCACGTTCCCTGGATGCGTCGGGCGACCAAACCAGGCTTTGTCTGCCCCGGTCCACGCCAGCAGTGTGTCATCCCAGTCGTCGGTATTGATATTGACTAGCTGGGTGGTGGTGGCGTTGGTGTATTCCCAGTTCATTTTGCCGGTCAGGCGAAAGCTGAAGTAGTCGGGGATCAGCAGGGCGTGGGCCACCTGCGGGAGCAGTTCTGGCTGCTGTTCAACCAGCGCACGCAGTTGATACAGGGTGTTAAAGGGCAGAAACTGAATGCCGCTACGGCGGTAAATTTCACCTTTACCCGGCTGCTCCATCGCCTGCGCCATAATGCCGGTCGTGCGGCTGTCACGGTAAGAGACCGGCAGACCGACACGTTGACCGACGTTATCGATCAGAACGTAATCCACGCCCCAGGTATCAATGCCGATGCTGTCTATCCGAATGCCTTCATCGCAGACTTTTTTCAGGCCAAGACGAATATCGTTTTCCAGGCTGTCGATGTCCCAGGTGTCAAAACCGTCTGTTTTTTGCAGGCAGTTCATGAAGCGGTGGATTTCACGTAGCGTCAGGGAGCGGTGTTCACTGTCGTAACGCGCCAGCATTACGCGCCCACTGGATGCGCCGAGATCGACTGCGACACAATGGAGAAAAGTCATAGCGAGGTCCTTCTGAGTTTTATTGCACTCAGTCTAAGAACCCCAGATAACGCGTACCTTCTTGACAGTGACAGCCACAATTAGCGGCTGGCAACATGGCAAAGGTGAACGTGACGCTGTTCACAATTTCTATTAATAGGACCTGTTTTAGCGGATGTGACGCCTTCCGCAATTCGCGATCTTTCCCGCCATTTCTTGAAGAATTGACCGTGTTTACGCACTTTGGCGTCAAAAATTTAAGGTGAGGGTGATAACCCTTAATTACTATTCAGCCATGTTCATTTGATCGGGAAGGATGTCATCATGACGGTATTGCATTGCGTGGATTTTTTTCCGACAGGTAAAGCGCCAGTGGCTATTGAACCGCGGCTTCCTCAACCTGCGTTTCCAGAGCATCATCATGATTTTCATGAAATTGTTGTGGTCGAACATGGAACGGGGATCCATGTGTTCAATGGGCAGCCTTACACCATCAGCGGCGGTACAGTGTGTTTCGTTCGCGATCATGACCGGCATTTATATGAACATACTGACAATCTGTGCCTGACCAATGTGTTGTATCGCTCCCCGGATGCGTTTCAATTTCTGGCTGGGCTGAATCAGCTTTTACCTCAGGAACAGAACGGGCAGTATCCCTCCCACTGGCGGGTGAATCAGGGGGTGTTGCAGCAGGTTCGACAACTGGTGGGGCAGATGGAAGCGCTCGGTGAGGGGATGGATACACCAACGGCGGCAAATCGCGAGATCCTGTTTATGCAGTTGCTGGTACTGCTGCGTAAAAGCAGCCTGATGGAAGCAGCGACCGATAACGACGCGCGGCTTAACCTCCTGATGGCGTGGCTGGAAGATAACTTTGCCGACGAGGTGTGTTGGGAGGCGCTGGCCGAGAAGTTTTCCCTCTCTTTGCGCACTCTGCATCGCCAACTCAAACAGCAAACCGGATTGACGCCGCAGCGCTACCTTAACCGCTTGCGTCTGATCAAGGCCCGGCATCTGCTTCGCCACAGTGATGACAGTGTGACAGACATCGCTTATCTCTGCGGATTCGGCGACAGTAACCACTTTTCGACGCTTTTTCGTCGTGAGTTCAAGTGGTCACCACGCGATATTCGTCAGGGGCGCGATCTCGTTGTGGCAAGCCGCCTCCAGTAACGCGAAAGCTATCAACGTTTTTTACCGCCGAATCTCAGATAATCATGTCCCTTAACGCCGGATGGTGGCTACGCCTTATCCGGCCTACGTGTCACGTAATCTGTAGGTCGGATAAGGCGTAGCCGCCATCCGACAGGGAATATTGTGATGGCGAATCATCTGGTCCTTCTGAAATCAGACTTCTTTGCGCATGAGCAGCAGGCTGTGGCCGTGGCTGACCGTTATCCGCAGGATGTCTTTGCTGAGCATACCCACGAGTTTTGCGAGCTGGTTATGGTCTGGCGCGGTAATGGTCTGCATGTCCTTAACGATCGCCCGTACCGGATAACCCGTGGCGATCTGTTTTACATTCGCGCCGAAGATAAACACTCCTACACCTCTGTGAACGACCTGGTGTTGCAAAATATCATCTACTGCCCGGAGCGGTTGACGCTGAATGTTGACTGGCAAGGGGCGATCCCCGGATTTAACGGTACGCCGAGGCAGCCGCATTGGCGACTCGGCAGCGTTGGCATGAGCCAGGTCCGACAGGTGATAAGCCAGCTTGAACATGAAAGTAATCAACGTGATGCACAGGCTTTTACCATGGCTGAGCTGCTGTTCGGGCAGCTGGTGACACACCTTAAGCGGCATCGTTATGCCACGGATACGCTCCCGGCGACCTCCAGTGAAACGCTGCTGGATAAACTGATCACCGCGTTAGCCGGTAGCCATGAGCATGCGTTTGAACTGGATACGTTTTGCGAGCGCGAACAATGCAGCGAGCGCGTTTTGCGCCAGCAGTTTCGCAGCCAGACCGGGATGACCATCAACCAGTATCTCCGCCAGGTGCGGGTTTGCCATGCGCAGTATCTGCTCAAACATAGTCGGTTGATGATTAGCGAGATTTCCATGCGCTGCGGCTTTGAGGACAGTAACTACTTTTCGGTGGTATTTACGCGGGAAACCGGGATGACGCCGAGCCAGTGGCGTCATCTCAGTACTCAGCATGCTTAGCTGGCCATTCCCAGACCGACAATGTTTGCCGCGACAATGATCACTACGCAGCCGAGGCTTAGCACGCTGACCGGACGACGACCCGCGTTTTTCCACTCTTTCAATACCAGACCGACAATCCCGCCGCACAGAACATAGAAGCTCATGTGCAGCATCCAGCTTACATAGTCATACTGCGCCGGAATACGTGCGTGGCCCCAGGCGTAGAAGAAGAATTGCAGATACCACATCAAGCCACCAAGCGCAGAGAGCAGTACGTTGGTGATAATCAGCGGTTTGGCTAACGAGAAGTCGGCTTTTATCGACAAGTTCTTCACTTTTGCCAGACGAATGAAGCAGAAGCCCAGGTTAACAAGCGCGCCACCGCCCATAATGACCACATAGCTAGGCAGGGCGACATACAGCGGATCGACGCCCAACGCGGCGGCGGCATCGTGCATCGGTTTCGCCGCGTTCATCGCAAAGGACATCCCGGCGGAGAAAATACCGCACATGACGGCCAGAACCAGACCTTTTTTCAGGTTGAAATCTTCCGCTTTGATGCCCATTTTTCGTTCTTTTAACTGACCGGCACGGGTAACAATACCCACGCCAATCAGCGCGACCAGTACGCCAAGCAGCGTCATGCGGCCGCCAGAGGTATTGATCAGTACATCAAAATTGCCGTTGATAATCGGGGTCATCAGCGTGCCGACAATCAGCGTAATACCTATCGCAATCCCGATACCCATCGACATACCGAGATAGCGCATGGTCAGGCCATAGTTGATATTGCCAATCCCCCACATTGCACCAAACAGAAATACCGGCGCCAGCGTGGAGAGGCTGAAGGAGCTGAAGTAGGCCCAGAAATCGGGAAGTAACATGGCGCTGATGGTCCACGGCAGGATTATCCAGGAGACGATCCCGCCAACCGACCACATCGTTTCCCATGACCAATGTTTGACTTGCTTGAACGGGGCATAGAAACAGGCGGCACTGGCTGCCCCTATCAAATGCCAAAAGATACCCATCGTAATCGCGTTACTCATGACTTAATCCTCGTTATTTTTTATCGTCGGTAATGACCCCTCCGACCTAACGAGTTTAAAAATTACGCAGGTGGTTAACCTTTTGACGATTGCCGCCCTTTTGCGCATGTTGGCAATTATCACGTTAAGTGGGTGATTCGGCTCACATCTTTAACAATGGGTTTGATTCATTAAAACCCTGTAAAAAGTACGGCATTGATAATCATTTTCAATATCATTTAATTAACTATAATGACCCAACTGCTTACGCGGCGTTAACACTGGCCGCCCGACAATACTGGAGATGATTATGAGTTATACACTGCCATCCCTGCCGTACGCTTATGATGCCCTTGAACCGCACTTCGATAAGCAGACGATGGAAATCCACCACACCAAACACCACCAGGCTTACGTAAACAACGCCAACGCTGCGCTGGAAAGCCTGCCTGAATTCGCCAGCCTGTCCGTTGAAGAGCTGATCACCAAACTGGATCAACTGCCAGCAGACAAGAAAACCGTACTGCGTAACAACGCGGGCGGTCACGCTAACCACAGCCTGTTCTGGAAAGGCCTGAAAACCGGCACTACGCTGCAGGGCGACCTGAAAGCGGCTATCGAACGTGACTTCGGCTCCGTTGACAACTTCAAAGCTGAATTTGAAAAAGCAGCGGCAACCCGCTTTGGCTCCGGCTGGGCGTGGCTGGTTCTGAAAGGTGACAAACTGGCTGTTGTTTCCACCGCCAACCAGGATTCCCCGCTGATGGGTGAAGCTATCTCTGGCGCTTCCGGTTTCCCAATCGTGGGCCTGGACGTTTGGGAACACGCTTACTACCTGAAATTCCAGAACCGTCGCCCGGACTACATCAAAGAGTTCTGGAACGTCGTGAACTGGGACGAAGCTGCCGCGCGTTTCGCAGCAAAAAAATAAGTTCTACGCTTTAACAAAGCCCTGCAAGCGATGCTTGTGGGGTTTTTTTGTGATCAAACTCAATACAAAAACAATGATCCAATTAAATTGAAACAAGGTTTTATTATGCGAGTGGGATCACTTTTATAGTCTCTATGAATGTCTATCTTCTTTTCATCAAGACGGGCGCATCTCAAAGCAAGATGCAATCGCCCATAAAAATTGCCCCATTTTTATGTCTACAGGTGATGGAAATGCAGATCAAACGTACGATAGAGAAAATCCCAGGCGGTATGATGCTGGTGCCGCTTTTCCTGGGCGCGTTGTGTCACACCTTTTCCCCCGGCGCCGGGAAATATTTCGGCTCTTTTACCAACGGTATGATCACCGGTACGGTGCCTATCCTGGCAGTCTGGTTCTTTTGCATGGGGGCGTCGATCAAGCTAAGCGCCACCGGCACCGTGCTGCGTAAATCAGGTACGTTAGTCATAACCAAGATTCTGGTGGCGTGGGTGGTTGCAGCGATTGCTTCACGCATTCTGCCGGAACATGGTGTAGAGGTCGGATTCTTCGCTGGGTTGTCTACGCTGGCGCTGGTGGCCGCGATGGATATGACCAACGGCGGGCTGTATGCCTCGATTATGCAGCAGTACGGCACCAAAGAAGAGGCCGGGGCGTTTGTCCTGATGTCGCTGGAGTCTGGCCCGCTGATGACCATGGTGATTCTGGGAACCGCCGGGATCGCGTCGTTTGAACCACACGTATTTGTTGGTGCGGTATTGCCGTTCCTGATTGGCTTTGCGCTGGGGAATCTGGACCCTGAACTGCGGGAGTTCTTCAGCAAAGCGGTACAGACGCTGATCCCGTTCTTTGCCTTCGCATTAGGTAACACCATTGATTTGAGCGTGATTGCGCAGACCGGCGTGCTGGGTATTCTGCTGGGCGTGGCGGTGATTATCATCACTGGTATTCCATTGATTATCGCCGATAAACTGATTGGTGGTGGCGATGGTACGGCGGGGATTGCCGCTTCCAGTTCTGCGGGCGCGGCAGTTGCTACGCCTGTGCTGATTGCTGAAATGGTTCCGGCATTTAAACCGATGGCACCGGCAGCAACTTCCCTGGTCGCCACGTCGGTGATTGTGACCTCCATTCTGGTGCCGATTATCACGTCTATTTGGTCGAAAAGGGCCAAAGCAAGGGCGGCAGAAATTGATATTCGTGGCACCGTGAAGTAAGTCTCTTAAGCCGGATGGTCTGCACCATCCGGCTTAATTATTTACCCTTTGACGACAAACACCTCATCGATTGTTCGACACTCACTCTCGTTCAACTCTCCACCGGCATTACGTGACACGCTGGTACAATAGCCAAACTTACGCGATACCACGGTTTTGATGGTGGTGACAAAATCTTCGCCGATGGCATAGATGGACATGTAGGTGCCAATCTGGTCCTGAATATCGCGAAGCGCTGCCAGGTCGCCCTGTTTAAACGCTTCCCGCGCGCTGACAAACAGTTCCGGCATGACGTTGTTCAACCCTGAAATTATCCCCGCGCCACCTGCTAACAGGTTGGGAATGTAGTATTCGTCATAGCCGGACAGCACGGCAAAATCCTCCCGCACGGCGCGGGTGGTCTGAATCATACTGCGGGTATGGGACTGGCAGTCGACGGTGTCTTTAATGCCAGCGAAATTCCGGAACTCGGCGGCGAGGGTGGCTACCAGTTCGGGGGTTAAATCGCAGCCGGTGCGTGCCGGGAAGTTATAAGCAAACCATTTGCCGCTGAGTGTCTGCCCCAACTGACGGAAGTAGCTCAGCAGCTGTTTCGCCGTTTGTCCGTAGTAGTAGGGCGGCAGGATCATCACGGCATCGTAACCTGAGCGATACGCTTCCTGCGCCATCAATAAAACATCATTCTGGCAGGTGGATGAGACGTTGGCGACCATCTTCAGCGAGCTCATGGCCCGGGCCTCGCGGATCAGCAGCAGCCTTTCTTCAAGCGTGAAGGAGGCAAATTCCCCGATGCTGCCCATCAGCAAAATCACGTCGATTTTGGCCTCGGTAAGGCGTTTGAGATGCTGGCTTAGACCGTTGAGATCGATCTTGCCATCATTGTCCATTGGCGTAATGGAAGGACACCAGACGCCGGCAAATTGCGATTGACCAGTCACGTTGTCGACTCCTTATTTGAAATGATGTTTCAAAACCAGATTACATTGATAGCATGTGTCCCTAAGTTTCATGTGAACCGTGCTCTCATTTTGAGCGACTGGGGTAAAATAAATGTGGTGTAATGGGGGAAATTTATCGGGAGAGGGAACAGATGCGATATCCGGTCGATGTTTTTACAGGCAAAGTTCGGGACTACACGGGAAGCCGTCCCAGCGCGATTGCTAAAGTCCAGATTGACGGTGAGTTGATGCTGACCGAACTGGGGCTGACGGGGGATGAACAAGCGGAAACGAAAATTCACGGCGGGCCGGATCGCGCGCTGTGTCACTATCCGCGTGAACACTATCAGCACTGGAGACAAGCGTTTCCGGAGCAGGCGGAGCTATTTGTCGCCCCCGCGTTTGGTGAGAACCTCTCTACTGAGGGGCTGACTGAAGATAATGTGTATATTGGCGACATTTTCCAGTGGGGAGAGGCGCTGATTCAGGTCACGCAGCCGCGCTCGCCGTGCTTTAAGCTGAATTTCCATTTTGGCATCAGCGATATGGCCAGCCAGATGCAGGATGCGGGCAAGACGGGCTGGCTGTGTAGCGTCATCGCGCCTGGTCAGGTGTCAGCAGACGCGCCATTGATCCTGGCGTCACGCGTGAGCGACGTCAGCGTGCGGGAGGCCATTGCTATCGCCTGGCATATGCCGTTTGATGATTCGCAATATCACCGTTTACTGTCGGCTGCTGGGTTATCAAAAAGCTGGACCAGAACGATGCAAAAGCGCCGTTTAAGCGGCAAGATCGAAGACAATTCCCGCCGTTTGTGGGGAAAATAAACCTACCTTCATCTGGCAGTTAAATCAGGTGGAGACACCTGATTTACCTCTCCTCCGTGCTTCATCCCCCCTGTGTACAAAACCGGGCAAAAACCTGACGGTCTCGGTTTGCTTCAAAGCCATTCTTGATACCTGGTCCACAAAAAGAAACTCTGCGTTGAAAAAAAACTTGAGTATTTCCTGCACTCAAATATCTTAGCTTCAAATTGGTTTAAACCAGATGAGCGAAATGAAAAAGAAAAACAATGTTGATGTGCTCAGGGAGCGCTTTGAAAGCTGGTTAAACGAGAAGAATTTACCAGCGGGGTCCAAATTGCCTTCGGAAAGGGAGTTATGTGAGCTGCTGGATGCAAAGCGTATGACCTTACGTCAGGTTCTGATTGAGCTTGAGATCGATGCGCGTATTTTCCGCAAGAACCGCAGTGGTTGGTTTATTTCGTCGAAGCGATTTATTTATAACCCTAAATCACTTTCCAGCTTCAATGCTGAAGCCTGTGCTCAGGGACGTAAGCCTTTTTGGGATTATTTAACCAAAGAAACCATTGATACAGTTCCGCATCATGTTGATGATGTTTTTCTCTCCTCCGGTGACCGCTATTTAGTTACCGGCTGGTGCGGTCTTGATTCACATAAAGTGTTTTACCATGAATCCTATATTGATGCTGATGTTGCGCCAGGATTCATTAATAAATTGGGCAATCAGTCTTTTGCCAGCGTCTGGGAAGATGCGTTTGGCCATGTTTTAAATATCAAAAAAATGATTTTTAAACCGGTCAATATGCCAGAAGTGGCCTGCAAAGAGCTGGGTGTTGCGCCTAATACGTATGGAATTTTAGTAGAAAAACATCGGGCTACCCGAGATAAAAAAGTGGTTCAGGTTGATTTCGAATACTGGCGACTTGAATCAGTGGAACTTGTTATTCGCGATGAATGAGAAAAATAATGGGAAAATGTAACCAAGAACTTCTTGCGGAACGCGCGAGAAATATACCGCTGTACCTACATGCTTATGCTTTTCATCTGAATATGCGCTACGAGAGAGTCCTGCCGGGGGATCTTCTGGATATTGCGCATCAGCAAAAATTGAAGGGTGTAAAAATACATGTTGAGGATGGTGAATCCCAATCACTGCAGAAACTGAACGATCAGCAGCTACACGATTTTAAAGAGAAGGCCAAAAAATATAATCTGGATGTGCATATCGAAACGAGCGCATCGGATAAGGCGACATTGACGGATGCCATACGTATTGCTGTTGCTACTGGTGCAACTTCAGTGCGTTTCTACCCGCGTTATGAAGGGCATCTCAACGATGTTATGGCGAAGATTGCCAATGATATTGCATGGCTGTCTCAGTATGACGATTGCGGACTAAGCTTTACTATCGAACAGCATGAAGATCTGCAAGGCCATGAGCTGGTGACGCTGGTTAACAATAGCGGGATGAAAAATCTCTCTATTCTGTTTGATTTTGGCAACATGATTAATGCTAATGAACAGCCGCTTTCTGCGTTAGAGGTTATGTCTCCATTAATCACCCAGGTGCATATCAAAGACGCTAAAATTATTAAAGAAGGTAAAGGCTGGGGGCATGAGGCTTGTCGTTCTGGACACGGCGATTTACCCATGGAAGAGATGCTTAAGGCATTATTACTTTTAGGTGAAGATAAACCGCAAGTACATGCTTTTGGCCTGGAAGAAGAAGTTGAATATTATGCCCCTGCATTTCGCTTCGACGATGAGGGTGATAATCCATGGATCCCATGGCGCGATGCAAGTTATACGCCACTGCCTGACAGCAACATGATTGATGCGCGACTGGCGCAGGAAAAAGAACATGCTCTTGCCCAAATAAAATACATTCGTGATATATGTGACAAGTTTATAGGCAATTAATTAGTTTTCTTAAAATATTATTAAATGCGGAAAGGATTATGAAAATAATCCCCTGGCTTTATTAATTATACAATTTAATTTAGATATTTCTCTCAACAAGCAATGAGGGTTTAATCATGTTCATGAATAAATGGGCAAGGCTCTGTTTTTTGATTTTAGGCGGCGGCACGATATTCAAGCTTTCAAGTATGAAAGATGTTTTCTATGTGCCAATGCAGAATGACTGGGGTTTAACTAATACGCAAATTGGGTTGAGCTTTACGGTTTATACGATTGTTCAGACAACCGGACTTTTTCTTTCTCTCTATATCGCAGATCGTTACTCCAAGAAAATATTATTACCGTTCGGTCTGATTGGCGTTGGGTTATGTGGCTTATATCTGGCAACGCTACCGTCATTTACTGGTTATCTCATTTGCTTTGCCGCGATGGCTTTCTTTGCCGATGTGGTTTATTGGCCGGTATTGCTGAAAGCCGTTCGTTTGCTGGGAACGAAAGAAGAACAAGGACGCATGTTCGGCTTTTTAGAAGCCGGACGTGGCGTGGTGGATGTTATCGTTGCATCTGGCGCTCTGTTTGTCTTCGTCCAGTTTGGTGAGGGTAAAGCGGGGATGCAGGCGGGCCTGTTGTTCTATACGGTAATTACGCTTGTGGCAGGTATTTTGACGTACTTTATTGTCGATGATGACAAAGTGAAAGGCGGCGAGAAAACCAGTGCCAACATGGAAGTGTTAAAGGGTATCAAACATGTTTTGTCCTGCCCTAATGTTTGGCTGGCTTCTTTAGGTATTTTCTTCGTTTATGCCGCGTACTGTGGACTGACTTACTTTATTCCGTTCTTAAAAGATATCTATATGCTGCCGGTAGCTCTCGTCGGTGCGTACGGCATCATCAACCAGTATGCGTTAAAAATGGTAGGTGGGCCGATTGGTGGAATGTTGGCAGATAAAGTTGCTAAATCACCGACAGTGTATCTGAAGTGGACGTTCCTGATCTCTGCTGTGGCGATGCTTGTGTTCATGCAGTTACCGCATCAAACAATGAACGTGTATATCGGTATGGCGGCGACATTAGGGTTCGGAGCGATTATCTTCTCACAGCGTGCCATTTTCTTCGCGCCGATGGATGAGATCGGTACCCCACGTGAGTATGCGGGCTCGGCAATGGCATTTGGTTGCATCATCGGTTATATGCCAGCGATGTTTGCGTACACGTTGTACGGCTATTTGCTGGATACCAATAGCGGCATCACTGGCTACAACTATGTCTTTAGCGTGATGATTGCGTTCAGCTTAATGGGCTTTATCTGCTCGACCATTCTGGTGAAGCGAATTAAAAAGCAAAAGCTAGCGGCGGCGGCTGCGGCGGCATAACGTGAATGCTTCCCCGGTAATTATGTCGTACCGGGGAAGCCTGTTAAGCGCGTTTATACAGCGGTAACCAAATCACCAGCCGTAAACCACCCAGCGGGCTGTCTTCGGCCTTCACCCAGCCACGATGCTGCTGAATTGCGGTTTCAACAATCGCCAGACCCAGACCTGTTCCGCCAGACTCGCGATCGCGCGCCTCATCGGTACGATAGAACGGACGGAAAATCTGTTCTCTGTCTTCAGGGCTAACGCCTGGGCCATCGTCGTCCACGGTGATGGTAATCCCGTCGATATCCACCGCGAAGCCAACTTCAATCTTCGTATGTGAATAGCGCAGGGCATTGCGCACAATGTTTTCCAGCGCACTTTCCAACGCATTTGGGTTACCGTACAGCGGCCACGGACCCGGCGGGAAATTCACCGTGAGCGATTTACCCATCTGCTCAGCTTCAAAGGCGGCGTTATCCAGCACTTCGCCCCAAAGCTGATTAGCTTTCACTGTTTCACTGACCAGCGCGTTTTTCTGCTGATTACGTGACATCACCAGCAGGTCGTTGATCATGCTGTCCAGTCGGTGTGCTTCTGTTTCAATGCGCTCCAGCTCTTTGCTCTCACCGCTACGACGGCGCAGCAGAGCGGTGCCCAGTTGCAGACGCGTTAGCGGTGTTCTCAGCTCGTGAGAGATGTCCGACAGCAGGCGTTGCTGTGTGGTCATCATCCGTTCCAACGCCGTCACCATCTGGTTAAAGCTCGCGCCTGCCGCCAGGAACTCCTGTGGACCGGCTTCCAGCTCAGGATGTTGACGCAGGTTACCCTGAGCTACTTCATCCGCCGCGTTTTTCAACTTACGCGCCGGTTTCGCCAGACTCCAGGCAAGCCAAAGCAATAGCGGTGAGCTGACTAACATGGTGACGATCAGCAACAACAGCGGTCGGTCGAACAGCAGGTTGATAAAGTCAGATTGTGAGCTGCTGGCAGGTCGTATGAGATACAGCTGGTAGTTATCTTCACCGTCTCTGACGGAGAAAGGCCCGACCATCTCAACGCGACCGTATTTTTTCTTTTGCGGATGGTCGGCGTTATCGGCCTGACCAATAAAGTTACGAATGATCTGCATTTCGTTACGTTCTGCGCCGATCACGCGTCCTTCCGTCGTAACAAGTAATAACCGCTGTCCTGGCGGCGCCCACTTGTCTATCGCCCGAAACAAGCGACGCCACCACATCAAATCGTTGGGTGGATCGTTCGCCAGTTCAGCTTCAACATGTTGCTCAATCATTAACCCCTGGCGCTGCTCGCTGTCCAGTAGCTCGGTCATCTGGCGTGAGTCGAGCTTGGGTAACATCAGTACCAACATCAACACCAGTGCCAGCGTCAACCAGAAGATGGCAAAGATGCGTGCGGTTAAGCTCCCTATCATGAAGCGGAGACCATCAGGTAGCCGCGACCACGCAGGGTTTTAAACCACGGGTGTCCGTCTTTACGCTCTGGCAGCTTACGACGCAGGTTCGAGATATGCATGTCGATCGCGCGATCGAAAGGCGTCAGGCGTTTGCCCAGCACTTCCTGGCTCAGGTGCTCACGCGAAACCACCTGACCGAGATGCTGAGCCAGCAAATAGAGCAGGGTGAATTCGGTGCCGGTTAACTCCAGAATTTGCCCGTCAAAGCTGGCTTCCTGGCGACCCGGATTAAGGCTTAACGCATCAACTTCCAGCGTCGGCGAACCGTTATCGCTGTTCTGCTGCTGTTCGCTCCAGTGTGAGCGACGCAGAATAGCGCGGATGCGCGCGACCAGTTCACGGTCGTTAAACGGTTTAGGTAAATAGTCGTCCGCGCCCAGCTCAAGGCCAAGTACGCGATCCAATTCGCTGCCGCGAGCGGTCAGCATGATTACGGGTGTCTGGTGTGTCTGACGAAGTGCTTTCAGCGTATCAATGCCGTTTTTCTTCGGCATCATGACGTCGAGCAAAAGTAAATCGATGCTGTCATCCAGAAGCTCAAGCGCCTGTTCCCCATCATAGGCAACCAGCACATCGAAACCTTCCATTTCGAGCAACTCCTTTAACAGGGAAGTCAGCTCTCGGTCATCATCAACTAACAGGATTTTATTCATTGTTTACGTACCTCCGAGGCAGAAATTACGTCATCAGGCGTCGCTAATCTATGACTTTACGTTGTTTTACACCCCCTGACGCATGTTTGCAGCCCGAATCGTAAACTGTCTCTCGTTGAATCGCGACAGAAAAGATTTTGGGAGCAAGTGATGGGCAAAGTTACCGCTGCCGTCATGGCCTCAACGCTGGCACTCAGTACATTTAGCCATGCAGCTGAAGTCGTCACAGGCGATCACTGGCACCTGGGTGAAGGCTCATCGCAACGCAGCGTTCAGAGCCACATGTTTGACGGTATCAGTTTAACCGAACATCAACGTCAACAGATGCGAGATTTAATGCAGCAGGCAAGACACGAACAGCCTCCTGTTAATGTTAGCGAAATAGAGACAATGCATCGCCTTGTCACCGCAGAGAAATTTGATGAAAGCGCAGTGCGCGCTCAGGCAGAAAGAATGGCGCAAGAACAGGTTGCCCGCCAGGTTGAAATAGCCAGGATCCGCAACCAGATGTATCGCCTGTTAACGCCAGAGCAGCAAGCGGTTTTAAATGAGAAACATGAACAACGAATGGAGCAACTGCGCGATGTAGCGCACTGGAAAAAAAGCTCATCGTTGAATTTATTGAGTAGTAGCAACTCACGTTCCCAGTAGTAACCCTGTTTTCCTTGCCATAGACACCATCCCTGTCTTCCCCCACATGATGTGGGGGTTTTTTTTTGCCCAAAATTTGTCCCTCGGTTATTGCCTGACTGTTTTACTTCATCCGTTATACTAGCGGCATATCCTGGCAGGAGTGTTTATGAATCAAACCTATGGGCGGCTAGTGAGCCGGGCGGCAATCGCGGCAACCGTGATGGCATCGCTGTTACTTTTGATCAAAATTTTTGCGTGGTGGTACACCGGATCGGTCAGTATTCTGGCAGCACTGGTGGATTCTCTGGTGGACATCGCGGCGTCGTTAACCAATCTGTTGGTGGTGCGCTATTCGCTGCAGCCCGCAGATGATGAACATACGTTCGGACACGGAAAAGCGGAATCGCTGGCGGCGTTGGCGCAAAGCATGTTTATTTCTGGTTCGGCGCTGTTTTTATTCCTGACCGGGATTCAGCATCTCATCCAACCCACGCCGATGAAAGATCCGGGCGTTGGGGTGGTTGTCACCATCATTGCGTTAGTGTGTACAATCATTCTGGTCTCGTTTCAGCGCTGGGTAGTGAAGCGTACGCAAAGTCAGGCCGTTCGGGCAGATATGCTTCATTATCAGTCTGATGTTATGATGAACGGTGCGATTCTCATTGCGCTCGGGCTGGCATGGTATGGCTGGCATCGTGCAGATGCCTTGTTTGCGCTGGGGATTGGCATCTATATTTTATATAGCGCATTACGCATGGGGTATGAGGCAGTGCAATCTTTGCTGGATCGCGCTTTACCCGATGAGGAACGTCAGGAAATTATTGATATAGTGACGTCATGGCCTGGAGTCAGCGGCGCTCACGATCTTCGCACGCGGCAGTCAGGGCCGACTCGCTTTATTCAGATTCATTTGGAAATGGAAGATAATCTGCCGCTCGTTCAGGCGCATTTAGTGGCTGAACAGGTTGAGCAGGCAATTTTACGGCGTTTCCCGGGATCGGATGTCATCATTCATCAGGATCCCTGTTCAGTCGTACCCAAGGAAGGCAAGATGTTTGAGCTTTCATAATTCGTTGTAAAAAAAGTGAACCGGGCCAGCATTTTGTGTATAAATTACCACCATTTGGCCTGACCTGAATCAATTCAGCAGGAAGTGATTGTTATACTATCTGCATATTCGTTGGATCGTTTCGATATGCGGAATCGACTTCCGGCAGCAGATTTCATTTTGCATTCCAAAGTTCAGAGGTAGTCATGATTAAGAAAATCGGTGTGTTGACAAGCGGCGGTGATGCGCCGGGCATGAACGCAGCAATCCGTGGTGTTGTACGTGCAGCGTTGACGGAAGGGCTGGAAGTCATGGGGATCCATGATGGCTACCTGGGTTTGTATGAAGACCGTATGGTCCAGCTTGACCGCTACAGCGTGTCCGACATGATCAACCGTGGCGGTACTTTCCTCGGTTCTGCTCGCTTCCCGGAATTCCGTGATGAAAACGTACGTGCGGTAGCTATCGAAAACCTGAAGAAGCGTGGCATCGACGCCCTGGTTGTTATCGGGGGTGACGGTTCTTACATGGGTGCAAAACGCCTGACTGAAATGGGCTTCCCATGCATCGGTCTGCCGGGCACTATCGATAACGATATCAAAGGTACCGACTACACCATCGGCTACTTCACTGCTCTGGGCACTGTCGTTGAAGCGATTGACCGCCTGCGTGATACCTCTTCTTCTCACCAGCGCATTTCCATCGTCGAAGTGATGGGCCGCTACTGTGGTGACCTGACCCTGGCGGCTGCAATTGCCGGTGGTTGTGAGTTCGTGGTGGTTCCGGAAGTGGAATTCAGCCGTGACGATTTGGTTACTGAAATCAAAGCGGGCATCGCGAAAGGTAAAAAACACGCAATCGTAGCGATCACTGAACACATGTGTGACGTTGACGAACTGGCGCATTACATCGAGAAGGAAACGGGCCGCGAAACGCGTGCAACCGTACTGGGTCACATCCAGCGTGGTGGTTCCCCGGTTCCTTACGACCGTATCCTGGCATCCCGCATGGGCGCATATGCGATTGCACTGTTGCTGGAAGGCCACGGCGGTCGCTGCGTAGGTATTCAGAACGAGCAGCTGGTTCACCACGACATCATCGACGCTATCGAAAACATGAAGCGTCCGTTCAAAGGTGACTGGCTGGACTGCGCGAAAAAACTGTACTAATTGCAATTGCCGGATGGCGGCTTGCGCCTTATCCGGCCTACATGATGCAAATCGTAGGCCTGATAAGCGTAGCGTCATCAGGCAAAAACTCGACTCCATATATTCCCCCAAGTTATAGCAAATCTTTTTTTATTCTTTAATGTTTGGATTCCTTTCTGGCACGCTTTGCTCATCACAACACTACCTAAGAGAGCTGGGCGATGAACAAATGGGGCGTAGGGTTAACATTATTGCTGGCATCGACCAGCGTTCTGGCAAAGGATATTCAGTTACTTAACGTATCGTACGATCCAACGCGTGAACTGTACGAGCAGTACAATAAGGCCTTCAGCGCGCACTGGAAGCAGGAAACGGGCGACAACGTTGTGATCCGCCAGTCGCACGGCGGTTCGGGTAAACAGGCGACTTCCGTCATCAACGGCATTGAAGCCGATGTTGTGACGCTGGCACTGGCTTACGACGTGGATGCCATTGCTGAACGTGGCCGTATCGATAAAAACTGGATTAAACGCCTGCCGGATAACTCCGCGCCTTACACCTCCACCATCGTGTTCCTGGTCCGCAAAGGCAATCCCAAACAAATTCATGACTGGAACGATTTAATCAAACCGGGCGTGTCGGTCATTACGCCAAACCCGAAAAGCTCCGGCGGAGCTCGCTGGAACTATCTGGCGGCATGGGGCTATGCCCTGCACCACAACAACAACGATCAGGCCAAGGCACAAGACTTTGTGAAGGCCCTGTATAAAAACGTTGAGGTACTCGATTCTGGCGCACGTGGCTCAACCAATACCTTCGTTGAACGTGGTATCGGTGATGTGCTGATTGCCTGGGAAAACGAAGCGCTGTTGGCAACGAACGAGCTGGGCAAAGATAAATTCGAGATAGTGACCCCGAGTGAATCTATCCTCGCGGAGCCTACCGTGTCCGTGGTTGATAAAGTGGTGGAAAAGAAAGATACCAAAGCGGTGGCGGAAGCTTACCTGAAGTATCTCTACTCTCCGGAAGGCCAGGAAATTGCGGCGAAAAACTACTATCGTCCACGTGATGCAGAAGTCGCGAAGAAATACGAAAACGCATTTCCGAAGCTGAAGCTGTTCACTATCGACGAAGAGTTTGGCGGCTGGACGAAAGCGCAGAAAGAGCACTTCTCTAACGGCGGTACGTTCGACCAAATCAGTAAACGATAAATAATCTGTGATTTACCGACCCGGTGGCCAAGCGCGACCGGGTTTTTTATTTGTCATGGTTTTGCGTTACTCTTGCCCTTCAATGGGATACAGGAAACGCGTAATGAAAAAAGCAGGCTATCTTTTACTGGCGGTGATTATGGTCGCCGCCGCTGCAGGTATCGGGTACTGGAAATTCACCGGCAACCCGGACGCATTACGCCAGATCGTTCTTCAGCAATGCCTGCCGCACCAGTTGCAGCAGCAGGACCCCGCCCCATGCGCTGAAGTAAAGCCGGATGCCGGATATGTGGTGTTCAAAGACCGTAACGGCCCACTGCAATATCTGTTGATGCCTACCTGGCGGATCAACGGTACGGAAAGTCCGCTGCTGTTGAAATCAGGCACGCCGAACTTTTTCTGGCTGGCCTGGCAGGCGCGTAGCTTTATGAGCCAAAAATACGGCCAGGAAATCCCTGACAAAGCAGTCTCTCTGACCATTAACTCACGTAGCGGGCGTACGCAAAATCACCTGCATATTCATATCTCCTGCCTGCGAACCGATGTCAGAAAGCAGCTGGATGACAACCTGGCGAAAATCAGTACCCGCTGGCTACCATTACCGGGTGGGCTGCGCGGTCATGAATATCTGGCACGTCGCGTCACGGAAAATGAACTGGCACAACGCAGCCCGTTTATGATGCTGGCGGAAGAGGTGCCGGATGCGCGTGAGCATATGGGCAGCTATGCGTTGGCGATGGTACGCCAGAGCGACGAATCCTTTGTCCTGCTGGCTACTCAGCGCAATCTGCTGGCACTGAATCTCGCCTCTGCTGAGGAAATTCAGGATCATCAATGTGATATTCTGCGTTAACCCCACCTAATCTGGCGTTTACTCCGCATGCCTGTCCCCGTATTCTTGTTGAAAAAAACAACAGGAGACAGGCATGTCGCTCTGGCTTACACACCCTCTGTTTATCCCCTCTCTGGTGGTTGGTATCACCATTCTGCTCTGGGCTACGTCGCTGCTGCCGGAGTTTATAACGGCGTTGCTGTTCTTTGCCGTGGCGATGGTGGCCAAAATCGCGCCACCGGATGTGATTTTTGGCGGCTTTGCGTCCTCCGCATTCTGGCTGGTGTTTAGCGGCTTTGTACTGGGTATCGCGATTCGTAAAACGGGGCTGGCGGACAGGGCGGCGAGGGCGCTGTCATCGAGGTTGACTGATTCCTGGCCGTTAATGGTGGCGAGCGTAGTGCTGCTGAGTTACGCGCTGGCATTTGTGATGCCATCCAACATGGGCCGCATTGCGCTGCTGATGCCGATCGTCGCGGCGATGGCGAAACGGGCTGGAATTAACGACGGCACGCGCGCCTGGTATGGTCTAGCACTGGCCGTCGGGTTTGGGACGTTCCAGCTTTCTGCGACGATTTTACCCGCTAACGTACCGAATCTGGTGATGAGCGGCGCGGCGGAAGGCTCTTACGGTATCCACCTCAATTATCTTCCCTATTTGCTGCTGCATACGCCGGTTCTGGGTTGGCTTAAAGGCGCGGTGCTCATTGTGCTTATCTGCTGGTTGTTCCCTGGCAAGCCGCATGCGCCGCGCGATCTCACGCCGCCGGAGCCGATGAGCCGGGATGAAAAACGTCTGGCCTGGATGTTAGCGGTGGTGCTGTTCTTGTGGGTAAGCGAAAGCTGGCACGGCATTGGCCCTGCGTGGACCGGACTGGCTGCGGCAGTTATCACATTGCTACCACGGGTTGGCTTTATCAATGGCGACGAGTTTTCCACTGGGGTCAACATTCGTACCTGTATTTATGTGGCGGGTATTCTGGGGCTGGCGATCACCGTCACGCAAACCGGTATTGGTAGCGCTGTTGGCGAAGCGCTGTTACAGGTGATGCCGCTGGATGCGGAAAAGCCGTTTACCAGTTTCCTCGCGCTGACCGGTATTACCACTGCGCTTAATTTTATTATGACGGCGAACGGTGTTCCGGCGCTGTATACCACGTTGGCGCAAAGTTTTGCCGATGCGACGGGATTCCCTCTGCTGTCGGTGATTATGATCCAGGTGCTGGGTTATTCAACGCCACTGTTGCCGTATCAGGCTTCACCGATCGTAGTGGCGATGGCGCTCGGGAAAGTACCTGCAAGGGCGGGGATGCTGCTGTGTATCGCACTGGCGGCGGCAACGTATTTGATTCTTCTGCCGCTGGATTACGCCTGGTTTACGGTGTTAGGAAAACTGTAGATGTATCAAAATGTTAATTTTATGTTTTGTGAGTGAGTGAATTGTATTATGTGCGGCAATATCGGTTAATGCCTGAGCGCAGATTTGCGCACTGGAAATTCAAGGATTGATTCATGGACAGTTTGACCCCTATCCGCTGTTGGCCTGCCATCATCTCGCTCGTGATTACGCTGACCATCTGGTTTGTTATCCCGTGTCCTCCTGACGTAACCCCGCAAGCGTGGCACCTGCTGGCACTGTTTATTGGTACGATCGCTGCGATTATCGGTAAGGCTATGCCCATTGGCGCAATTGCGATTGTGGCGATTATGCTGGTGGCGATGACTGGCGTTACTAACCCCGGCAAACCCTCCGCGGCGTTGAACGATGCGTTGAGTGGCTTTTCTAACCAGTTAATCTGGCTGATTGGTTTATCCATTATGCTGTCGCAAAGTCTGTTAAAGACTGGCCTGGGAGCGCGTATTGGCTACGGGTTTATTGCGCTATTTGGTAAAAGAACGCTGGGTATTGCGTGGGCATTAACCCTTGCGGAAACGCTAATTGCACCCGTAACGCCAAGCAATACCGCACGTGGCGGCGGCATTATCCACCCGGTAATGCGGGCGATTGCGGAAAGCCTCGGCTCGCAGCCCGGCCATGCCGAGAATGGCTCAACGGGCCGTTATCTCGCGCTGGTGAACTACAACATTAACCCGATCAGCTCGGCAATGTTCATCACCGCGACCGCACCTAACCCGTTAATCGTCAGCTTTTTGACGAAGGGGACGGATGGAGTGCTGAACATGACCTGGGGAATGTGGGCTATTGCGGCGCTTCTTCCTGCTCTGGTATCACTGGTTGTCATGCCGATTGTAATCTGGTGGCTCTATCCGCCAGCTATCACGCGCACGCCAAATGCGCCGCAGTTCGCGCGGCAAAAACTGGATGCGCTGGGTCCACTATCACTGGCAGAAAAAATCACCCTGGCAGTGTTCATTTTGCTGCTCTGCCTGTGGGCGGGTGTTCCAGCGATGCTGATGGGTAGTGCCTGGAGCGTAAACCCCACTAGCGCCGCGTTAATTGGTTTGTCGATTCTATTGATGGCGGGCGTATTGAGCTGGGATGACATTCTTAAATGCCGCGGGGCATGGGATACGATAGTCTGGTTTGCCGCGCTGGTGATGATGGCGGATTTTCTCAGCAAACTGGGGTTGGTGGGATGGCTGGCAACCAGCGTTGGTAGCGCAATCGACCATCTTGGCGTGCACTGGAGTGTTGCAACGCTGCTGTTGATTCTGCTTTATGTCTACTCGCACTACTTTTTCGCCAGCACTACTGCGCATATTACGGCTATGTTCGCTGCGTTCTTCGCCGCAGGATTAGGCCTCGGCGCGCCGCCAGCATTGCTTGGTTTAATGCTCGGTTTCTCCTCCTCCTTGATGATGTCGCTCACGCACTATGGCACGGGTACTGCGCCGATCATCTTTGGTTCGGGCTATGTCACGCTGGCAGAGTGGTGGAAAACGGGGCTGGTGATGAGTGTGGTCAACCTGACCATTTGGGGGGTGACCGGCGCCTTCTGGTGGCACTGGTTGGGGTACTGGTAGTTAATACGGCGGGAGGAGTGCTCCTCCCGCCTTAACAACTTAAGCCTGTTTAGCGGCTTCTGCTGCTTTAACGATGACTGCGAAGGCGTCTGCTTTCAGAGAAGCACCACCAACCAGCGCACCGTCGATGTCCGGCTGAGCAAACAGTTCTGCCGCGTTAGCTGCGTTTACAGAACCGCCGTACTGGATGATTACTTGCTCAGCGATTTTCGCGTCAGCTTTAGCAATGTGGTCACGAATAAATTTGTGAACAGCCTGAGCCTGAGCAGGAGTTGCAGATTTACCGGTACCGATAGCCCATACTGGTTCGTAAGCGATAACGACGCCTTCGAATGCTGCCGCGCCCTGAGTTTTCAGAACCGCGTCGATCTGACGTGCACAAACTTCTTCAGTTTTGCCCGCTTCGTTTTCTGCTTCGGTTTCACCGATGCACAGAACTGGAGTCAGACCCTGCTCTTTCAGTACGGCGAATTTTTTAGCGATCAGCTCGTCAGATTCTTTGTGGTAAGTACGACGCTCAGAGTGACCGATAATGATGTACTGTGCGCCGATGTCTTTCAGCATTTCAGCACTTGTTTCACCAGTGAATGCGCCAGACAGGTTCAGGTCAACGTTCTGCGCGCCCAGAATGATGTGGCTACCGGCAGCGGCGTGTTTCGCCAGGTCGATATACATTTCCGGCGGAGCAATCGCTACTGCACAGCCAGCAACGCCAGCCAGTTCTTTACGCAGATTAGCAACCAGTTCGTTTACCATGTGGCGGCTGCCGTTCAGTTTCCAGTTACCCATCACTAAAGGATGTCGCATTTCATTTCTCCACGCTTGTCAGCGAATTAAGGAATATGGCCGCCCGTCAGGGCAGCATGGTCTGTGAAACAGTATAGAGATTCATCCCCCGAAAGGCTTTGCTTTTTGTCATTTCCCCGTCATTCTCCACGTTACAGGTGCGTTGGCTGTACTCTCTCACCCCAGTCTCTTACTGATGTAAGCTCCTGGGGATTCGTTGCGTCGCCGCCTTCCTGAAACGTGAATAATTTAGGGGGAATTCGACCCTTCGAGGTTTTCAGATAGAGCCAGCTTAATCGGTTCAACAGCGAAGGTCAGCCCCTTTTCACCGTTATCTGCCACGACATAGCGAATTGCGCCTTCTGTTTCGGCGTAATAGTGCTTACCTTTGCCTGCGGCGAGCAGTTTTTGTAGCTTTTTCTGGCTCTGTTCCTTCGTCAGTAGCGGTGCGACGGTGCGGATGACGGCGGTCATGTATTCCAGCGCTTTCGCTTTAGCTGCCTTTTGCTCTGGTCCCTGAATTGGTAACCAGGTTATCTGCATGCTTTTGATTTTCAGGGTACCGCGCTCAAGGGCGGAAGACGCATACAGGTTTTCATTGATTTTGCTGGCCGCGCGGGTGAGATTTGCCCGATCGCGACTGCTGTCGATGGCGCGGAACTCATTCAGGATAAGCTTCGGATTCTGTGTATTAAAGTTTTCGCGAAACTGGCTAATCGACAGGTCAAAGGTCGGCGCGCCCGCCAGTAAATAGGGGGCTGTGGTTGCCGTCGATGGCTCTTCCGCCAATGCCGCAGGGCTGGCGGTTAAGGCTGAAAACAATAATAAAAACAGTGTAAATCCGTGCTTCATCAATCGTACCTTTCATTCTCACTGCTCACGATTAAAACGGTAACCGTCGAGCTTGTCAAAAGGGTAAACTGTTCTGGAAGGTAATAATAAAGGAACTTACATGACCATACAGCAGTGGTTATTCTCATTTAAAGGGCGCATCGGGCGCCGTGATTTCTGGATTTGGATTGGCCTATGGATCGTCGGCATGCTGGTTCTGTTTTCGCTGGCGAGCAAACAATTACTCGATATTCAGACCGCGGCTTTTTGTCTGGTGTGTCTGCTATGGCCAACGGCGGCAGTGACGGTAAAACGTCTGCATGACCGGGGACGTTCCGGAGCGTGGGCGCTGTTGATGATTCTGGCGTGGATGCTGCTGGCCGGAAATTGGGTGATGTTACCCGGCGTCTGGCAATGGGCGGTAGGCCGCTTTGTTCCAACGTTGATTCTGGTCGGCATGCTTATCGATCTGGGTGCGTTCATTGGCACCCAGGACGCAAATAAATATGGTAAGGATACGCAGGACGTAAAGTACAGAGCTGACTCGTAGGCCGGATAAGTGTAAGCGCCATCCGGCAAAATGCCCGGGTGTTTACCGGGCATTGAAACGTTCTTACCAGTAGTGCTCTGCGGTCATATGGCCCGGTCGGCGGCGCAGGTGTTTGGTCATCTGCCGGGTGTCCTTCAGCAACTGCTGGGTATCGCGCACCATCTGCGGGTTTCCGCACAGCATCACATGACAGGTTTCTTTATCCATTGGCAGCCCGACCGCTTTTTCCAGTTCACCGCTTTCAATTAGTGCCGGTACACGCCCGGTCAGCGAATCTGCCACGGTTTCACGACTGACCACCGTCTGGATGCGTAATTTACCTTCGTAGCGCTTTTCCAGGGCCTGCATCAACGGTAGATAGCTCAAATCGGCGGCATAGCGCGCGGCGTGGACCAGCACCAGATTTTTGAAGCGATCCAGGTCTTTGCCTAATTGCAGAATCGACAAATATGGGCCGATAGCCGTGCCGGTTGCCAGCATCCACAGCGTGTCGCAATCGGGGACTTCATCCAGCACGAAGAAACCAGCAGCTTCACTCACCACCTGGACTTCATCGCCAGGCTTCAGTGCTGCCAGACGAGGGCTGAGTTTGCCGTCGGGAACCGTCACCAGATAAAACTCTAAATCGGGGTTATCAGGGGCATTGACGTAAGAATAGGCGCGCTGGACGCGTTCGCCGTCGATCTCAAGGCCAAGCTTGGTGAATTGACCTGCAGTGAAAGGAAGAACCGGAGCTCGCACGGTCAAACTAAACAGGGCATCGGTCCAGTTCTGTACCTTCGTGACTTTGCCTGTTACCCAATCTGCCATGGTTTTCTCCTGTCTGCTTTGATTGCCTTATCTTCGTTCGTTGGACGAAAGATTTCCAGCCCATATGGGCTGGAAGGCTCTATTGATCAAATCAATTACAGGATGTGCGCCTGTACATCGGGATCTTTGCGATCGAGGTAGTGAATTGACTGAATGCGACGGATCGTACGTGATTTACCGCGGATCAGCAGCGTTTCGGTGGTCGCGATATTACCTTTGCGGCTAATCCCTTCCAGCAAATCGCCTTTGGTGATGCCGGTGGCGGAGAAAATGACGTTGTCGCTACGTGCCATTTCATCGAGACGCAGCGCTTTGCCCGCTTCAATACCCATGGCGGCGCAACGAGCGAGTTCTTGTTCGCCAATGCGACGGTTCTCTTCGCTGTCGCCTTTGACGTCATGACGTGCCAGCAAACGGCCTTGCATGTCGCCGTCCAGCGCGCGGATAACGGCGGCAGAAACGACACCTTCCGGTGCGCCGCCAATGCCGTACAGCACGTCAACTTCACTGTCTGGCATGCAGGTCAGAATGGAGGCCGCAACGTCACCGTCTGGAATAGCAAAAACACGCACGCCCAGTTTTTGCATTTCGGCGATCGTTTCATCATGGCGTGGCTTGGCCAGAATGGTGACGGTCAGTTCACTCAGCGGCTTATTGAGTGCAGCGGCAACGTTCTGCAGGTTGGCTTCCAGCGACAGGTTCAGGTCGATAGACCCTTTTGCGCCTGGGCCGACAATCAGCTTTTCCATGTACATGTCTGGCGCGTTCAGGAAGCAGCCTTTATCGCCAACAGCCAGTACGGCCAGCGCGTTTGCCTGACCCATTGCCGTCATGCGTGTGCCTTCGATAGGATCGACGGCGATGTCGACCGCATCACCAAGACCGGTCCCGACTTTCTCACCGATAAACAGCATCGGTGCTTCATCGATCTCACCCTCGCCAATCACGATGGTGCCGTCGATATTGACCTGGTTGAGCATAATACGCATGGCGTTTACCGCCGCGCCGTCAGCGGTATTTTTGTCGCCGCGGCCCAGCCATTTATAGCCAGCCAGCGCGGCCGCTTCGGTCACGCGTGAAAATTCAATGGCAAGTTCTCGTCTCATTGCAAACTCGTAGCTGAAAGGAATGGCGCGAAGTGTAGCACAGGGGAGGGGGCGAGATTATTGATGTGTGTGCGGGGTTGCCCCCGCACGAAGATATTGCCGGATAAGGCACAGTTGCCATCCGGCTATGACGTATTACTCGTCGTGATCTTCCCATGCCATGGCGCGTTTGACCGCTTTTTTCCAGCCGCTGTAACGGAAGTTACGTTCGGTGGTTTCGATGCCTGGGCGGAATTCACGCTCGATGACCGCTTTTTCCTGCAGCTCATCCAGATTCTGCCAGAAGCCTACTGCCAGACCGGCCAGGTATGCCGCACCCAATGCGGTGACTTCGCGGACTTCCGGGCGCTCAACGCGCGTGCCGAGAATGTCGGACTGGAACTGCATCAGGAAGTTGTTGGCGACCGCACCGCCATCGACGCGCAGGGCGTGCAGGCGAATACCGGAGTCAGCCTGCATTGCTTCCAGAACATCACGAGTCTGGTATGCAATAGATTCAAGCGTGGCACGGATGATGTGGTTGGAGTTTACCCCACGGGTCAGACCAAAGATGGCGCCGCGAGCATACGGGTCCCAGTATGGTGCGCCCAGGCCAGTAAATGCCGGAACGACGTACACGCCGTTGGTGTCTTTCACTTTGGTGGCGAAATATTCGGAGTCGAACGCATCGCTGATGAGTTTCATTTCATCACGTAGCCACTGGATAGATGCGCCAGCCATAAATACCGCACCTTCCAGCGCGTAGTTCACTTCCCCGGTCGGTCCGCAAGCGATGGTGGTCAGCAGTCCGTTTTCGGACTTAACGGCTTTCTCGCCGGTGTTCATCAGCATGAAGCAGCCGGTACCGTAAGTGTTTTTCGCCATCCCTTCCTTCACGCACAGCTGGCCAAACAGCGCCGCCTGCTGGTCACCGGCGATACCGGAGATAGGAATACGAATACCGCCTTTACCACCGATGTTGGTCTGGCCGTACACTTCAGAAGAGCGACGAACTTCAGGCAGCATTGCACGCGGAATATCCAGCGCATCCAGCATCGTGTCATCCCAGTCCAGGGAGTGGATGTTGAACAGCATGGTACGTGAGGCATTGGTGTAATCCGTGACGTGTACACGTCCCTGCGTCATTTTCCAGATAAGCCAGGTATCTACAGTACCGAACAGCAGTTCGCCGCGACGAGCGCGCTCACGTGAGCCTTCTACGTGGTCGAGGATCCACTTCACTTTGGTGCCGGAGAAGTACGGGTCAATGACCAGACCTGTATTATTACGGATGTACTCTTCCATACCGTCGCGCTTGAGCTTTTCGCAGATTTCCGCGGTACGACGACACTGCCACACAATCGCGTTATAGATAGGTTTACCGGTTTCGCGTTCCCAGACAATGGTGGTTTCACGCTGGTTGGTAATACCGATCGCTGCAATTTCATCGGAACTGATATCGGCTTTCGCCAGAACTTCTACCAGCGTGGAGCTTTGGGTCGCCCAAATTTCCATCGGGTCATGTTCTACCCAACCTGCTTTCGGGTAAATTTGTTCGAATTCGCGCTGTGAAACGGCAACGATATTCGCATCGTGGTCCATTACGACCGCGCGGGAGCTGGTGGTGCCCTGGTCGAGCGCAACGATATATTTTTTTTCAGTCATAATTTTTTGTCCCGTAGTCACATTACTGCGAAGCTTTTTGTTGAGTGTTGGCCGCAACGTCTTTTTCTTCAATCGCGCAGACATCGCACGGTAAATGACGACCAATCAGTTTGCGATATGCCCATGCGCCCAAAATCGCGCCGGTAATCGGGCCAAACACCGGAACCAGGAAGTAAGGGATATCGCGACCACCCGTGAAGGCAATCTCACCCCATCCGGCCATCCAGGCGAAGAGTTTCGGTCCGAAGTCACGTGCCGGGTTCATCGCAAAACCTGTCAGCGGACCCATGGAAGCACCAATAACGGCAATCAACAAGCCGATCAGCAGTGGTGCCAGCGGACCACGAGGTACACCGTTACCATCGTCGGTCAGAGCCAGAATCAGCCCCATTAGAATAGCGGTAATGACCATTTCAACCGCGAAGGCCTGCACAAAATTGATATGCGGGTTCGGATAGGTGGAGAAAGTACCTGCCAGACCCAGGCTCTCGGTACTGCCGCGTACGATATGGTTAGTTTGTTCGAAATCGAGGAAAAGATTGTAATAAAGCCCGTAAACCAGTGCCGCTGCGCAAAAGGCGCCGGCAATTTGCGAAATAATAAAAGGAACAACTTTGCGTTTATCAAAACAGGCGAACAGCCAGAGTGCGATGGTTACCGCGGGATTCAGGTGTGCACCAGAAACGCCTGCGGTCAGATAGATAGCCATCGCTACCCCCAGACCCCAGATGATACTGATTTCCCACTGACCAAAAGTAGCCCCAGCCACTTTAAGTGCAGCGACACAGCCCACACCGAAGAAAATCAACAACCCGGTACCGAGGAATTCAGCAATGCACTGGCCTTTTAAGGTTGATGTTTGACTCATAATCGGATCCTGAAGAGAGTTTAATGTTTATTGTGTGCGAGAAGGTCACTGACATCCCCGGAGCCGGTAGGCACACTGTTAATTTATCGTTAACGCGCAAAAACGAGAAATATCGAAATTAAAATGTGTGTACTGCATCAACAAAATGAGCGTTTTCGCGCCATTGTGAGGTATTTGTTATACAAAAATAGTGTGAGCTGAATCATTTCACTGATCAATCTGTTAACACTTAAGAGTTATGACAGTAATGTCACCAGGAGAAAGACTAAAAGTGTTGCAAACCGCAATCTGCGCGGGATGCCGCTGGACAGGGATGACGCGGCTTCATACAATCGGTGTTAAGTAGAGTGCGCTCGTTTTTATTAAGGCGTCGCCGGTTATCGGGACAAGGATTTTTATCCATCAACGCCTTGCAATTCAGGAGAGGTATGACGATGTCATTAGAAGTGTTTGAGAAACTGGAAGCAAAAGTACAGCAGGCGATTGATACCATCACGCTGTTGCAGATGGAAATCGAAGAGCTGAAAGAAAAGAACAACTCACTGTCGCAGGAAGTTCAGACTGCACAGCAGCAGCGTGAAGAACTGGAGCGTGAGAACAATAGCCTGAAAGAACAGCAGAGCGGCTGGCAGGATCGTCTGCATGCCCTGCTGGGTCGTATGGAAGAAGTCTAATCCTCGTCATATTTCACGTTATGGCGGCGTTGGCTGCGTGCATTCACCCCAGTCACATAGTGACCTATGCTCCTGGGGATTCACTTACTTGCCGCCTTGCCCTGACGTGAAATCTTTAGAGGATTTAGAGTGCGAGTTTGTAGGCCGGATAAGGCGTAAGCCGCCATCCGGCAATCAGTGACACGCATAAAAAAGGCACCTTGCGGTGCCTTTTTCGCTTACTCGATATCGAGCGGGTCTTCGGAGAGGATTATCCCGGTGTTATCGGCGTACAGGTGGTCGCCGGAGAAGAACGTCACGCCACCGAAGTTGACGCGTACATCGCTTTCCCCAATGCCTTCACCTGAGGCACCTACCGGAATAGCGGCAATCGCCTGAATGCCGATATCCAGTTCTTCCAGATCGTCTACCTGGCGTACTGAGCCGTAGATGACCAGACCTTCCCATTCATTCTGTACGGCCAGCCGTGCCAGTTCGGCATCGACCAGCGCACGACGGACAGAACCGCCGCCATCGACCAGCAGAATGCGACCACGGCCGTTTTGTTCGAGCAGATCGTACAGCAACCCGTTGTCCTCGAAACATTTTACCGTGATGATTTGTCCGCCAAACGACGACCGTCCTCCAAAGTTAGAGAACAGCGGTTCCACGACGTTGACATCTTCCTGATAGATGTCACAAAGCTCGGATGTATCGTATTTCATAGGCTTAACGTTCAGTTGCTGCGAGAATTTTTAGTATATCGCGCTATGTGTACTGTTGGCAAAATCATCAATTGTTAATTGATATTTGTCAGTTAAAGAGACCACTGACTTAAGAAAATTCCAACGACAAACAGCAGGTTAGTTAACAATGCCGCTTTTACGGTGCGTTCCAGCATCGGACGCATTGCAGCCGGGTCCATCTCGCGCATTACATAGCGAGCCTGTTTGATCAGCAGCGGAGCGGCGAGGATAAACAGCCATCCCCACAGGCTTTGCAGTGAGAACAGGTTGAACAGTGCCAGACAGACCAGCGTGCCCATCAGCAGACAGGCGTGGTAGCGGCGGGCATTGACAGCGCCTAAACGCACGACCAGCGTGTTCTTGCCATTCTCTCTGTCGCTGTTGATATCGCGCAGGTTGTTGACGTTGAGCACGGCGGTTGCCAGCAGGCCGCAGGCGGTGGCAGGCAGAATCAGCGCTGGAATCAACGTATGCGCCTGCAGGTACCAACTTCCCATTACGCTGAGCCAGCCGAAGAATACCAGCACAGAAATATCGCCCAGGCCGATATATCCGTAAGGGCGATTACCCACGGTGTAGGTGATCGCGGCGATAATCGACAGACCGCCGAGCACCAGGAAACCGACAAAATCCGCCAGCGTGTGACAGGCTACAGCAACCAGGGCCAGCCCGGACAGACAGATCAGCACCACGGTGACGATCAGCGCGCGCTTCATCTGCTGTTGGGTGATGACCCCTTTTTGCATACCGCGCAGCGGTCCAATACGGTCGGGCTTGTCGCTGCCTTTGACGGCATCGCCATAGTCGTTAGCGAGATTGGACAGAATTTGCAGCAGTCCTGCCGTAATCAATGCCAGCAGAGCAACCAGCGGATCGAAGTATCCTTGCCACCATGCTAATGCCGTACCGACGATGATCGCCGCGAAGGCGAGCGGTAAGGTCTTAGGTCGTAAACTTTCCAGCCAGGCTTGTGAGCGGCTAATTTGTTGTTGTTCAGTCATATTTAGCGCCAATAAAAATGGGGCTTTATCAGCCCCATCAACAGTGATGAAAATGCATTGAACGCGATTATAGGATAAAACGGCTCAGATCTTCATCTGCGACCAGCGCATCCAGATGTTTGCTCACATATTCGGCATCAATTGTGATGCTTTGGCCGTTCAAATCGCTCGCATCATAGGAAATATCTTCCATCAGACGTTCCAGAACGGTATGCAGACGACGTGCACCGATGTTTTCGGTGGTTTCGTTAACCTGCCAGGCCGCTTCGGCAATGCGTTTAATACCGGATTCAGTGAAGTTGATGTCCACACCTTCAGTCGCCATCAGCGCTTTGTACTGGACGGTGATGGAGGCATTCGGTTCGGTAAGGATACGCTCAAAATCGCTGGTGGTCAGCGCCTGCAGCTCGACACGAATCGGCAGACGACCCTGCAGTTCTGGGATCAGGTCGGACGGTTTGGCTACCTGGAATGCACCAGAAGCGATAAACAGAATGTGATCTGTTTTCACCATGCCGTGCTTGGTGGAGACCGTGCAGCCTTCAACCAGCGGCAGCAGGTCGCGCTGTACGCCTTCACGGGACACGTCCGGGCCGGAGGATTCGCCGCGCTTACAGATTTTGTCGATTTCGTCGATAAACACGATCCCGTGCTGCTCAACGGCGTCGATAGCTTCTTGTTTCAGCTCTTCCGGGTTCACCAGTTTGGCCGCTTCTTCTTCAATCAGCAGCTTCATCGCGTCTTTGATTTTCAGCTTACGCGGTTTTTGCTTCTGACCGCCCAGGTTCTGGAACATGGACTGCAGCTGGCTGGTCATCTCTTCCATTCCTGGAGGCGCCATAATTTCAACGCCCATCGGTGCGGCCGCGAGATCGATTTCGATCTCTTTATCATCCAGCTGGCCTTCACGCAGTTTTTTACGGAATGCCTGACGCGCTGCAGAAGGTTCCTGCGGCTGCTCTGACTGCCCCCAGTTATTTTTAGCTGGTGGGATCAGCACGTCGAGAATGCGCTCTTCCGCCATCTCTTCGGCACGGAAGCGGTTTTTCTCAATTGCCTGCACGCGGACCATTTTGATGGCAGCATCGGTCAGATCGCGGATGATGGAATCTACTTCTTTACCAACATAGCCGACTTCGGTGAATTTTGTTGCTTCGACTTTGATGAACGGCGCGTTGGCCAGTTTTGCCAGACGACGGGCGATTTCGGTTTTACCGACGCCGGTCGGGCCAATCATCAGAATGTTTTTCGGCGTGACTTCATGACGCAACTCTTCGTTGAGCTGCATACGACGCCAGCGGTTACGCAGGGCGATCGCCACGGAACGCTTAGCGTTATCCTGGCCGATGATGTGTTTGTTCAGTTCGCTGACAATTTCGCGTGGGGTCATTTCAGACATGGGGGATCCTTACGCTTTGGAGTTCAATTCTTCGATGGTATGGAAGTGGTTGGTATAAATGCAGATATCCCCTGCAATATCCAACGCTTTCTCAGCAATCTCGCGTGCGCCAAGCTCGGTATTTTCAAGCAGAGCGCGTGCAGCAGCCTGGGCGTAGGGACCGCCGGAGCCTATAGCAATCAGATCGTTTTCTGGCTGGATGACGTCGCCGTTACCGGTGATGATGAGCGATGCAGTTTCATCTGCGACGGCCAGCAGCGCTTCGAGTTTGCGCAGCATACGGTCGGTACGCCAGTCTTTTGCCAGTTCAACGGCAGCTTTCACCAGGTGACCCTGGTGCATTTCCAGCTTGCGTTCAAACAGTTCAAACAGCGTGAATGCATCCGCAGTACCGCCCGCAAAGCCCGCGATGACTTTATCGTTGTACAGACGGCGGACTTTCTTCACGTTGCCTTTCATTACGGTGTTACCCAGTGTGGCCTGACCATCACCGGCGATTACCACATGGCCGTTACGGCGTACGCTTACTATTGTTGTCACGAGCAGACCCCTTGGTTACAAATGCAATGTACAGGCCCCGCACAGTGTACGGGGCGTAATGCAAGTATAGATGGGGGGGATTTTGGGGGTTTCAACCCCCAGTGGAGAGTCGAATGCAGTTTGTGTGACCAGCAACCTTCAGGCGGCTGATGGTGTTGTCGGCATTCTCTTTGCCCTTGACCGGACCAATGACCACACGATTCCAGCCGTTATTGGTGGTAATACGGGAGTTAAAGCCTTCAAAGGCCAGCTGCGCACGCACAGTTTCTGCCTGCTCAGCGCCTTTAAATGATCCGCACTGAACCATCCAGCGGCGTTCATCTTTTTTCTCAGCAGTCTGTTTTGGCGGCTGTGTTTCATTCGTTATTGGCGCGGCCGGTTGCGTTTTCGGCTGAGCGGCGGTGGTATGCGCAGGCGTTTGCAGCAGATCCTGATACGGCTGTTGCGCCGCCGGTTTTGGCTGCGTTTTCGGCTGCTGTACCGGCGCGGCTTGTGCTGTACGCGTTTGCTGCTGCTGATACGGCTGTTCTGTTGCCCGTGGACGCGGCTGCTGAGCCTGCTGCTGTGCGTTATTCCACTGCTGCTGTTGCACCTGACGCTGACGCTGCAGCGTTTGCTGGCGTTGTTCAGGCGTTTGCTCGTTCCACGGTACTTCGTTGAGCTGCGTCGGCTGTTGACGCATATCAGCCTGCATTTGCGCCAATAGCTGGCGCTGCTCATTGGTTAGCTGGTCGGCATTCAGTACCTCGCCGCCCGCAGACGGTTCGGTAGGCGCACGTACGCCAGGCTGACGGCTTTCCAGCTCTTTGATGTATCGCCAGCGCTCTTCCGGTTTTGGCGGAATGCCATTACCGGTGACTTTCTGGTTTTGCAGCGTTTCGGACTCTTCTTTCTTGTGATGCGTAATGAAGTACAGACCACCGATAAAGGTCACGAGTACGGCTGCAGCAATAGCAACCATTGCGGGCGATACCGCAGGCGTATTGCGTTGTTTTTTCCGTGATGTGCTCTTCTTGCGCCGCGAAGGTGCCGGTTGGCCGCGACGTACATAATCTCGTTGTGCCACTATCGTTTCGCTGTATTTATTCGTTCGTCAGCCCGCCATGTTACTTAAGCGGCGGGCCTTTGACCAGACAGGGGAGTCCGAAAGCACTTTACTTTACGTCAGTGCCCGGGTAGTACCCCGAATAATAAGCTCGCAGTCCAGTAAACGTGAGCCACTGCTGACGCTCTGCCCTTGTAATTGATCGAGCAGTAACAGCATAGCTTCACGTCCGATATCGAAACGCGGCTGTGCGACGGTTGTCAGGGGTGGATCACAAAATTCCGTGAGCGAAATGTTATCAAAGCCAATAATGGATAAATCATCAGGGACTTTCAGACCCTGACGTTTGGCGTAAGAGAGTGCACCCAGCGCCATGACGTCGCTGTGACAAAAGACAGCGGTAGGCGGCTGCGGTAGTTCAAGGAGCTGCTTCAACGCATTGGCTCCCGCTTCATAGGTAAAGTCACCGCGCGCGATGAAATGCGGATCGACCGTAATTCCGCTGCGGCGTAATGCCTGAACGTAGCCTTGCAGACGGTAATGGCACAGCGGCATATCTTCGGGTCCGGCGATACAACCAATGCGTTTATGCCCCAGTTCCAGCAGATAATTCATCGCGTTAAAGGCGGCGGTGAGGTTATCAATGTGCACGGTAGGGAGTTCCAGCTCTGGCGCGAACTCGTTCGACATGACCATCGGCGGTAAATTGCGCTGTTCTTCCACGCTGGCATCAAACGGCAGGCGCGAGCTGAGCAGTACCATGCCATCGATCTGCTTGGTGATAATGAGGTTAAGAAACGTCTTTTCCTGCTGGTTCTGGTGCGCGCAGTCGCCAATAAGCACCAGGTATCCCTGTTCTGCGGCAGTCACTTCGATGCCACGAATCACTTCGCTAAAAAACGGATCGCAGATATCCGGCACAATCACCAGAATGGTACGTGACTCATTACGCTTAACGTTACGTCCCATTGATTGGGGTAGATATCCCACTTCCAGTGCTGCCTGCTCAACCTTGTTACGGGTTGACTGCGAGACTTTGTCCGGGTTCATTAATGCGCGGGATACGGTTGCCGTTGAGACTTTCGCCTTCAGAGCAACATCTTTCATTGTAGCGGCGGCAACCTGCTTATTCGGTTTCACTCTTTCTCCTCGCCAGAGAGCTGCTGGCACAGACTCGTCCCTGGATAACCTTCATCTGAAACATTTTTATCAGATAGTGAATGGAAGCGGTTACAGAATTTTCATAAAAAGTGTGATGGATCTTTAATTTTACGATCCGCCTCGCATCGTGAGGGGTTATCCCTCGATGGGATCGACATCCAGCACCCATTTAACCTTGCGTGCATCGGGTAGCGTATTGATCAGTGCCAGCGTGCCGCTGACGATATGTTGCAGACGAATTCGTGATGGATGTTGCAACAATATTTGCCAACGATAACGACCACCGCGTTTGGGCGCCAGTGCGGGAACCGGGCCGAGCACCCAGAGTTTGTCATCAGCCAACGGGCTGGCTTGAATGAGATTCCGTAGTTGCTGCAAGAACATTGGTGCATGCTGGTTGTTATGATCTTCTGCCCGCACGATCACATGGCTGGTCCACGGTGGAAGCTGGAGCGTTTGTCGCTCGGCCAGCGCCTGTTCGGCAAACGCGTCATAGCCTTTATACAGCAAGGTTTGCAGCAGCGGATGTTCAGGATGGTGCGTTTGCAGCACCACTTCGCCTTGCTTCCCGGCGCGTCCGGCACGGCCAGAGACCTGCGTATAGAGCTGGGCGAAGCGTTCTGCTGACCGGAAATCTGCGGAGAATAGCGCGCCGTCAACGTCCAGCAGCGCCACCAGAGTGACGTCCGGGAAGTGGTGGCCTTTGGCCAGCATTTGCGTGCCTATAAGAATTCGTGCGCCGCCGCGATGCACTTCCGCCAGATGCTGCTCCAGCGACCCTTTACGGCTGGTGGTGTCGCGGTCTATACGTGAAATTGGCACACCGGGGAAAAAAGGTGCCAGAGCCTGCTCAAGCTGTTCGGTGCCGAGTCCTACCGGAACCATATGCGTCGAACCGCAGGAGGGGCACTGACGCGGTATTGGGCGCTGGCTGTCGCAGTGGTGGCAACGCAGGTGGTGCTGCGCCTGATGTAGCGTGTAGTAATGATCGCAACGCGGACATTCGGCAATCCAACCACAGTCGTGGCACAGCAGCGCAGGCGCAAAACCACGACGGTTCAAAAACAGGATCACCTGGTTATCCGCCTGCAGGTGCTGACGCATACGGGCGATCAGCGCAGGGGCGAGTCCGGCCTGCACCTGCTGACCTTTGAGATCCAGCACGTGCTGAGTGGCTGGGCGCGCATTTCCGGCGCGGCGCGTCAGGCGTAGCATGCGATATTTGTTCTGCCGCACGTTACACAGCGTTTCCAGTGCCGGGGTGGCTGAGCCGAGAATAATCGGGATTTGCTCGCTATGGGCGCGGTAAACCGCGAGGTCGCGCGCATGATAGCGCCAGCCTTCCTGCTGTTTATAAGAGCTGTCGTGTTCTTCGTCGATGACAATCACGCCGAGATTTTTAAACGGCGTAAACAGCGAAGAACGCGTGCCGATAACAATCGCCGCCTCGCCATTTTTTGCTTTCAGCCAGGCTGAAAGACGTTCACTGTCGTTTAAACCGGAGTGCAGGACTTCGACCGGCGCATTAAAACGTTCGCGAAAACGGGCAATAGTTTGCGGCGTCAGGCCAATCTCCGGCACCATCACCAGAGCCTGCTTGCCCTGGGCAAGGACGTTTTCCAGAACGCTGAGATAGACCTCTGTTTTGCCTGATCCCGTTACGCCCGCTAATAGCCAGGCGCTAAAACTGTCTGAGGCGCTGTGAATCGCCCCGACGGCGGTGGCCTGCTCGGTGTTCAGCCGCAGACGCTCACCGGAAACCGCGTAGTGCGTACGCCAGTCGCTAAAGCCTGGTGTTTCGCTCGCCAGATCGCACAGCCCTTTTTTCCGCAGTGCCTGTAATGCGGCATCATTAAATTCCAGTTCAGCCACCTGGTCGCGCCAGATTTTCCCCTGGCGTAGCGCAGCCAGCGCCTGTTGCTGCTTGGGAGAACGCTTCAGGCTGTTGAGGTCAATAACCTGGCCTTCTTCAGTGGCAAACCAGTACCACATGGGCGCGTTTGTCGCCGGGCGTCCCTGGCGCAGTAAAATTGGCAGAGCGTGAAACAGTACGTCACCGATGGGATGATGATAATAATCAGCCGCCCACAACAGCAGACGCCAGACAGAGGTCGAGTAGACAGGTTCGCTGTCCAGCACTTCGAGAACGGCTTTCAATTCGCTCCGCGGCAGTTCACTGTGCTCGCTGACGGAAAGGACGATACCCACGCGCTCCTGCTGCTTGCCAAAGGGCACGCGTACACGACACCCGGCTTTGGCACTCAAGCCTTCCGGCAGGAGGTAGTCAAAGGTGCGAGGTAGCGGAACAGGTAAGGCAACGTGCGCAACGGGCATTGAATCATCCTGACTTGAAATCTGGCGGGTTAGTATACACATTAGTGGAGGGTAGAATGCGGATCAGTTTGCATGAGCAGGTTAATTTCTGTATGATTCGCCGCCTTTGATGCAAATTGATTGCGTCAAACAATGACCATTACCCGAGAGTTTCAGGCTGTTGATGCAGCGTGAAAGGTGACGGGGAATAATTAACATCGCGTGGTGTCTGGCGTTAGGGCTGGAAGAGCGACGCGGCCTTAAACCGAGGTTTTCCCATGAAAAAAGATATTCACCCGAAATACGAAGAAATTACTGCAAACTGCTCTTGCGGTAACGTCATGAAAATCCGCTCTACCGTCGGTCACGATCTGAACCTGGACGTGTGCGGTCAGTGCCACCCGTTCTATACTGGCAAGCAGCGTGATGTTGCTACCGGTGGCCGTGTTGATCGCTTCAACAAGCGTTTCAGCATCCCAGGCAGCAAGTAAGTTTCAGCTGTCAGAAAAAAGCGCCTTATGGCGCTTTTTTTGTTTCTGCGCTTCAGAACTGAAATATATATTGATGTATTGAATAATCTATTTTATTTAATAAATAAAACGGTGTTTTATTTTTTCGATAAAATATTGCAACTGGTGATCTGCGTCCTTTTTATCTTCTGTCTTTTGCCACTTTTACCAGCTCCTGGCAAAATACCAAAGGTTTCTGCTTTCTTTCTAAAATACACTTTCGTGGAAATATAAAATTAATCTAAAAGCCTTTTTGTTTTCCCATTTTATGGACAAACGAGATGGATTATTTCCGTTGTTGAGTGTGAAGAGGGATTGTCATGAAATTTAAATCTGCGTTATTACTGATTCCATTATTCTCTGCGGCCGCACAGGCGGGTTATGTTGATTACCGTCATGAATATTATGACGATGGGCGTAATTACGATCGTGTTTATATGTCTCACCGTTTTGCCACGGGTTTTGGTGTGGCAGTAGAAGCCATTTCTCGTTCCGAAAACACGCAGTCAAATGATGCGTGGAATAATATGGAAAGTAACGGCAACGAGTATACCGCAAGTTACCAGTTCACATGGCAGGGTCTTGTCTGGCAGCCCGGTATTGCGATCGAAACGGGCGATAATATCGCGATTTATAAGCCTTATATCCGCGTACAGTACAACATCAACGACAACTGGTGGACCGCGTTCCGCTATCGTCAGGAGTACATGCGCAGAAACACTGACGGCAAAGATGACCGCATGGTCTATCGTCCGGAAGCCTGGCTTGGTTATAACGTCAATGACTGGATGTTTGAGCTAAATGGTATTTATAAAATTGCCGATAGCGAAGATTTATATAACAACCGGAAAGATGATTATGAATATAACTTCCGCGTGGCGTACAAATTAGGCTCCTGGGTTCCATTTGTTGAGGTTGGCAACGTTTCCTCGGGTTATAACACAACAACGACAGACGATCGTCAGACCCGTTATCGTGTCGGTCTTGGTTATAACTTTTAATCGGTAATAGTTTTCGTATCGGCTGATTACGTCGATAAGCATAGTTTGTGTGAATAATATGTCTAAGGAGTTGACATCATGTCTAATGATGGAACTATTATCGGAAATAATGAAACCACTGCCGTCAGGCCTTTCGGAATTAGAGATAAAATTGGTTATTTATGTGGTGACCTCGGAACCTGTTTTATTCTTGGCTTAGTTAATAGTTTTTTAATGATTTATTACACTAACGTCCTCGGTATTTCCGGCGTTATTGTTGGCTCACTCTATTTTGTGACCAAACTCTTTGATGCGTTCGTTGATGTTGGTGTAGGGCGCTTATGCGATACCTCTAAACTGACGGTACATGGACGTTTCAACCCGTGGGTGCGTCGCATGAAGTATCCATTTTGCATCATTGCGGTTGTCCTGTTCCTGCCGTTTGTGAATGATTTTTCTTATACGGCGAAAATCATCTACATCTGCTGCTCCTATTTCATTTACGGTTCGCTGTTATCTACCGTGAGTATTCCGTACGGCGCTATGTCTGCGGCGATTAGCTCGAATCCTGATGATCGTGTATCGCTTTCAACCTGGCGTAGCGTTGGGTCAGCAATTGGCGGTGGGGCAACTGGCTTTTTCATTCCAATCCTGATGTACACCACCCTGGTGGATGGAAGCCAGGTGATTTCCGGGCAACACTTCTTCTGGATTTCCATTGGTTGCGCAGTGCTGGGCTTGATCTTTTTATCCTTGACCTGTCATTTAACGACGGAGCGCGTGCGCGTGGAGAGAAAAGAGAGCATGCCCGTTTCGGTGTTGCTGAAGGGACTGGCACGCAATAAGGCGCTGATTGTTTTAGTGGTTGTGGATTTGCTGATTGTAATTAATCAGGGGTTGTCCGGTACCAACATGACTTACCTGTTTAATGACTATTTCCACAATAAAGAGGCGATGTCAGTCGCGTTGCTGTTTACCTTTGGTTCCCTGGTTTTGCTGGCGCCATCGGCATCCTGGCTCACGAAGCGGTTTGGTAAAAAAGAAGCCAGCGTAGGCGCGTTGCTTTTTGCCGTGGTCATGTATGTGATTATGTACTTTGTCCACATTACGGATGCAAAGGTCTATCTGGTTTTCTTGTTCCTGGCGACGCTGGGTGCAGGGTTATTCAACCTGATGATTTGGGCGTTTATGACTGATGTTTGTGACTACCATCAGTATGTCACTGGCGATCGCGAGGATGGCACGGTTTATGGTGTGAACTTCTTTGCGCGCAAGGTTGGTCAGGCATGCGCAGGGGCGATTGGTGGCTTTATGTTGGCTATCATTGGCTATCAATCATCGTCAACAGGTGGTGCAGTGCAAACCAGCATTGTGCAGGAAAATATTTATACGATGGCGAATCTCTTGCCGGCGCTATGCCTGTTTTTGGCGGCGGTCATTCTGATTTATTTCTATCCATTGAACCGTACGGAAACGCTCAAAATGGAAGAAACATTGAATAAACTCAATGGTATTAGTAAGTAACACTGTGAGAAAAGGCGGGAGCATTCCCGCCTCTACACGCCCATTGCTGTTCTAACTATCAGTATTCCCACGTTTCCGGGTTGATACCCAGTTCACGCATGATTACCTTTGCTTCTTCCGGGATTTCATCACTGCGTTCTTTACGCAGGTCGTCATCGTTGGGTAAGGGTTGCCCAGTAAAAGCATGCAGAAACGCTTCACACAGCAGTTCGCTGTTGGTGGCGTGGCGCAGGTTGTTCACCTGACGACGCGTGCGTTCATCGGTAAGGATTTTTAACACCTTCAGAGGAATGGAAACCGTAATTTTTTTGACTTGCTCACTCTTCTTACCGTGCTCAGCGTATGGGCTGATATATTCGCCGCTCCATTCAGCCATGAGATACCTAATCCTCTTCGTCATTAATATTGAGGCCAGAACCTGAGCCCGGACCATAATTGCGCGTAGTTTATCGTAGTGGCGTGGCCCTGACACGAAGTAAGCCGACGCAGATGTACGCTAATGCATATAATTTTAACGGCTATTTCCAGTTTGCTCAATCTATACGCAAAGAAGTTTAGATGTCCAGATGTATTGACGGCTATCGTAACTATGATTACTCTGGTGTCTGACTTTTCACCGACTCAGCCAGGATCTCCTCAATATGACGCGTAAACAGGCCACCATCGCAGTGCGTAGCGGGTTAAATGACGACGAACAGTACGGTTGCGTTGTCCCGCCGATTCACCTCTCCAGCACCTATAACTTTACCGGATTTAATGAACCTCGCGCCCATGACTATTCGCGTCGCGGCAACCCAACGCGCGATGTTGTTCAGCGTGCGCTGGCGGAACTGGAAGGCGGTGCAGGTGCTGTGCTGACCAATACTGGCATGTCGGCGATTCATTTGGTGACCACGGTCTTCCTCAAGCCAGGCGATCTGCTGGTCGCACCGCATGACTGCTACGGCGGGAGCTACCGACTGTTTGACAGTCTGGCAAAGCGTGGCTGTTACCGGGTCCTGTTTGTCGATCAAGGAGATGAGCAGGCATTACAGGCCGCATTGGCGGAAAAACCGAAGCTGGTGCTGGTAGAAAGCCCAAGCAACCCGCTGCTGCGCGTGGTGGATATTGCGAAAATCTGCCAACTGGCGCGTGAAGCTGGCGCGGTCAGCGTGGTCGACAACACTTTTTTAAGCCCGGCACTGCAAAATCCACTGGCATTGGGCGCCGATCTGGTGTTGCATTCATGCACGAAATATTTAAACGGTCACTCAGATGTGGTGGCTGGTGTTGTGATAGCGAAAGATCCGGAAACGGTCACTGAACTGGCATGGTGGGCGAATAATATTGGTGTGACCGGCGGCGCGTTTGATAGTTATCTGCTGTTGCGCGGCCTGCGTACTCTGTCTCCTCGAATGGAGGTGGCGCAACGTAATGCTCAGGCGATAGTCGATTATCTGCAAACTCAGCCGCTGGTGAAAAAATTGTATCACCCGTCATTGCCGGATAATCAGGGCCATGAGATTGCCGCGCGTCAGCAAAAAGGCTTTGGCGCGATGTTAAGTTTTGAACTGGATGGTGATGAGCAAACGCTGCGCCGCTTCCTCGGAGGGTTGTCATTGTTTACGCTGGCGGAATCGTTAGGGGGCGTTGAAAGTCTGATCTCCCACGCCGCAACCATGACACACGCGGGCATGGCGCCAGAAGCGCGTGCTGCTGCCGGAATTTCCGAAACGCTGCTGCGTATCTCCACCGGTATTGAAGATGGCGAAGATTTAATTGCCGACCTGGAAAATGGCTTCCGGGCTGCAAACAAGGGGTAAACATGAGTGTGATTGCGCAGGCAGGGGCGAAGGGTCGTCAACTGCACAAATTTGGTGGTAGTAGTCTGGCTGATGTGAAATGTTATCTGCGTGTCGCAGGCATTATGGCGGAGTACTCGCAGCCTGATGACATGATGGTTGTTTCAGCCGCAGGCAGTACCACTAACCAGTTGATTAGCTGGCTGAAATTAAGCCAGACCGATCGCCTTTCTGCGCATCAGGTTCAACAGGCGTTACGTCGCTATCAGAGCGAGCTTATCAGCGGTTTGTTACCGCCTGATATAGCGGATGGACTAATTGGCGCGTTTATTCACGATCTGGAGCGTCTGGCTGGATTACTCGACAGCGGCGTGAACGATGCCGTCTATGCTGAGGTTGTTGGGCATGGTGAGGTATGGTCCGCGCGTTTGATGTCTGCGGTCCTTAACCAACAGGGGCTGGAGTCAGCCTGGCTGGATGCGCGCGATTTTTTACGTGCTGAACGCGGTGCCCAGCCGCAGGTAGATGAAGGTCTTTCTTACCCGCTGCTACAGCAACTGCTGGCGCAGCATCCGGGTAAACGGCTGGTGGTTACCGGCTTTATTAGCCGCAGCAATGCCGGTGAAACGGTCCTGCTGGGGCGTAACGGCTCCGACTACTCGGCGACGCAGGTTGGCGCGCTGGCGGGCGTTTCTCGCGTAACTATCTGGAGCGATGTCGCCGGGGTTTACAGCGCGGACCCGCGTAAAGTAAAAGACGCCTGTTTGCTGCCGCTGCTGCGTCTGGATGAAGCCAGCGAGCTGGCGCGTCTGGCGGCACCGGTTCTCCATGCCCGTACCTTACAGCCGGTTTCCGGTAGCGATATCGATCTCCAACTGCGTTGTAGCTATACGCCGGAGCAGGGTTCAACGCGCATTGAACGCGTACTGGCCTCCGGTACCGGGGCGCGTATTGTGACCAGTCATGATGACGTCTGCCTGATTGAGTTTTTGGTTCCGACTGGCCAGGACTTTAAGCTGGCTTATAAAGAGATTGATCAGGTTTTAAAACGTACCCAGGTGCGTCCGCTGGCAGTGGGTGTGCATCCTGACCGCCAACTGCTGCAATTTTGCTATACCTCCGAAGTCGCTGACAGCGCACTGAAAATTCTGGATGAAGCTGGTCTGCCAGGCGAGCTGCGTTTGCGCCAGGGGCTGGCGCTGGTGGCGATGGTCGGGGCGGGCGTCACCCGTAATCCGCTGCATTGCCACCGTTTCTGGCAACAGTTAAAAGGTCAGCCGGTTGAATTCACCTGGCAATCGGAAGAGGGTATCAGCCTGGTCGCGGTACTGCGTACTGGGCCAACAGAGAGCCTGATTCAGGGTCTGCATCAGTCAATTTTCCGCGCGGAAAAACGCATTGGTCTGGTGTTGTTCGGCAAAGGCAACATCGGCTCACGCTGGCTGGAGCTGTTCGCTCGCGAGCAGAGCACGCTCTCGGCGCGCACCGGATTAGAGTTTGTGCTGGCGGGTGTGGTTGATAGCCGTCGTAGCCTGCTGAATTACGAAGGGCTGGATGCCAGCCGCGCGTTAGCTTTCTTTGATGACGAGGCAGTAGAGCAGGATGAAGAGTCTCTATTCCTGTGGATGCGTGCTCACCCGTATGATGATTTAGTGGTGCTGGACGTTACTGCCAGCGAGCAACTTGCGGATCAGTATCTGGATTTTGCCAGCCATGGTTTCCACGTTATCAGCGCCAACAAACTGGCGGGGGCGAGCAGCAGTCATAATTATCGCCAAATTCATGATGCTTTTGAAAAAACCGGTCGCCACTGGCTGTATAACGCTACCGTAGGCGCAGGCTTGCCGATCAATCATACCGTGCGCGATCTGATTGATAGCGGAGATACCATTCTGTCGATCAGCGGGATCTTCTCCGGTACGTTGTCGTGGTTGTTCCTGCAATTTGATGGCACGGTCCCGTTCACCGATCTGGTGGATCAGGCGTGGCAACAGGGGCTGACTGAACCCGATCCGCGCGTAGATCTTTCCGGCAAAGATGTGATGCGTAAGCTGGTGATTCTGGCGCGTGAAGCAGGTTACGACATCGAACCGGACCAGGTTCGCGTGGAATCGCTGGTGCCTGCACACTGTGAAGAAGGCTCTATTGACCATTTCTTTGAGAATGGTGATGAGCTGAACGAGCAGATGGTGCAGCGTCTGGAAGCGGCGCGTGAAATGGGGCTGGTGCTACGCTATGTGGCGCGTTTTGATGCTAACGGTAAAGCGCGCGTTGGTGTTGAGGCGGTTCGTCCTGAACACCCGCTGGCGGCGCTGCTGCCGTGCGATAACGTATTCGCCATTGAAAGCCGCTGGTATCGCGATAACCCGCTGGTAATCCGTGGACCGGGCGCAGGTCGTGACGTTACCGCCGGCGCTATTCAGTCAGACATCAACCGTTTGGCGCAACTGCTGTAGTTTTTGTTGCCGGATGATCCGGCCGACGGTTCGTTTGTGACCCAGGCCGGATAAAATACGTCAACAGCCATCTGCATAATCACTTCAACGCTCTCATCCTGCGTTAAACCTACCCGTATTGCGTCTTACCCGCGCTCTGGCCAGAGGCGGGTCTGTCACCGCTCTCGTTAACGGCTTGCAGACGGTCATGCCACAATTCCCCATCATTTCAGGCTGATGTGAATTTTTTTCACGTTGGCTGAGTATTCCTCACCTTTAACGATGATTTTTGTGTTGACGCCAGCGTGCTTTTCCGTCATTTTTACATCTAGACGTCTAAACGTATAGCAGTTCACAACACAACATATAACGACAAAAGATTGATGAGGTAAGGTATGAGCTTTTTTCACGCCAACCAGCGGGAAGCCCTGAATCAGAGCCTGGCGGAAGTACAGGGTCAGATTAACGTTTCGTTTGAGTTTTTCCCGCCGCGCACCAGTGAAATGGAGCAAACCCTGTGGAACTCCATCGATCGCCTGAGCAGCCTGAAGCCGAAGTTTGTTTCAGTCACCTATGGTGCAAACTCTGGTGAGCGCGACCGTACGCACAGCATTATTAAAGGCATTAAGGATCGCACTGGTCTTGAAGCAGCTCCGCACCTGACCTGTATTGATGCAACCCGCGATGAGCTGCGCACCATTGCTCAGGACTACTGGAATAACGGTATTCGTCATATTGTTGCTCTGCGCGGTGACTTGCCGCCGGGAAGCGGTAAACCGGATATGTATGCCTCTGACCTGGTGACTCTGCTGAAAGACGTTGCGGACTTTGATATCTCCGTTGCGGCTTATCCGGAAGTACACCCAGAAGCGAAGAGCGCTCAGGCCGATTTGCTGAACCTGAAGCGTAAGGTTGATGCCGGTGCAAACCGCGCCATTACTCAGTTTTTCTTCGATGTGGAAAGCTATCTGCGCTTTCGCGATCGCTGCGTGTCTGCGGGAATCGATGTGGAAATTATTCCGGGTATCCTGCCAGTCTCCAACTTTAAACAGGCGAAAAAATTTGCCGATATGACCAATGTTCGTATCCCTTCCTGGATGTCGACCATGTTTGATGGTCTGGATGATGATGCGGAAACCCGCAAGCTGGTAGGTGCAAACATCGCTATGGACATGGTGAAAATCCTCAGTCGCGAAGGGGTGAAAGATTTTCACTTCTATACCCTTAACCGTGCCGAGATGAGCTACGCTATTTGTCACACACTGGGTGTAAGACCGAATTAAACAGATGCCCCAGCCCTCTACGGAGGGCTTTTTATTGATCATTTTGATCTACATCTCTGTAACTTTAAATATAAAAGGAATTAGCTATCGAATCTGTGGGTTTTTTCGACTATATCTTATCTCTGGTGGTGTATATCGTAGTCAGAACACTGTAAAGGGAGCATATAGATGAGCATGTCCGACGATAGCCAAAACGCATCAACTGCCGGTAAGTGTCCTTTTCATCAGGGCGGTCACGATCAGAGTGCGGGAGCAGGAACGAACAACCGCGACTGGTGGCCCAATCAACTCCGTGTAGATCTTTTAAACCAACATTCCAACCGTTCTAACCCGCTGGGTGAGGACTTCGACTACCGAAAAGAGTTTAGCAAACTCGACTATTCTGCCCTGAAAGGAGATCTCAGAGCCCTTCTGTCCGAATCTCAACCGTGGTGGCCCGCTGACTGGGGAACCTATGCCGGATTATTTATCCGCATGGCATGGCACGGTGCAGGGACCTATCGCTCCATCGATGGACGCGGTGGCGCGGGTCGCGGACAGCAGCGTTTTGCACCACTGAACTCCTGGCCGGACAACGTCAGCCTGGATAAAGCGCGTCGTCTGCTGTGGCCAATCAAGCAGAAATATGGCCAGAAAATTTCCTGGGCCGACCTGTTTATCCTTGCGGGTAACGTGGCGCTGGAAAACTCAGGCTTCCGTACCTTCGGCTTCGGTGCCGGTCGTGAAGACGTCTGGGAACCGGATCTCGACGTAAACTGGGGTGATGAAAAAGCCTGGCTGACCCACCGTCATCCGGAAGAACTGGCAAAAGCGCCGCTGGGCGCAACCGAAATGGGCCTTATCTATGTGAACCCGGAAGGGCCGGACCATAGCGGCGAACCGCTCTCTGCGGCAGCGGCTATTCGCGCGACCTTCGGTAACATGGGCATGAACGACGAAGAAACCGTAGCGCTGATTGGCGGCGGTCATACGTTGGGCAAAACTCACGGTGCTGCACCGGCTTCGCACGTAGGCGCCGATCCAGAATCCGCACCAATTGAAGCGCAGGGCCTGGGCTGGGCCAGCAGCTACGGCAGCGGCGCGGGTGCAGACGCAATTACTTCCGGTCTGGAAGTTGTCTGGACGCAGACGCCGACCCAATGGAGCAACTATTTCTTCGAGAACCTGTTCAAATATGAATGGGTACAAACCCGCAGTCCGGCAGGTGCGATTCAATTTGAAGCGGTTGACGCACCGGAAATTATCCCCGATCCGTTCGATCCGTCGAAAAAACGTAAGCCAACAATGTTGGTTACCGACCTGACGCTGCGTTTCGATCCGGAGTTCGAGAAGATCTCCCGTCGTTTCCTGAACGATCCGCAGGCCTTCAACGAAGCATTTGCCCGCGCATGGTTTAAGCTGACGCACCGTGATATGGGGCCAAAAGCACGTTACATCGGACCGGAAGTGCCAAAAGAAGATCTGATTTGGCAAGACCCGCTGCCGCATGCGTTCTTTAACCCAAGCGAAGAAGATATCCTGAAACTGAAGGCGACCATTGCCGCTTCCGGGTTGTCCGTGGGCGAACTGGTATCGGTAGCGTGGGCTTCGGCATCAACGTTCCGCGGTGGGGATAAACGTGGCGGCGCTAACGGTGCGCGTCTGGCGCTGGACCCACAGCGTGGCTGGGATGTGAATGCTACCGCGGCACGCGTACTGCCTGTGCTGGAAGGCATTTATAAGTCAGCCCATACCGCTTCGTTAGCCGATATTATCGTGCTGGCCGGTGTTGTCGGTATAGAGCAGGCGGCTAGCGCTGCGGGTGTCAGCATTAAAGTACCTTTTGCGCCGGGCCGCGTGGATGCGCGTCAGGACCAAACGGATATTGAGATGTTTGAACTGCTTGAGCCGATTGCCGATGGTTTCCGTAACTACCGCGCTCGTCCTGACGTATCGACCACCGAGTCGCTGCTGATTGATAAAGCACAGCAGCTGACGCTGACCGCACCGGAAATGACCGTGCTGGTGGGCGGTATGCGCGTACTGGGCACCAACTTCGACGGCAGCCAGCATGGCGTCTTTACCGATCGTCCTGGCGTGCTCAGCACTGACTTCTTCGTCAATCTGCTGGATATGCGCCATGAGTGGAAGGCGGTTGATGAGTCAAAAGAGCTGTTTGAAGGTCGTGACCGTCTGAGCGGCGAAGTAAAATACACGGCAACCCGCGCCGATCTGGTGTTCGGTTCTAACTCCGTACTGCGCGCAGTGGCTGAAGTTTATGCCTGCAGCGATGCTCACGAGAAGTTCGTGAGAGATTTCGTTGCCGCATGGGTGAAAGTGATGAACCTGGATCGTTTCGATCTGCTGTAACAGATAATGCCGGATGTCGCTTGTGCGTATCCGGCATAGTATGAATAAAAAAATCCCCGCGAGTGCGGGGATTTTCTATTTGCAGGTTATTCCCACTCTTGCAGGTAACGTTGACCGTACTGGTCAGCCACCAGCAGGGCGGCATACACCTGGTCCGGCGTTGCGCCGCCAGGCATGTTGTGGATGGTTTCGCCTTCTGCACAGGCTGCCTCAGCCACAATGCGCATTTTCGCCGGGATATCCTGTTTGATGTCCAGTTGCGCCAGGGTAATCGGCAGGCCAACGGAATGACACAGCGCGGCAACGGTTTCAATTTCATCAACTGGCGCGTTTTCCAGCACCAACTGCGTCAGCGTACCGAAAGCCACTTTCTCGCCGTGGTAGTAGTGATGCGCATCCGGGATTGCGGTCAGACCGTTATGAATGGCGTGAGCAGCTGCCAGACCACCGCTTTCAAAACCGACACCGCTCAGATAGGTGTTGGCTTCAATAACGCGCTCCAGTGCTGGTGTAACCACGTGCTGCTCGGCTGCCAGCATCGCTTTTTCACCTTCTTCGATTAGCGTATTAAAGCACAGCTCTGCCAGCGCCAGCGCCGCCTGAGTACACTGACCGCCCGCCATGGTGGTTGCGCCGCTGCGTGAACAAGCACGTGCTTCGAACCAGGTTGCCAGCGCATCGCCAATACCCGCAGCTAACAGACGCGCCGGTGCGCCCGCGACAATTTTGGTATCCACAATGACCCTGTCCGGGTTGTTGGGCAGCAGCAGATAGCGATCGAATTCACCGGCATCGGTGTAAATGACGGACAGCGCGCTGCACGGCGCATCGGTAGAGGCGATGGTTGGGGCAATGGCGACAGGCACGCCCATAAAGTGCGCCAGCGCTTTGGCGGTATCCAGCGTTTTACCGCCGCCAATACCAAGTACTGCGCCACACTGCGCTTTTTCCGCTACGCCGCGCAGACGGTCGATTTCGTTTTGTGAACATTCGCCGCCAAACGGTGCAATTTCCAGCGCCAGTCCGGCATCCTGGAAGCTTTTTTCCAGTGCGCCCTGGGCAAAGCCTAAGACAAACTTGTCCCCAACGACCAGCCAGCGTTCTGCCAGTGGTTTGAGGTAGCTGCCAAGACGGGTAATAACATCGGCACCCTGGATGTACTTACCAGGTGATTGAATAATGCGATCCATACTTTATTTCCCTCACAGGTTGATGTGACCAAATGCGTTGTTCCAGTCCTGCTCAAACTTCTCTATTGCTGACTCTACCGCAGGGGTATTGAGCATTTGTTGCGCTACGTCTAATGGCAGGGTGATAGCTTCACATCCTGCCAGTAAGCAATCCAGCGCCTGACGCGGGGTTTTAAAGCTGGCTGCCAGTACCATGCTGTTTGGCGCATGCAGCTCCAGTAACGTTTGCAGTTCTTGTACTGTGCGAATCCCATCGCCGCCCTGTGCGTCGATACGGTTAACGTAAGGCGCGATATATTTGGCTCCTGCCAGCGCAGCCAGTAGCCCCTGAGAAGCACTGTAAACGGCGGTTCCCAGCGTGGTGATACCCTCTTTTTTCAGCATCTTAATCGCGGCCAGACCTTCGGATGTCACCGGGATTTTCACTACCAGACCGGGCACTGCATTGCTCAGGCGTTTGGCTTCTTCCACCATGCCCTGCGCCTCGCGGCTCATGGTTTGGGCAAACAAAATACCCTCTTCGCCGATGGCGTTTTGCAGGCGTGGCAGTACATCCCAGATAGATTCTTTGCTTGCCGCCACAATGCTTGGGTTGGTGGTAACACCCGCGATAGGGAAGATGCGTGCCAGACGTTCAACTTCCGCGACGTTGGCGGTATCAAGGTAAAGTTCCATACAAAAACATCCTCTTTAAAGTTCAAGTTCATGTTGCAACAGGCTGGCGATAGCGTCGGCTGAGGCGGCGCTAACCAGCGCGTTACGGAATTCTTCATGCATAATGCGGCGCGCCAGACGCGAGAAAATACGCATATGCTGATCGCCAGCGGCATGTTTGTTGAGCGTCAGCATAATAATGAACTGTGCATCATCATCACCCCAACGTACCGGCGCTTGCAGGCGAGCTACGCTGATGGTGGACTGCTCAATATGTTCGGATTTGCTGTGTGGAATGGCGAAGCTAAAACCTAATCCGGTAGAGAAGACGGCTTCGCGTGCCCACAGGTCTGCTTCCAGTTTACGTGGATAGCGACAACGGCCTGCCAGCAGGAGATTGTCGGTCATCCCTTTGATGACCTCTTCTTTACTGCGCCAGTCGCTGTCCAGTGTGATGCATTCGGCGGTAACCAGAGGCGTATCCTGTTGGGTCATGCGGAACTGAGCCAGCAGATGTTCGACCTCCAGCGAGGTTCGACAAGCCATCGCTTGATTCAGCAATTGACGACAGGCACGGCTGTCGAGTTGCGCCATCCGCGCTTTGGCGGCGGGAATGGAGGGAGCGCTCATACTGATTTCGTCCAGACCCAGTCCCACCAGCAATGGCAGCACCGAACCTTTGGCACCCAGTTCGCCACACAGGCCAATCCATTTCCCCTGCCGATGTACTGCCTGCACGGCGTAATCCAGCGCGCGCAGGAAGGCCGGATTCAGGCTGTTGTAGTGGCGGGTAACTTTGGCGTTGTCACGGTCGACCGCCAGCAGGTATTGCGTCAGGTCATTGCTGCCAATACTAAAGAAATCAATCTCTTCACAGCATTGGTCAATGATGAACATCACAGACGGAACCTCCAGCATAATACCGAGCTGGATCTTCTCATCAAACGGAATGTGTTCACTTCGCAGTTGCTGCTTGGCTTCTGCCAGTTTCTCTTTGACCCACAGGATCTCTTCCATCGAGGAGATCATTGGGATCATGATTTTCAGGCTACCGTGCGCTGAGGCGCGCAGGATCGATCGCAGTTGCGTAGTAAACAACGTGGCATATTCTTCATAAATACGCACCGCGCGATAACCGAGAAATGGGTTGGTCTCAGCAGGAATATTCAGATAATCAACGGGTTTATCACCGCCGATATCCATGGTGCGTACAATAATGCTGCGTCCCTTTGCGGGTTCCAGCGCCTGGCAGAAAATGTTGTATAGCTCGTTCTCATCCGGGGCGCAGGTACGGTCCATATACAGCATTTCCGTACGGAACAGGCCAACCGCTTCCGCACCGTTACTAAAGGCTGCTTGTGCTTCCACGGAGTGGGCGATGTTGGCGGCGACTTCCATACGGATGCCATCAGCCGTGCGTGCCTCCTGGGTCAGCCAGATACGTTGCTGTTCCCGAATGGCATCCTGGATACGGGCTTCTTGCTGATAATAACGTACGATGGATTCATCAGGGGCAACGACGACTGCTCCTGCGTTACCATCGATATAAACCGTTTGCTGTAGCCATGGCATCAAAGATTCAGTATCTACGCCAACCAGCGTAGGGATGTTGAATGACCGGGCGAGAATCACCGTGTGTGACGTAGTACCACCGCTTTTTAACAGCAAGCCTTTCAGCAATGTTTTGTCCAGTTCGAGGAACTGGCTCGGTGTTAGCTCATCCGCCATGCAAACCGTAGGCTGGGTCAGTTTTCCCGGTGCAGGGAAGCGCAGTTCCCCATAAATTTGCTGCAGAAGCTGGAAGCAAACATCGCGTACATCCAGTGCACGCTCCTGTAAATAACTGCTGCTTGAACGGGCGAATTCATCACAAAAATGTCCGGCACTTTCGACAACCGCCTGGGCGCAGCTTAACCCGCGTGATACGCCAGCGAGCAGGTGCTGGCGCAGTGAGAGGTCGCTTGCCAGCGAGCGGTGTGCTTCCAGAATCGCACTGGTAGCGCCGTCGCTGTCGAGTAATCGAAACTCAATATTTTTCATCAACAGCGTTAAACCGTTATCCAGTGCCGCTTGCTCGGTTTCAATATCTTGAGCGGATGGAAGGTTACTGAGCGCGTTAAGATCCAGCGAAGAAAGCAGACTCAGAACGCCCCCTGCGCTGCCGCTGCAGACGGTGCGAGCGCGGAAAAGCTGTGGATTTAAATGGGTGAGCGATGCCGGAAGTGGCTCCAGCTCGTTGTTTTTGGCTTCCGCTAGCGGTGCATCGCAGTGCGGAAATTCATTTCGTAACCATTGGCTCAGATGCTGGTGGGCTGCCTGTTCATCTGTACCGGAAATCAGCAACTGGCAGCTATCACCCGCCAGAGTATCGGTGCCAATCAACGATAGTGCGCTCTTAGCGTTGCCCTTACGTTCGGTACGCAGGTTGTGCCACTCAATGTGTGAGGTAAAGGTGTTGCACTGCGTTTCTATGTGGCTTGCCGGGCGTGCATGTACGCCATTGGGTAGCTCACAGGTAAATTCCACAATCAGGGCCATAGCCTCATCTCCCATAACGATTTCTCGCTACAGGATAAAAGGGCAACGCCTGAGCCTGCCATGTGACAAATCTGCCAAAAACTGGATAAATGTAATGTAACTATCAAAGTGAGACATCCCTCACAAGTCAGCGTATCCACTATAAATTCCGAGAAACTGCAAGTTATGAGGCGGATCGCATTTTTGTACTGATATTACAAAAGTCCAGCAAATGGCCTTTTTATCCACTGTTTGCGTCGCGTCAGATTGCCTATTGTTTTCCGCAACAAGTTTATGGATATGGGCTTTAGGCAGCCCGGGAGCGACTTATGAAAGAGTTGGTACAAATCCTGAAAAATACTCGTCAGCACCTGATGACCGGTGTTTCGCATATGATCCCCTTCGTAGTAGCGGGCGGTATTTTGCTGGCTGTCTCCGTCATGCTGTATGGCAAAGGCGCGGTACCGGATGCTGCGACCGATCCTAATCTTAAAAAGCTGTTTGATATTGGCGTCGCCGGGTTGACTTTGATGGTGCCATTTCTTGCTGCTTATATCGGCTATTCCATCGCTGAACGTTCTGCTCTGGCCCCTTGTGCGATTGGCGCATGGGTGGGAAACAGCTTCGGTGCAGGTTTCTTTGGCGCATTAATTGCTGGGATTATTGGCGGTATCGTTGTCCATTATCTGAAGAAGATCCCCGTACATAAGGTGTTGCGTTCGGTAATGCCTATCTTCGTTATTCCCATCGTCGGCACTTTTATCACCGCAGGCATCATGATGTGGGGGCTGGGGGAGCCTGTTGGCGCGTTAACCACTAGCCTGACTGAGTGGCTGCAGGGTATGCAGCAGGGCAGCATTGTGCTGCTGGCGGTAATTATGGGACTGATGTTGGCCTTCGATATGGGAGGGCCAATTAACAAAGTTGCCTACGCCTTCATGCTGATTTGCGTGGCGCAGGGGGTTTATACCGTCGTGGCAATCGCCGCAGTAGGGATCTGCGTGCCGCCGCTGGGTTTAGGTTTGGCGACGTTGATTGGTCGTAAGAATTTCTCTTCTGAAGAACGCGAAGCCGGTAAAGCTGCGCTGGTAATGGGCTGCGTTGGCGTAACGGAAGGCGCGATTCCGTTTGCTGCAGCCGATCCGCTGCGTGTCATTCCATCGATTATGGTGGGTTCCGCCTGTGGCACGGTAACCGCCGCCCTGTTTGGTGCGCAGTGTTATGCCGGCTGGGGCGGACTGATTGTTCTGCCTGTAGTGGAAGGAAAACTGGGTTATATCGCGGCGGTTGCCGTTGGTGCTGTAGTGACCGCAGTGTGCGTTAACGTACTGAAAAGTCTGGCGCGGAAAAAAGTGTCTCAGGTCGATCAGAAAGAAGATGACCTGGATTTAGATTTTGAAATGAATTAAGTGAGGAATGAGTCATGACCAAGATTATCGCAGTAACCGCATGTCCTTCTGGCGTTGCCCACACCTATATGGCAGCCGAAGCGCTGGAAAGCGCCGCTAAAGCTAAAGGTTGGCAAGTAAAGGTTGAGACTCAGGGTTCGATCGGTCTGGAAAACGAACTGACCGCGGCGGATGTGGCGGAAGCCGACATGGTCATTCTGACCAAGGACATTGGTATTAAATTTGAAGAACGTTTTGCGGGCAAAACTATCGTTCGCGTCAACATCAGCGATGCGGTGAAACGTGCCGATGCCATCATGAACAAGATTGGCGCGCATCTGGCGCAAACCGCTTAACCGTTTGTTTGCCGGATGGCGGCTTCGCCTTATCCGGCCTACAGATGCGTAGGCCTGATAAGCGTAGCGCCATCAGGCAACTATTCCCGCAGGAGTTCCTCATGACGAACCGTATCCAACGTTTAAAAACCGCTCTGTTTCAGAACAACCGTGAAATTTCGCTTGAACGTGCGCTGTTATATACCGCCAGCCACCAGCAGACGGAGGGAGAGCCGGTTATTCTGCGTCGGGCGAAAGCCACCGCATATATTCTTGAGCACGTTGAGATTTCGATTCGTGATGAGGAACTGATTGCCGGAAACCGTACTGTTAAACCGCGTGCGGGCATTATGTCACCGGAAATGGATCCTTACTGGCTGCTTAAAGAGCTGGAGCAGTTTCCAACCCGTCCGCAGGACCGTTTTGACATCAGCGAAGAGGATAAACATCTCTATCGCGATGTGCTGTATCCGTACTGGGAAAAGCGGTCGATGAAAGATTTCATCAACGGTCAGATGACCGATGAGGTTAAAGCTGCCGTCAGTACCCAGATTTTTAGCATTAACCAGACTGACAAAGGTCAGGGACATATCATTATTGATTATCCACGCCTGTTGAATCATGGGCTTGGCGAACTGGTAGCGCAGATGCGAGCGCATTGTCTGCAGCAGCCGGAGAATCACTTTTATCAGGCTGCGCTGCTGCTGCTTGAGGCTTCGCAAAACCATATTCTGCGTTACGCTATGCTGGCAGAGAAGATGGCGGAAAGCTGCCCGGATGCGCAGCGACGCCAGGAATTACTGACGATTGCTGAAAACTCTCGGCATAACGCCCAAAGCAAGCCGCAAACCTTCTGGCAGGCATGTCAGCTGTTCTGGTACATGAACATTATTTTGCAATATGAATCCAACGCCAGTTCTCTTTCACTTGGACGCTTCGACCAGTATATGCTGCCGTTTTATCAGGCTTCGCTGACGCAGGGGGAAGACCCAGCATTCTTACAAGAGATCCTCGAATCCCTATGGGTGAAATGTAATGACATCGTACTGCTGCGATCCACCAGCAGTGCGCGCTACTTCGCTGGCTTCCCAACAGGCTACACCGCGCTACTGGGGGGATTGACGGAGAATGGTCGTAGTGCGGTAAATGTATTGTCTTTCCTCTGTCTTGATGCGTACCAGAACGTACAGCTACCACAACCAAACCTCGGTGTGCGCACGAATGCATTGATCGATACACCGTTCCTGATGAAAACAGCACAGACCATTCGTCTTGGTACCGGCATCCCGCAAATCTTTAACGATGAAGTGGTGGTGCCCGCGTTTCTGAATCGCGGTGTTTCGCTGGAAGATGCGCGGGATTACGCGGTAGTAGGCTGTGTCGAGCTGTCTATTCCAGGCAGAACATACGGTTTGCACGATATCGCTATGTTTAATCTGCTGAAAGTGATGGAAATTTGTCTGCATGAGAACGAAGGCAACCGCACTCTGACGTACGACGATCTCCTGGCGCATATTCGTGCCAAAATCAGCCACTACATCACGTTGATGGTGGAGGGCAGTAATATCTGCGATATCGGTCACCGCGACTGGGCGCCGGTGCCGCTGCTCTCCTCGTTTATTAGCGACTGTCTGGATAAAGGGTGCGATATTACCGACGGCGGTGCGCGTTATAACTTCTCCGGCGTACAGGGGATCGGTATTGCAAACCTGAGCGATTCGCTGCATGCGCTCAATGGGCTGGTATTCGAACAACAGCGCTTATCTTTTGATGAACTTTTGTCGGTGCTAAAAGATAACTTTGCTACCCCGGAAGGCGAGAAAGTTCGCGCCAGGCTGATCAATCGCTTCGAAAAATACGGCAACGATATCGATGATGTAGATAACATCAGCGCCGAACTGCTACGTCATTACTGCAAAGAGGTAGAAAAATACCAGAATCCGCGCGGCGGGCAATTTACGCCGGGTTCGTATACCGTCTCTGCACACGTGCCGCTGGGTTCGGTCGTTGGGGCAACACCGGATGGCCGCTTCGCCGGGGAGCAACTGGCAGATGGGGGGCTGTCGCCGATGCTGGGACAGGATATGCAAGGACCGACGGCGGTATTGAAGTCGGTCAGCAAGCTGGATAACACACTGCTTTCCAATGGGACGTTGCTGAACGTGAAGTTTACGCCAGCCACACTGGAAGGTGAGGCCGGTTTACGCAAGCTGGCGGATTTTCTGCGGGCATTTACCCAGCTCAAACTCCAGCATATCCAGTTTAACGTGGTGAATGCCGACACATTGCGCGAAGCGCAGCAGCGCCCGCAGGATTTCACCGGGCTGGTGGTGCGTGTGGCGGGTTACAGCGCCTTCTTTGTCGAGTTGTCGAAGGAGATCCAGGATGACATCATTCGCCGCACCGCGCATCAACTGTGAGGTAATTGACCCACGAGGCGAGGAAGTCGCGCGTATATTCAACATTCAGCGTTACTCACTGAATGATGGGCAGGGTATTCGTACGGTCGTCTTTTTTAAAGGCTGTCCGCATACCTGCCCTTGGTGTGCTAACCCGGAATCACTCTCACCACGTATTGAAACGGTACGGCGGGAGAGTAAATGTCTGCACTGTACACCCTGTCTGCGTGATGCCGACGAGTGTCCCTCTGGGACGTTTGAACGTATTGGTCGTGATATCACGCTGGACGATCTGGAACGTGAAGTGATGAAAGATGATATTTTCTTTCGCTCTTCTGGTGGGGGGGTAACGCTTTCTGGCGGTGAAGTGCTGATGCAAGCGCCCTTTGCCACACGGTTCCTGCAACGTCTGCGGCGCTGGGATGTGCGCTGTGCAATTGAAACGGCTGGCGATGCGCCGGCCGGTCGCTTGTTATCGCTGGCAAAAGAGTGTGATGAGGTGTTGTTCGATCTCAAAATAATGGATGGAGATCTGGCTCGTGAGGTCATCAACATGAACCTACCGCGTGTACTGGCGAATTTACGGCTATTGGTGGAGGAAGGGGTTAATGTCATACCTCGCCTGCCGCTGATTCCGGGCTTTACGATGAATTCAGATAACACGCAGCATGTGTTGACGATGTTGTCATCGCTAGGCATAAAACAGGTACACCTGCTACCGTTTCATCAATATGGCGAGCCCAAATACAGCCTGCTCGGTTTGCCCTGGTTGATGAAAGAAGTGCCCGTACCGACTGCGCAAGAGGTGGATATTATACGTAAGATGGCAGAATGCGCCGGATTTCAGGTAACAGTAGGAGGATAGTATGACCATCGCACCTGTACGATATCTGGTTGCTGTCACCGCGTGCGTAAGCGGCGTAGCCCATACCTATATGGCAGCTGAGCGGCTGGAGAAACTCTGCCAGCAGGAAAAATGGAGCATCAAGATCGAAACTCAAGGGGCACTGGGTACCGAAAATCGCCTGACGGAAGAGGATATTAACCGCGCTGATGTGGTGTTGCTCATTACTGATATTGAACTGGCAGGAGCAGAGCGTTTTACGCAGAGCCGATACGTTCAGTCGGGCATTAGCGCATTTCTGCGTGAGCCGCAGCGGGTGATGAGCGCCGTGCGAAAGCTGCTTTCAGCGCCACAGCACACACATCTTACTCTGGATTAGCTTCTTTCTCCGTCAATTGGCTGTGGTATTGCCGACGGTATTCTGATGGTGAACGTTCGGTATTTTTGCGAAACAGGCGGCAGAAGTAGTTGCTGTCAACAAACCCACAAATGTGCGCCACCTCTTTAATCTTCAATTCGTAACCCTTCAACAGCGTTTTTGCGTGTTCTAGTCGCGTGTGGTTCAGGTATTCGTTAAAACCGATAGCGCCCGTTTTTTGAAAAAGGTGGGAAAGATAATTGGGTGAGATGTAGAACGCCTGCGCGACGGATTCTCGGGTGAGCGGTGAAGCGTAGCGTTCGTCAATATAGTTGCGAATGGCTTCGAAAAGCGCCTGGCTGCGTGATGCGGTTTGGATCTGGCTGCCGAGCAGATCGCGGCAGTGGCTCAGTAAGCTTGCAACGATTAGCCTGGCGGTTTGCTGCTCCTGCGGCTGCATCTGCATTTCATTGAGCGTTTGCAGCAGGAATGAGCCAATACGCGGTCCACGCCGCGCGACGTGCTGGCGGGTAAGGTTTTGATATTGCTTACCGTCCCACTGAACGATGCTAAAACCCAGTTGCTGTTTGCCAAATAAGATACTGAGTGTGGTCACCGGTGTGAGCCACTGTGGAAAGTTCCAGCCACCAGCCGGAACGAACAAGGCATCGCAAGGCTGTAACGTCGCGGATGCACCAGCAACACCGTTATCGGTGAATTCACCTTCCAGCACAATCTCCAGTCGGGGAAAATCGACCTGATACGCCAGTTCCGGCGTTGAGCTACTGGTGCTGGCAAAGTAAATCTGCCGCAGCGGTGTGGGGCCGTTGATCAGGCGAGAGAGCAGGTGGCTGATGTCGTGATACATGTTAATCCCTTGCAGGCAGCAGACAGGGAAACAGTAACGTTGAAAACAATCGCCCTCAAGTGATTATTGCCGGATGGCGGCTAATGCCTTATCCGGCCTACAAGTCTTTGCGAGCTGTAGGCCGGATAAGGCATTAGCCGCCATCCGGCAGACTGTTACTGATTACCGATTTGATCGCCGTAAGGCAGGGTATCGTAATCAATCAGGGCATTCTTTTTGTACGGGTTGCCAATCCAGCGGGTCGTCTCTTTGAACTGCGGGCTGGTAATGGCACGAGTTGGATCGAAACCATCATAGGTGAAGCCCGCTAAATCAGACCAGGTGTGGATAAGCTCTGAGCTGCTGTATTTACGATTCACATCCTGTGAGAAGTCACGCGGGTGTGCAGCCTGCCATTTTTCCGAGGTCCACAGCAGGAACGGCACCGTATACATATGACGCGTTGGGTTGTCTTCATTACGACCCTGCGTTTTATGCGGCGGCGTATCGTATACCTCTTCCCCATGATCGGAGAAGTACAGCAGGAAGCCGTTCGGATCGGTCGCTTTATAGTCTTTGATCAGACTGGCAATGATATGGTCATTGTAGACATTCGCGCTGTCGTAATCGTTGTAAGCTTCCAGCTCATCGTTACTCAGACCAGCGGGCACATTGTCGATATTATTGTCGAACTTACCCTGACCATCCGGGTAACGGAATTTGTACTTAATATGCGTACCCAGCAGGTGAACGATGATGAACTTTTTCGGTGCAGGGTCAGCCAGTACTTCTTTAAATGGCGCCAGCACGTTGCTGTCATATTCGCGCGCACTTTGGGTACGCTGCTGGTTCATATAGAACTGTTTATCCGTTTGCTTAGAGAACACCGTCAGCATGGTGTTGCGGGCGGTCATCGTCTGCTGATTGGTGATCCAGAAGGTTTTATAACCTGCCTGTTTCATCATGTTCATCAGGGACGGCTGAGTCAGATACAGATCTGGGTTCTTCTCGTTGGCAAAGGTCAGCGCCTGCTGCAGGATTTCAATGGTGTACGGACGTGAGGTCACGACATTATTGAACACGGTGAAGTTAGGATCGGATTTATGCAGCGCATCCAGTTCAGGCGTTGTTTCGCGTGGGTAACCGTACAGGCTCATGCGGCCACGTTGCGTTGACTCGCCAATCACCAGTACCAGCGTACGCGGTGCATCACCTGAGCTGTCTTTAAAGTTGGCCAACGGCGGTAGGGCATTGTTCTCATTCAGCAGGCTGTTCAGCGCGGTCAACTGCTGACGATACTGATAATAACCGGAGATGAATTGCCACGGTGCGGCAGGCTCCATGCGTGAGGCGAGACCATCCAACGTTTTTTCAAACGGCTTATGTTTGATAAATGTGTTCACTGTCATCGGATGCAGAATCAATCCGTATAACAGTGCAAACGACACCAGATAGCGCCAGGGTGATGGAATATGCACAGGACGCAGACGTGTCCATAGCAGAATTGCCACAGCTGTATAGGCCAGCGCAATTAAGACAATCTTCAGGCTGAAATATTGGCTCAGATATTCGCTGGCTTCGTTCGCATTGGTTTCAAACATTACGTACAGAACGCTTTGCGAGAACTCTTGCCCGTAGATGACGTAATAGCTCAGAGCAGCCAGCGAGGCCGCCCATAACACCACGCCTATCACGGCAGCAATAATGCGGATACGGTTTGGAAATAAGAATACCGGAATCAACCACAGCGAACTAAACAGCAAGGAGTCGCGTAAACCGGTAGATCCGCTGTAGCCGCTAAAATAGATAACGGCCTGCAGTAACGAAGAAAAGAACCAAAAATAGAGGAGCGCCCAACCCAGGGCTTTCCAGCTAAATACGGGTTTAGACTGGAGTTGTAAGGATTGCATAGTATGAGCCTGTCTTTAATTGTAGCGCCAAGATTAGCACCTAAACATTAAGAGGAACTGAAGCATCACGATCTTAGGATCGTGTTTTGCCGTTGTTATATCCACGTGGTGAATATGTTCGAGGGGAAATATATTGAAAATGAAGTGGTTGTAACAGTGGTTTTTGCTGTCGCCTTCGTACAATAGCACGAAGGCGACGGGGGAGGGACGTTAGCCAGTATTACGCATACCAGCGGCGACACCAGCGATTGTGACCATCAATGCTTGTTCCACGCGTGGGTCCGGTGCATTGCCCTGTTCTTCTGCCTGGCGTGAGCGGTGTAACAGCTCTGCCTGTAATACGTTCAGTGGGTCAGTATAAACATTCCTTAACTGAATGGACTCGGCAATCCACGGCAGGTCGGCCATCAAATGCGAGTCGTTGGCAATCGCCAGTACGACATCGATATCTGCTGCCAGGCGTTGGCGTAGCTCTGCACCCAGCGGCCACAGATCTTTTTTGACCAGGCGCTGATCGTAATACTCTGCCAGCCACAGGTCTGCTTTCGCGAAAACCATTTCCAGCATGCCAAGGCGTGTGGAGAAGAATGGCCAGTCGCGGCACATGGCTTCAAGTTCGCTTTGCTTGCCGTCTTCAACCACTTTTTGCAGCGCGGTACCTGCACCCAACCAGGCCGGGAGCATCAGGCGGTTCTGCGTCCAGGCGAAGATCCACGGAATGGCGCGCAGAGACTCTACCCCGCCGGTCGGACGGCGTTTTGCCGGACGTGAACCGAGCGGGAGTTTACCCAGTTCCTGCTCCGGTGTCGCTGAGCGGAAATAAGGGACGAAGTCTTTGTTTTCACGCACATATCCACGATAGAGCTCGCAGGAAATATCGGAAAGCTCATCCATGATATGACGCCAGCTATCTTTCGGTTCTGGCGGTGGTAACAGGTTGGCCTCCAGAATTGCTCCGGTATACAGCGACAGGCTGCTGATGGTCACTTCCGGCAGGCCGTACTTAAAGCGGATCATCTCCCCTTGTTCTGTCACGCGCAGACCGCCTTTCAGGCTGCCCGGCGGTTGAGAGAGTAGCGCCGCATGTGCAGGCGCGCCGCCGCGACCAATGGAACCACCGCGACCGTGGAAAAGCGTCAGTTCGATACCGGCTTTTTCGCAGGTTTTGATTAGCGCGTCCTGAGCCTGGTATTGCGCCCAGGAGGCCGCCATCACGCCCGCGTCTTTTGCGGAATCAGAATAGCCAATCATGACCATCTGTTTGCCCTGAATAAAGCCGCGGTACCAGTCGATATTTAAAAGTTGAGACATGACGTCATCGGCATTGTTGAGGTCGTCCAGCGTTTCAAATAGCGGAGCGACCGGCATAGCAAAACCAATTCCGGCTTCTTTCAGCAGCAGATGCACGGCCAGCACATCCGACGGAGTTTTCGCCATCGAGATAACATAGGCGGCAATGGAGCCATATGGGGCTTCGGCAATGACCCGACAGGTGTCGAGCACTTCACGGGTGTCGTTGCTCGGTTCCCAGTTACGTGGCAGGAGCGGACGCTTGGAATTCAGTTCGCGGATCAGGAAAGCCTGTTTATCCGCTTCCGACCAGTTTTCGTAGTCGCCAATACCCAGATAACGGGTCAGTTCGCCCAGGGCTTCAGTATGACGGGTGCTTTCCTGACGAATATCAATACGCACCAGCGGTACACCGAAACACTTCACGCGCCTAAGGGTGTCGAGCAATTCGCCATTGGCGATAATACCCATGCCACAGGCCTGCAGAGACTGGTAGCACGCGTATAGCGGGTCCCAAAGCTGTTCGTTTTGGGTGAGAAGTCCCGCTGGTTTCGGCAATTTCTCGCCTTTCAGACGGGCTTCAAGCCAGGCCTGGGTTGCCATCAGACGAGAACGCAGGGTTTTCATCAGATAGCGATAAGGTTCAGCTGCACCTTCTTCGCCTACCAGCGCCATCAGCTCCGGCGTGGCATCCACCATCGACAGCTCAGAAATCAGAAACTGGATGTCTTTCAGGAACAGGTCTGTCGCTTTCCAGCGGCTGAGCAGCAGCACGTGACGGGTGATATCTGCCGTTACGTTCGGGTTACCATCACGGTCACCGCCCATCCAGGAAGTAAATCGAACCGGGACAAAATCAACCGGCAGCTTATAACCCAGATGCTCTTCCAGTTGTTCATTCAGCTCGCGCAGGTAGTTCGGTACACCTTCCCACAGGCTGTTTTCAACTACCGCGAAACCCCATTTAGCTTCATCAACCGGGCTTGGGCGCAGCTTGCGGATCTCATCCGTATGCCAGGACTGGGCAATGAGCTGACGCAGACGGCGCATCAGTTGGTTGCGTTCATAATCGACGAGGTCTTTGTTATCAAGCTGCTTGAGGCAGGCGTTCACTTCACCCATTTTATGGATCAGCGTACGACGAGTGATCTCGGTCGGGTGGGCGGTGAGTACCAGCTCCAGAGAGAGTGATTCTACGGCTTTCTTGATGGTGGCGTCATTGAGGTTGGGCTGCTCTTTCAGTTTACGCAGAGTGCGAGCAATCACTTCCGGGTTGCTGGCTGCTTCGCCTTTTGGCGAAATGCTGTGGTATTGCTCGGCGGTGTTGGCCAGGTTCAGGAACTGGCTAAATGCGCGGGCAACCGGCAGCAGCTCGTCGTTAGACAGATTTTGCAGTGTGGTGAGCAATTCCTGGCGATTAACTTCATTGCCAGCGCGAGATGATTTGGACAGCTTACGAATTGTTTCTACGCGATCAAGAATGTTCTCTCCCAGCGCATCCTTGATGGTCTCTCCCAGCACTTTGCCGAGCATACTGACATTACTACGCAACGCGGAATATTGTTCGTTCATATTAACCCAGACACCCCATCTATTTTGAATATGTCCTGTATCTTTCACGCCTGACTATCACGCGAAATCTTGCGGACTTAATTTTTTAGCCGTCTTTTATAAAGCCACGTAAAACACGTGACGTCAATTGCTGCGAAATCGGTTCAGCAAACGAATAAATGCCGTGAATTTACGTTATTTAATTCACATCCAATCAAATAAGCGTTGCTTATGGAAATGTTAAAAAATCACCCCGCTTACCACTAAAGGATTGGCGGGGTGACAAGCAGTTAATGCCAGCAGAAATGATGCACAACCTGGGTGATTAATTCGCGAGTTGGCTTAATAAAGCGTGTTTCCAGATATTCATCCGGCTGATGCGCCTGATTAATAGAACCAGGACCCAATACCAGCGTCGGGCAAAGCGTCTGGATAAATGGCGCTTCGGTGCAGTAGTTCACCACTTCAGTCTGTGCGCCCAGCAGTTTCTCAACCACCTCTACCAGTTGATGGTCAGGCGGACACTCATAGCCTGGAATCGGTGGATGCAGTTCCGATACGGTCAGGCGGCCCGGCCAGCGTTCGCTGACAGGGGCCAGCGCTTCGTTAAGTAACCCATTGAGATCGTTTAGCGTCATACCTGGTAGCGGGCGAATATCCATATGCAGTTCGCAGCAGGCGCAGATTCGGTTGGCGGCGTCGCCACCGTGGATGTGGCCCAAATTTAACGTTGGATACGGAACGGTAAAGGCATCATGGTGATAGCGCGCTTTCAGGTCATCGCGCAGATGCATGATATGGCCGATGGCATCATGCATCAGTTCAATCGCATTAACGCCACGTGCCGGATCGCTTGAATGACCCGATTGTCCCAGAATGCGTATCGCATTAGAGATATGACCTTTGTGCGCGCGAACCGGTTGCAGTGAAGTGGGTTCGCCAATAATCGCGCAGTCTGGGCGCAGAGCAGTGGTTTCAGAAAAGTAGCGAGCTCCCGCCATGCTGGTCTCTTCGTCAGCAGTGGCCAGAATGTAGAGGGGCTTTTTCAGCTTCGTGACGTCGACATCACGCAACGCGTCGAGGATAAAGGCGAAGAAGCCTTTCATGTCCGCCGTACCCAAACCATAGAGCTTATTGTCATGCTCGGTCAGGGTGAACGGATCGCGCGTCCAGCGTCCGTCGTCAAAGGGTACGGTATCGGTATGGCCCGCCAACAACAGACCACCAGCGCCCTGTCCAATGCTCGCCAGCATATTGAATTTATTTCGCGTATCGGGAACCGGCTGGACCTCCACATTGAAGCCTAAATCTTTAAACCAGCCCGCCAACAGAGTGATTAAACCTGCATTGCTTTGATCGAGCGCTTCTTCGGTAGCGCTAATCGATGGCGTGGCAATCAGAGCGCGGTAAATCTCGATAAATGGCGGTAAATTGTTTTTCATTGTTGACACACCTCGGGTCATGATAGTATCAATATTCATGCAGTATTTGTGAATAAAAATACATTAACGTTGAGCGTAATAAAACCCACCAAGTGTAAGGTGAGGTGATAAAGGCTTATACCTGGCAACAGAATCTAAGAAGGTGAGCAGCCCCGATGTTGAATACGCTGATTGTGGGCGCCAGTGGCTATGCCGGCGCAGAGCTTGTGACCTATGTAAATCGCCATCCTGATATGACCATAACCGCTTTGACCGTCTCAGCGCAAAGCAATGATGCAGGAAAATTAATCTCCGATTTGCATCCGCAGTTGAAAGGCATTGTCGATTTACCGTTGCAGCCAATGTCAGATATCAGCGAGTTTAGCGCAGGGGTGGATGTTGTGTTCCTCGCAACGGCTCATGAGGTAAGTCATGACCTGGCTCCGCAGTTTTTGCAGGCCGGTTGCGTGGTGTTTGACCTCTCTGGCGCGTTTCGCGTAAATGACGGCGCGTTCTATGAAAAATATTATGGTTTTACCCATCAGCATCCCGACCTGCTGGAGCAGGCAGTTTACGGGCTGGCGGAATGGAACGAAGACCAGCTGAAAGAAGCGAATCTGATTGCTGTGCCGGGTTGTTACCCGACGGCGGCGCAGCTTTCGCTGAAACCACTGATTGATGCCGGGCTGTTGGATCTCAGCCAGTGGCCGGTAATTAATGCGACCAGCGGCGTGAGCGGCGCGGGCCGTAAAGCGGCTATCTCTAATAGTTTTTGCGAAGTAAGCCTGCAACCGTATGGCGTGTTTACCCATCGTCACCAGCCGGAAATCGCCACTCATCTGGGGGCTGAAGTGATTTTCACCCCACATCTGGGCAACTTCCCGCGCGGAATTCTGGAAACTATCACTTGCCGCCTTAAAGCGGGCGTAACTCATGCTCAGGTGGCTCAGACGCTACAACAGGCGTATGGCGATAAACCGCTGGTGCGTCTGTATGACAAAGGGGTTCCAGCGCTGAAGAATGTGGTTGGATTACCATTCTGTGATATCGGGTTTGCTGTGCAGGGTGAGCATCTGATCGTTGTGGCGACGGAAGACAACTTATTGAAAGGCGCGGCGGCACAGGCGATGCAGTGCGCAAATATTCGTTTTGGCTTTGCCCAAACGCAGTCTCTTATTTAAGGGTGCAACAATGAATCCATTAATTATCAAGCTGGGCGGCGTTTTACTGGATAGCGAAGAGGCGCTGGAGCGTCTGTTTACCGCACTGGTGAATTATCGTGAGTCGCACCAGCGTCCGCTGGTCATTGTGCACGGCGGCGGCTGCGTGGTCGACGAGCTGATGAAGCAGCTGAATCTGCCGGTGAAAAAGAAAAATGGTCTGCGCGTCACGCCTGCCGATCAAATTGACATTATTACCGGTGCCCTGGCGGGAACGGCGAATAAAACCTTGCTGGCCTGGGCGAAAAAGCATCACATCGCGTCTGTTGGTCTGTATCTTGGCGATGGCGACAGCGTAAAAGTGACGCCGCTCGATAAAGAACTGGGTCATGTTGGACTGGCGCAGCCGGGTTCGCCTAAGCTGATTAACACGCTGCTGGAAAGCGGTTTTCTGCCGGTAGTGAGCTCTATTGGTGTCACTGATGATGGTCTGCTGATGAACGTGAATGCCGATCAGGCTGCAACGGCGCTGGCGGCAACGCTGGGTGCGGATCTGATCCTGCTCTCTGATGTGAGCGGTATTCTGGATGGCAAAGGCCAGCGCATTGCCGAAATGACCGCGGCGAAAGCGGAACAGCTGATTGAACAGGGCATTATTACCGATGGCATGATCGTGAAGGTGAATGCAGCGCTGGATGCCGCGCGTACGCTGGGCCGTCCGGTGGATATCGCCTCCTGGCGTCATGCAGAGCAACTTCCGGCGCTGTTTAACGGCACGCCAATTGGTACGCGTATTCTGGCTTAACCATTAATGTGCCGGATGGCGGCTTCGCCTTATCCGGTCTACGTGGGTTTTGTAGGCCCGGTAAGCGCAGCGCCACCGGGCAAAAATATCATATTAAGGAAATTCGTTATGGCACTTTGGGGTGGGCGTTTTACACAGGCAGCAGATCAGCGGTTCAAACAGTTCAACGACTCGTTGCGTTTTGACTACCGCCTGGCAGAACAGGATATTGTTGGCTCTGTGGCCTGGTCCAAAGCGTTGGTAACGGTAGGTGTACTGACTGCCGATGAACAGCTGCAGTTGGAAGAGGCGCTGAATAACCTGCTGGAAGAGGTTCGCGCGAATCCTCAGCAGATTTTGCAAAGCGATGCCGAAGATATTCACAGTTGGGTGGAAGGTAAGCTGATTGATAAAGTCGGCCAGCTTGGTAAAAAACTGCATACCGGGCGTAGCCGTAATGACCAGGTCGCGACCGATCTCAAGCTGTGGTGCAAAGACACGGTTATCGAATTACTGTCGGCCAATCGTCAGTTGCAAACTGCGCTGGTGGTGACGGCGGAGAATAACCAGGACGCCGTCATGCCGGGTTACACCCACCTGCAACGTGCGCAGCCGGTGACGTTTGCTCACTGGTGTCTGGCCTATGTTGAAATGTTGGCGCGTGACGAGAGCCGTTTGCAGGATGCGCTCAAACGCCTGGACGTCAGTCCGTTAGGCTGCGGCGCGCTGGCGGGTACGGCGTATGAAATCGATCGCGAGCAGTTGGCGGGTTGGTTGGGCTTTGCCTCGGCAACGCGCAACAGCCTGGACAGCGTTTCTGACCGTGACCACGTGCTGGAGTTACTCTCCGACGCCTCTATCGGCATGGTACACCTGTCGCGTTTTGCTGAAGATCTGATTTTCTTTAACACCGGCGAAGCGGGCTTTGTTGAACTCTCCGACCGTGTGACTTCCGGTTCATCTCTGATGCCGCAGAAGAAAAACCCGGATGCGCTGGAGCTGATCCGTGGTAAATGCGGTCGCGTGCAGGGTGCGCTGACCGGCATGATGATGACTTTAAAAGGCCTTCCACTGGCATACAACAAAGATATGCAGGAAGACAAAGAAGGGCTGTTCGACGCGCTCGACACCTGGCTGGACTGTCTGCATATGGCCGCGCTGGTGCTGGATGGAATCCAGGTGAAACGTCCGCGTTGCCAGGAAGCGGCGCAGCAGGGTTATGCTAACGCCACTGAGCTGGCGGATTATCTGGTGGCGAAAGGCGTCCCGTTCCGCGAAGCGCACCATATTGTGGGGGAAACGGTGGTCGAGGCGATTCGTCAGGGCAAACCGCTGGAAGCGCTGTCGCTTGCCGACTTACAAAAGTTCAGCCAGGTGATTGGCGATGACGTTTACCCGATCCTCTCGTTGCAATCGTGTCTGGATAAACGTGCAGCGAAAGGTGGCGTGTCGCCGCAGCAGGTTGCGCAGGCGATCGACTACGCGAAGGCACGCCTGTAGGTCGGATAAGGCGAAGCCGCCATCCGGCACTGTGCGCCGTTCTGCCTGATGGCGCTACGCTTATCAGGCCTACCAAACCATAACCCGGCCGAGCTTTGCGACGCCGGGCTTTTTTTATGCAAAAAAAATGCGGACTCAAGGTCCGCAAAAGTTCACGTTGGCTTTAGTTATTTCGAGTATGAGAGAAACTCTCAAACGGACAGTAGCTTCAAGGGTTAAAGGGGTACCGTTCCGTTTCTGTGGTGCATTATTAAACAGAAAGCTTGATAGGGATAATCGTTCGTTGCTATGCTACCTATCGCTACGAACTATCGTGGCGATGGAGGATGAATAATGAATATTCGTGATCTTGAATACCTGGTGGCGCTAGCCGAACATCGTCACTTCCGACGAGCGGCAGACTCCTGTCACGTTAGCCAACCAACGCTGAGCGGGCAGATCCGCAAGCTGGAAGATGAGCTTGGCGTCATGTTGCTGGAGCGTACGAGTCGCAAGGTGCTGTTCACCCAGGCCGGTTTGCTGCTGGTGGATCAGGCGCGCACCGTGCTGCGCGAGGTCAAAGTGCTCAAGGAGATGGCAAGCCAACAAGGCGAGACAATGTCTGGCCCGCTGCATATTGGTTTGATCCCAACGGTGGGGCCATACCTGCTGCCGCATATTATTCCGATGTTGCACCAGACCTTCCCAAAACTGGAGATGTATCTCCATGAAGCGCAGACACATCAGCTGTTGGCGCAACTGGATAGCGGCAAGCTCGACTGCGTCATTCTGGCGCTGGTCAAAGAGAGTGAGGCGTTCATCGAAGTACCGTTATTTGATGAGCCTATGATGCTGGCGATCTATGAAGATCACCCATGGGCAAACCGTGACTGTGTACCGATGTCCGATCTGGCGGGTGAAAAACTGCTGATGCTGGAAGATGGCCACTGTCTGCGCGATCAGGCAATGGGTTTCTGCTTTGAAGCGGGTGCTGATGAAGATACCCATTTTCGGGCAACCAGTCTGGAAACGCTGCGTAACATGGTGGCGGCAGGCAGTGGTATTACCTTACTGCCTGCGCTGGCCGTTCCACCGGAGCGTAAGCGTGATGGTGTCGTTTATCTGCCATGCATTAAACCCGAACCGCGTCGTACGATTGGTCTGGTGTACCGTCCTGGTTCGCCGCTGCGCAGCCGTTATGAACAGCTGGCAGAGGCCATCCGTGGATCAATGGATGGCCATTTCGACAGTGCGTTAAAACAGGCGGTTTAAGCCATTTAGCGCCGCTACCCGATAGGCTTCTGCCATGGTTGGGTAGTTAAAGGTGGTGTTAACGAAGTACTCGATAGTGTTACCACCACCTTTTTGCTCCATTATCGCTTGTCCGATGTGAATAATTTCGGCCGCGCGCTCCCCAAAGCAGTGGATCCCCAAAATCTCTTTGGTTTCGCGATGGAACAGGATCTTCAGCGTTCCGACACTCATACCCACGATTTGTGCACGTGCCAGATGCTTAAACTGGGCGCGGCCAACCTCGTATGGAACTTTCATTGCCGTGAGCTGCTGTTCTGTTTTACCAACGGAGCTGATTTCCGGAATGGTATAAATCCCGGTTGGGATATCTTCGATCAGATGCGCAGTGGCTTCGCCTTTTACCAGTGCCTGGGCGGCAATGCGTCCCTGGTCGTAGGCCGCCGATGCCAGGCTCGGATAACCAATCACATCCCCTACGGCGTACACATGCGGCAGCGCCGTCTGGTACATGCTATTCACTTTGAGCTGCCCGCGGCTGTCGGTTTTCAGACCAATGTTTTCCAGCGCCAGCGAATCGGTATTACCGGTACGGCCATTGGCGTACAGCAGGCAGTCGGCTTTCAGTTTCTTACCGGACTTCAGGTGCATGATGACGCCGTCATCGCAACCTTCAATCTTCTCATACTCTTCGTTGTGGCGAATGACCACACCGCTGTTCCAGAAGTGGTAAGAGAGCGAGTCGGACATCTCCTGATCGAGGAATGCCAGCAGACGATCGCGGGTGTTGATTAAATCAACTTTGACGTCCATTCCACGGAAGATCGACGCATATTCACAGCCAATGACCCCTGCGCCATAAATCAGCACATGACGGGGTTCGTGGTGCAGGCTCAGGATAGAGTCACTGTCGTAAACCCGGGGATGCGAAAAGTCGACATCAACAGGGCGATAAGGACGCGAACCGCAGGCAATAACAAACTTATCCGCAGTCAGCGTTTCCACCGTACCGTCGTGACATTCCAGGGCGATCGTGTGTTCATCAACAAAACGAGCATTTCCCTGCAAAATTTCGCAGTGGTTGCGCTCGTAAAATCCTTGCCGCATACGCGTTTGCTGATTAATAACGTTATCAGCGTGGTTGAGAATATCGGCGAAAGAAGAACGAAGGAGTCGGGAGTGGTCGCTGTACAGTGGGTTCTGATTGAATTCAATAATGCGGCTGACGGCGTGGCGGAGAGCTTTCGACGGGATGGTGCCCCAGTGGGTACAACCTCCGCCGACGTTATGATAGCGCTCAATTACCGCGACGCGCGCTCCTTGCTTAACCAGACCCATTGCCGCGCCTTCGCCGCCGGGACCGGAACCTATTACTATTGCATCGTAATCGTAAGAATGTGACATGGTCAGGCTTACCTGTTCTTATACATAAAAGCAACAGAATAGTAACATCGTTGTTGAGATAACCCAATTATCGTTGTGCTTTTTTGCGAAGTCGAAGCACAAACTGCGCGTAAACAATCATTCACAAAGCCATGCCAACCGCCTAATCTCTGGTATAGTGCCAGCAAGGTATGTGGAAGGATTCAGACATCGTGATGGGCGTTAGAGCGCAACAAAAAGAGAAAACCCGGCGTTCGCTGGTAGAAGCCGCATTTAGTCAACTCAGCGCTGAGCGTAGTTTTGCCAGCCTCAGTTTACGCGAAGTTGCTCGTGAAGCGGGCATTGCGCCAACCTCGTTTTATCGCCATTTCCGCGATGTGGATGAACTCGGCCTGACGATGGTGGACGAGAGCGGTCTGATGCTGCGTCAGTTGATGCGCCAGGCGCGCCAGCGTATCGCGAAGGGCGGGAGTGTGATCCGCACCTCGGTCTCAACATTTATGGAGTTCATCGGCAACAATCCCAACGCCTTCCGTTTATTATTGCGCGAGCGTTCGGGGACATCCGCAGCGTTTCGTGCAGCGGTCGCTCGTGAAATTCAGCACTTCATCGCGGAACTTGCGGACTATCTGGAACTCGAAAACCATATGCCTCGTGCGTTTACTGAAGCACAAGCCGAAGCCATGGTAACCATTGTGTTCAGCGCCGGGGCAGAAGCACTGGATGTTGGCGCTGAACAGCGCCGACAGCTGGAAGAGCGGCTGGTATTGCAACTACGCATGATCGCGAAAGGCGCATTTTATTGGTACCGCCGTGAACAAGAGAAGATGACGCACCACTCCGAGTAACGAGAAGGACAAGCAATGAAACAGTCAGGTCAAGATAAAGGTACGCTGCTGCTGGCGCTGGTTGCTGGCTTATCGATCAATGGTACATTTGCGGCGCTGTTTAGCTCCATTGTGCCATTCTCAGTATTCCCGATCATTTCGCTGGTGCTGACGGTGTATTGTCTGCATCAACGCTATCAGAACCGCACCATGCCTGTGGGATTGCCGGGCCTGGCTGCCGCCTGCTTTATCCTCGGCGTTCTGTTGTACAGCACCGTAGTACGCGCTGAATATCCGGATATTGGTTCTAATTTCTTCCCAGCGGTACTGTCGGTGATTCTGGTGTTCTGGATCGGCTTTAAAGTGCGTAACCGTAAGCAGGAAATAGCAGAGTAACAGTTGTAACTGTAGGCCGGATAAGGCAAAGCCGCTATCCGGCAATCTGAACAGGTAGTGCTTATCCAGCCTACATTCTGTCTTACTTCTTGGTTAACAGTACGCCGCACTCCATATGGTGCGTATACGGGAACTGATCGAATAGCGCCAGACGTGAAACATTGTGCGTCTGGCTTAACGTTTCCAGGTTTTTACACAGCGTCTCCGGATTGCAGGAGATGTACAGAATGCGCGGATACGCCTGCACCATTTTCTCCGTTTCGCTGTCCAGACCGCTGCGCGGTGGGTCAACGAAGATAGTTTCACACTGGTAACTCTTCAGATCGATTCCCTGCAAACGGTTGAACTCGCGAACGCCGTTCATCGCCTGAGTAAACTCTTCGGCCGCCATGCGGATTATTTGTACGTTTTCAATCTGGTTAGCCGCAATGTTGTACTGTGCAGCAGCAACGGACGGCTTGGCGATTTCCGTTGCCAGTACGCGGTTGAAGTTTTGTGCCAGGGCTAACGAGAAATTGCCATTGCCGCAATACAGCTCCAGCAGGTCGCCTTTTGAGCCCCTGGTGGCATCAATCGCCCACTCCAACATCTGAATATTCATGGCGGCGTTCGGCTGGGTGAAGCTGTTCTCAACCTGGCGATAGATAATCTCTTTACCCGCAACCGGCAGGCGTTCGTCAATGTAGTCCTGATCCAGCTCGATTTTGGTTTTGGTTGCCCGGCCAATCAGATGCACATTCAGGTTTTTCGCCCGCAGCGCATCCCGCAGCGCTTCAGCTTCCTGACGCCATTCATCATCCAGCTTTTTATGGTACAGCATCGATACCACCGCCTGATCGCTCAGGGTTGTGAGGTAATCAATCTGAAACAGTTTGTGACGCAGGACGTGGTTGTTGCGAACGCCTTCGATCATTGCCGTCATCAGCGTGTTGATAAGCTCACTGGCCGCCGGGAAGCTGTCGACACGGATACGGTTTTTGGTCTGGCTGTCGAACATGATGTGGTACAGATCATCACCGTCATGCCACAAACGGAATTCCGCGCGCATACGGTAGTGGCTGACCGGTGAGCGAAACACTTCCGGAGCCTGTGCATAAAATGGCGTCATTAAGCTCTGCAGACGCACCACTTTTTCAGTTAACTGTGCGTCGTACTGTTCTGTCGGAAGGTGTTCGGGGGTCATGATGCGTCCTGAAAAATAAAAGTACGCGGGGATTGTAGGGATTGCTCATCAGATGTCCAGTCATTGATGATTTCCGATATTGTGATACGCAGTCTGGACAGTGGGTTGTAACAAACTGTAGCATCCGTTTTCCGGTCCTGTGAGTTAAAAGGGAATCCAGTGTGAATCTGGAGCTGACGCGCAGCGGTAAGGAAGGTAGGGGATGAGCGCACCTGGTGCAGACACTGCGGCATGCCGTGGGAAGTCATCGTCTCTTTAAGTTGCCTCCAAGCCCGAAGACCTGCCGGCTAACGTCGCATCTGGCTTTCATCATCGCGTACTATCGGTGGGACCTGCGGCATCCTTCTTATATTGTGGATGCTTTACAATGATTAAAAAATCGTTGCTGTGCACGGCACTTTCCGTCACGGCATTTTCTGGTTGGGCACAGGATACTAGCCCAGATACTCTCGTTGTTACTGCCAACCGTTTTCAGCAGCCTCGTAGTGCAGTACTTGCTCCTATCACCGTTGTTACTCGCCAGGATATCGATCGCTGGCAATCCACTTCCGTCAATGATGTGCTTCGCCGCCTGCCTGGTGTAGATATCGCCCAATACGGGGGAATGGGGCAAAACTCGTCTATTTCTATTCGTGGTACAAACGCCAGCCATGTTCTGGTGCTGGTTGATGGCGTACGCCTGAACCTGGCAGGGGTTAGCGGCGCGGCCGACCTCAGCCAGTTCCCAGTCTCGTTAGTACAACGTATTGAATACATTCGTGGGCCGCGTTCGGCGGTTTATGGCTCCGATGCGATTGGCGGCGTGGTGAATATTATTACCACGCGTGAAAAGCCGGGGACGGAACTGACAGCCGGAGTGGGAAGTAATGGGTATCAGAATTACGATGTTTCAACCCAACAACAGCTAGGTGAAAATACGCGCGTCACGTTGATGGGAGACTATGCGTATACCAAAGGCTTTGATGTCGTTGCTTATGGTAATACGGGGTCTCAGGCGCAACCCGACAAAGATGGCTTCTTAAGTAAGACGCTGTATGGCGCGCTGGAACACAACTTTTCCGATACATGGAGCGGGTTTGTTCGCGGCTATGGCTATGATAATCTTACAGATTATGACGCGTATTATCATCCAGGATCACCGTTAGTCGATACTCGACAACTCTACAGCCAAAGCTGGGATGCCGGGCTACGCTTCAATAGTGAGCTGATCCAGTCGCAACTGGTTTCAAGCTTTAGCCATAGCAAAGACTACAACTATGATCCGGATTATGGTCGCTATGACTCCTCGGCCACGCTGGATGACATGAAGCAATATAATATTCAGTGGTCCAACAGTATGGTGCTTGGCCACGGTAACGTAGGAGCAGGCGTCGACTGGCAAAAGCAAACTACGGAGCCAGGCACCGGGTATGTTACGGACGGTTACGACCAGCGTAATACCGGTCTCTATTTGACGGGATTACAGCAACTGGGTGATTTCACCTTCGAAGGTGCAGCGCGTAGTGATGACAATTCCCAATTTGGCCGTCATGGCACATGGCAAACCAGCGCCGGATGGGAGTTTATTGAAGGCTATCGCTTTATTGCGTCCTACGGTACTTCTTATAAGGCACCTAATCTGGGACAACTTTATGGAATGTACGGGAATTCCAACTTAGATCCTGAAGAGAGCAAGCAGTGGGAAGGGGCATTTGAAGGGCTAACGGCGGATGTGAATTGGCGTTTGTCAGGATATCGCAACGATATTGATGACATGATCGATTACAACCCCCACATCAAAAAATACTATAACGAAGGCAAGGTACGTATTAAAGGTGTTGAGGCTACTGCGAACTTCGATACTGGGCCATTGGCACACACTCTGAGCTACGATTACGTTGATGCACGCAATGAGATTACCGACAAGCCGCTTGCGCGTCGTTCAAAACAGCAGGTGAAGTACCAGCTTGACTGGCAGGTGTATGATTTTGACTGGGGTTTAACGTATCAGTATTTAGGAACGCGATACGACAAAGACTTTGCCACCAATCAGCCTGTAAAAATGGGCGGGGTCAGCCTGTGGGATCTTGCCGTGTCATATCCAATCACCTCACAGCTGACAGTTCGTGGTAAAATCGCCAACCTGTTCGATAAAGATTACGAGACAGTTTATGGCTACGCAACTGCAGGACGGGAATACACCTTGTCTGGCAGCTACACCTTCTGATCCCCGTCCCACCGTGCTGGTGTTTGATTCCGGCGTCGGTGGGTTGTCGGTCTATGATGAGATCCGGCGTCTTTTGCCGGATCTCCACTATATCTACGCTTTCGACAACGTCGCCTTTCCTTATGGAGAGAAGAGCGAGGAGTTTATCGTCGAGCGTGTTGTTGAGATTGTGACTGCGGTCCAGCAGCGCTATCCCCTCTCTCTTGCGGTCATCGCGTGTAATACAGCAAGCACGGTGTCGCTCCCTGCGTTACGTGAGAAATTTGCTTTCCCGGTTGTGGGCGTGGTGCCTGCGATTAAACCGGCAGCGCGACTCACGGCGAACGGTGTTGTGGGGCTACTGGCTACACGTGCAACGGTGAAGCGCTCGTATACCCATGAGCTGATTGCGCGATTCGCTAACGAATGCCAAATTGCAATGTTGGGTTCTGCTGAGCTGGTGGAACTGGCGGAAGCGAAGCTGCACGGTGAAACAGTTTATCTGGAAGAGCTGCGGCGTATTCTGCGTCCGTGGCTGCGGATGTCTGAACCACCTGACACAGTAGTGCTCGGTTGCACTCATTTCCCTCTATTACAGGAAGAGCTTCTGCAGGTCCTGCCCGAGGGGACGAGACTGGTGGATTCTGGTGCCGCGATAGCGCGCCGCACGGCCTGGTTGTTAGAGCATGAAGCACCAGATGCGAAATCAACCGATGAGAACGTTGCATTTTGTATGGCAATGACGACAGAAGCCGAACAATTATTGCCTGTGCTACAGCGCTATGGCTTTAAAACGCTCGAAAAACTGTCAGTTTAAGTGGTTTTGATGAAAAAACACGCACTCGGAAGATTATTTTAATTTTCCCCTTGTCAGCCTGAAATAACTCCCTATAATGCGCCTCCACTGACACGGAACAACGGATTACAAGCCGCCGGGTCA
>NZ_JAOWGZ010000037.1:0-6004 GCF_030332875.1 Citrobacter sp. Cpo045
ACGCGGGAAGAAGCCCGCAGCGATATTTTTGATTACATCGAAATGTTTTATAACAGTAAGCGTCGGCATGGTTCTAGCGAACAGATGTCACCGACAGAATATGAAAACCAGTATTATCAACGGCTCGGAAGTGTCTAGATTATCCGTGGCGATTCACTTCAAGGCGGCAATAGACCAATTTTTTACTGTGACTCTTCCAGAGATCGCAGGCTCTTTGGCATCTCGAATTAATGATAATTTTCAGGTTCTCAAGCCTGCATCTTCAAGTTGATTCGGTATAGCAGTGGCATAAATCAGCATCGCCTGATGTTTCTGGTTCTATGCGAATTCACAGTGTGCTCATTGATTCGCAATTCACTCTGACAAGGAAATGACAATGAAAAAGGTTCTTCTCTCTGCAGCAATGGCAACCGCGTTTTTTGGCATGACTGCTGCCCATGCAGCTGATACCACTGTTGGCGGCGGCCAGGTTAATTTCTTCGGTAAAGTTACCGATGTATCCTGTACTGTTTCCGTTAACGGCCAGGGCAGCGATGCGAACGTTTACCTGTCTCCGGTAACCCTGACTGAAGTTAAAGCGGCAGAAGCGGATACTTACCTGAAACCGAAATCTTTCACCATTGACGTCTCTAACTGCCAGGCTGCTGATGACACTAAACAGGATGGCGTAAGCGTGAACTGGACCGGCGGTAACCTGCTGGCTGGCGCAACCGGCAAACAACAGGGCTACCTGGCGAACACCGAAGCTTCCGGTGCTCAGAACATCCAGCTGGTGCTGTCTACTGACAACGCTACCGCGCTGACCAACAAAATCATCCCGGGTGGCAGCACTCAGCCGAAAGCGACAGGCGACGCTTCCGCTGTAGCTGATGGCGCGCGTTTCACCTACTACGTAGGCTACGCCACCAGCGCGCCGACCAAGGTAACCACCGGTGTGGTTAACAGCTACGCGACTTACGAAATTACTTACCAGTAATTCCGTCAGAAAATAAAACTGCCCCGCGATGGGGCAGTTAATAACAATAATAAAGCGGCAATGTCCGCCGCTTGTATTTTTATTCTGAGGTCAGCATGAAGCGTATTGCCCTTTTTTTCTTTTTCATTTTTAGTTTTGCGGCCCATGCCAACAATATTATTGTTAACGGTACCCGCTTTATTTATCCAGGAAATGAAAAAGAAATAACGGTACAGCTTTCAAATAACGCCGACCGTCCGGCGCTGGCGCAGGCCTGGCTGGATAACGGCGATGCCGATGCCACACCGGATACCATTACCACCCCGTTTATTATCACCCCGCCGATTTCGCGCGTTGACGCCAAGAGCGGCCAGACGCTGCGTATTAAGCTCGGTAGCAGCGCCGGTCTGGCGAAAGATAAAGAGACGCTGTGGTGGCTGAATCTGCTGGAAATTCCGCCGGTGGTGGCCAATCAGAAAAATGAAGGCCAGAACGTGCTGCAGCTGGCGATCCGTTCGCGCTTTAAATTTATTTATCGTCCTGCCGGACTGGGCAACCGCGATGCGGCGGCCGAGAAGCTGACCCTGACCGCCAGCGGCAGTAGTCTCGCCATCAACAACCCGACGCCGTTCTACATTACCGTCAGCCGTATTTCCCGCGACGGCGGTAAAGCCCTGAACAGTAAAACCGTGATGCTGGCGCCGCAGTCCAGCCAGACGGTGGCGCTCTCCTCCGCCGTCAACCGCGGCGAAACCCTGACCGTTAACAACATTAATGACTATGGCGCCGATGTCGCAGTGAAAGTGGCCGTTAAATAAGGGAAAAGCTAATGAAGCAGAGGTCATTCTGCCCGGGAAGATTAAGCACCGCGATCGCCATCGCGCTGTGCTGCTTTCCGCCATTTTCCAGCGGACAGGAAAACCCGGGAACGATCTATCAATTTAACGATGGTTTTATCGTCGGCAGTCGCGAAAAGGTCGACCTGTCGCGCTTCTCGACCAGCGCTATCAGCGAGGGCGTCTACTCCCTTGATGTCTATACCAACGGCGAATGGAAAGGGCGCTACGACCTGAAAATCACCGCCGGTAAAGACGGCAAAATGGGCGTCTGCTATACCAAAGCGATGCTGATGCAGTATGGGATTTCGCCGGAAAAATTAAATCCGCAGCTCAGCGAAAAAGAGGGCTTCTGCGGACGCCTGCAGGAGTGGCGTCACGAAGATAACGTCAAAGACACGCTGATTCAGTCCTCCCTGAGACTGGATATTGCCGTACCGCAAATCTACGAAGATCAGCGCCTGAAAAACTTTGTCAGCCCGCAATTCTGGGATAAAGGCGTTGCGGCGCTGAATTTAGGCTGGATGGCCAACGCCTGGAACAGCCATATCTCCTCGGCCAACGGTTCCGATAACAGCAGCGCGTATCTTGGCGTTAACGCGGGCCTGTCGTGGGACGGCTGGCTGCTCAAGCATATCGGTAACCTGAACTGGCAGCAGCAGCAGGGGAAAGCGCACTGGAACAGCAACCAGACCTATCTGCAGCGGCCGATTCCGCAGATTAACTCGATAGTCAGCGGCGGGCAGATTTTTACCAACGGCGAGTTCTTTGACACCATCGGCCTGCGCGGGGTTAACCTGGCGACCGATGACAATATGTTTCCCGACGGCATGCGCTCCTACGCCCCTGAAATTCGCGGCGTGGCGCAAAGCAACGCCCTGGTGACGGTGCGCCAGGGCAGCAATATTATCTATCAGACCACGGTGCCGCCGGGGCCGTTTACCCTGCAGGATGTCTATCCTTCCGGCTACGGTAGCGACCTTGAAGTGTCGGTTAAAGAGGGCGATGGTTCGGTCGAGGTATTCAGCGTACCTTACGCCTCGGTAGCGCAGCTGCTGCGTCCGGGGATGACCCGCTACGCGCTCTCCGCCGGTAAAGTCGACGATAGTTCGCTGCGTAATAAACCGATGCTCTACCAGGGAACCTGGCAGCATGGTTTAAATAACCTGTTTACCGGCTATACCGGCGTCACCGGATTTGATGACTATCAGGCGTTCCTGCTGGGGACCGGGATGAACACCGGCATCGGCGCGCTCTCCTTCGACGTGACTCACTCGCGGCTGAAGAGCGATACCCTTGACGAGCACGGTCAAAGCTATCGCGCCACCTTTAACCGCATGTTTACCGAAACCCAGACCAGCATCGTGCTGGCGGCGTATCGCTACTCCACCAAAGGCTACTACAACCTGAACGACGCCCTCTACGCCGTCGATCAGGAGAAGAACTACAACAGCAACTACACCGTGTGGCGCCAGAAAAACGGGATGACCTTTACCGTCAACCAGAACCTGCCGGACGGCTGGGGCGGTTTTTATCTGAGCGGTCGGGTGGCGGATTACTGGAACCGTTCGGGGACGGAAAAGCAGTATCAGTTTAGTTACAACAACATGTACGGTCGGCTTTCGTGGTCGGTCAGCGCCCAGCGCGTCTATACCCCGGATAGTTCCGGCCACCGCCGCGACGATCGCGTGTCTCTCAACTTTAGCTACCCGCTGTGGTTCGGTGAAAACCGCACCGCTAACCTGACATCGAATACCGCGTTTAACAATTCGCGTTTCGCCAGCTCGCAGATTGGCGTCAACGGTTCGCTGGATAGCGAAAACAACCTTAACTACGGCGTGTCGACGACCACCGCCACTGGCGGCCAGCACGATGTGGCGCTGAACGGCAGTTACCGTACCCCGTGGACGACGCTGAACGGCAGCTATAGCCAGGGCGAAGGCTATCGCCAGAGCGGCGTGGGCGCCAGCGGGACGCTAATCGCGCATCAGCACGGCGTCGTATTCTCGCCGGAAACCGGCACTACTATGGCGCTGATCGAGGCGAAAGATGCCGCGGGCGCGATGTTGCCCGGTTCGCCGGGTACCCGCATCGACAGCAACGGCTACGCCATTCTGCCGTATCTGCGGCCTTACCGGATAAATTCCGTTGAAATTGACCCGAAAGGCAGCAATGACGATGTCGCCTTCGGCAGTACCGTGGCGCAGGTGGTGCCGTGGGAAGGGAGCGTGGTCAAGGTCTCCTTCGATACCACGCTGCAGAACAACATCACTCTGCGGGCGCGCCAGGCTAATGGCCTGCCGTTACCGTTTGCCGCCACGATATTCGGTCCGTCCGGGAAAGAGATCGGCGTGGTGGGGCAGGGCAGCATGATGTTTATCAGCGACGCCAGCGCGCCGAAGGCCACGGTTAAGTGGAGCGGCGGACAGTGCTCGGTGGAATTAAGTCAGGAAAAAACAAAGGAAACGCTATGTCGCTAATGAAAAAACTGACGCTTTTTATTGGCTTAATGGCGCTGGGGACAACGTCAGCATGGGCATCATGTTGGCAACCTAATAGTGCCTATGAAATTAATATGGATATGGGGCGCGTGGTTGTTAGCCCGGACTTACCAGTAGGGAGTGTCATTGCAACTAAAACATGGCCAATGCCGGATGATAATACGATTTATGTTAAATGTGATAGAATTACTACTCTGAAATTAGATGCGAAAATTGTTGCTGCTGGTTTGGTTCAGGGGGCCAATAAAGTCTATTCAACTGCAATTCCTGGAATTGGTTTACGTTTCTCACGTAAAGGGGAGATCAGTATGATCTACCCTGATAGTTATACCACGACAGGTTCCTCCTTTATACTCGCAGGTTCAACATTCACATTAGATATAATTAAGACCAGTACCACAACAGGGAGTGGAACCATAGCCAGTGGGCCGTATACAGAGTACGGACCAGAATTTACAATCCTTAAAACCAGCCTTAATGCTGATGCCATTACAATTGTTTCACCTTCTTGTACCATTTTAGGTGGCAAAAATATGAATGTCGATATAGGCACGATTAAACGAGCTGATTTAAAAGGGGTGGGGACCTGGGCTGGCGGTACACCATTTGATATTAAACTGGAGTGTAGTGGGGGAGTCAGTGTCAGTGGTTATGCAAATATTAACACCTCATTTTCTGGAACATTAGCTACAAATACATCAGCGAATCAAGGTGTTCTACTAAACGAAAAGACAGGAAATTCTGCTGCTAAGGGCGTTGGTGTGCAGGTTATAAAGGACAACACTCCTCTGGAATTCAACAAAAAATATAATATTGGTACATTACAAAACCAGGAAACTCGTTATATCACCCTGCCTCTCCATGCGCGCTTCTATCAATATGCGCCGACTACCAGTACCGGTGAAGTGGAGTCGCACCTGGTCTTTAACCTGACGTACGATTAATGCGGGAGGCGGGTATGAGTGATTCAGCAAAGTATAAAAATAGCACACGACTCATTCAGTTGGCCCTGATAAGCGGGACGCTTATTGCCTCCTCGGCGTGGGGATTCGAGACGAATTACGATCGTGGGCGGGTTGATTTTGCCGGACGGGTGACCGACATCTCCTGTAGCGTGGCGCTTAACGGCGGCAATAATGCAGGGAGTGGAAGCGTCTGGCTGGCGCCGGTCAGCCTGGCAGAAGTACACGATCGCGGGGCGGGGGCATTTATGAAACCACAGCCTTTCACGCTGGAACTCTCAAACTGCCAGCTTCGTCATGATGGCGGCGCGGCGGATAAAGATGAAGTTCGGATGGTGAATGTGCGCTGGATTGATGGGTTTATGGTTAATTCCGTCAGCAATGAAAACGCTGGTTATCTGGCGAATACGCGCGCGGATGGGGCCAGCCATATTTTCCTGGCGCTGTCGACTAACGACAATAATACTCTGGACAAGAGCAATAAAATTGTCCCGGCTGACCCGCAGCAAAACCGGGTGCCTCTGGTCGAAAAGGCGGTGGATGGCGGGATATTTACTTATTACATTGGCTACGTTACGCCAGCGCCGGAAAAAGCGACCAGCGGTCCGTTGACCAGCTGGGCGACCTGGGAGTTAGTTTATAATTGAGTGATTGATTGACTTTATTGCGCGGGTGATGCTGCCAACTTACTGATTTAGTGTATGATGGTGTTTTTGAGGTGCTCCAGTGGCTTCTGTTTCTATCAGCTGT
>NZ_JAOWGZ010000038.1:0-231 GCF_030332875.1 Citrobacter sp. Cpo045
TTTTCAATGGCGTTGACCACATTGTCGTTCGCGACGGTGTCGATATGTACCGTGTTTTCCGCGAAGTTGTCGATATGCACATCATGGCTGCTGGTGGCAATCGCCAGATTGCCCGCCGTATCGTGAGACGTGACGCTGACATGGACCGTCACCTCTTTCAGCACATGACCGACGTTGTCAGAGAACGCGCTCGAATCCACCTCGATGCGATAACCGAGGGTATTTTTCCCG
>NZ_JAOWGZ010000004.1:0-545 GCF_030332875.1 Citrobacter sp. Cpo045
GATTAAAGATCTGGAATCTCAGTTGAAACGAAAGTTGGACGAAGATGAGGTTGGACAGCGCTTGCTGAGTATTCCCTGCGTTGGAACGCTGACTGCCAGTACTATTTCAACTGAGATTGGCGACGGGAAGCAGTACGCCAGCAGCCGTGACTTTGCGGCGGCAACAGGGCTGGTACCCCGACAGTACAGCACGGGAGGTCGGACGACATTGTTAGGGATTAGCAAGCGGGGCAACAAAAAGATCCGAACTTTGTTGGTTCAGTGTGCCAGGGTATTCATACAAAAACTGGAACACCAGTCTGGCAAGTTGGCCGACTGGGTCAGGGAGTTGTTGTGTCGGAAAAGCAACTTTGTCGTCACCTGTGCTCTGGCAAACAAGCTGGCCAGAATAGCCTGGGCACTGACGGCGCGACAGCAAACTTACGAAGCATAAAGGCAGAAATACACCAGTTTAAACAATCATTCATCTGGTTTTGCGAATACTGATATTGATGATACTAACGGCCCACCGGCCTGTTGAGGAACCTGTAAAACGGAAAGGCTCA
>NZ_JAOWGZ010000039.1:0-307 GCF_030332875.1 Citrobacter sp. Cpo045
ATAGCTCAGTTGGTAGAGCACGACCTTGCCAAGGTCGGGGTCGCGAGTTCGAGTCTCGTTTCCCGCTCCAAAATTTGAAAGTGCTTGTTAAGCACAGACCACCAAATCGCAGGATTTCGAATTGCGACAAGGCGGCAACTGAATGAGTCCTTAGGAGCTTACTGAAGTAAGTGACTCAGGCGAATGAAGGCAGCCAACGCAGTAGTGGTTCGAAAGACGAAGATTAAGCGGGAATAGCTCAGTTGGTAGAGCACGACCTTGCCAAGGTCGGGGTCGCGAGTTCGAGTCTCGTTTCCCGCTCCAAATT
>NZ_JAOWGZ010000040.1:0-4126 GCF_030332875.1 Citrobacter sp. Cpo045
CTTTGAATGGGTTCATGTGCAGCTCCATCAGCAAAAGGGGATGATAAGTTTATCACCACCGACTATTTGCAACAGTGCCGAGAAAACTGGTTAAGATCGGCTTCGGTTTTAAGGCCCTTAGCCAGTTCAGCCGCCAGCGCTTTGAGTTTCTTTTCGTCCATAATTTGCCTGTCTCCGTTGTTGGAATGAACATATCAAAAACAGGCAGATACACAATTTAAATTACAGTCTCAAAGTAACTCATCCACAACGGTCTCTTTGAATTGACTTAACTCGACTTTGATTTGAACCATTAGCTCCAGAGCATCATCAAAATGATAACTTGATACTGCTTCAGACAGAGCGTAGCTCAGTTCCGGATTAAGCTTTTCAAAACAGGACTTATACTTGGAATAATAAAATTCAGACTCTAAGTCGCACTCTTCTAGCAATGCTGTCAGGTGGCTCACTTTAGACTCAAACTCCTCGACTGATTTGATATCACACTCGTGTTGAAGATGAGTGGTATCAACGAGCGCAGATTCTGGAAGGTCTTTGTACTTAGGAATTACTGATACTCCGAAGTGGTCAATATCGAGTTTGATGGTAAACCAGAAATTGCTTCCTTTATCTAGCTCACTGTCGACACCAACATGACCGCCCATTAACTCTGTAATGCGCTTAGAAATCGCAAGGCCAAGGCCAGTACCTCCGTATTTTCGGGTCGTTGAGGCGTCTACCTGCTGATAGCTGTCAAATACGACGGTCTGGTCGTGTTCAGACAAACCAATCCCCGTATCCATGACACTAAATAGCAGGTCAATATGTTTTTCGCTTCTTTGCACGACACTGACTGCGATGGTTACATCTCCTCCTCTAGAAAACTTGATGGCGTTACTCACATAGTTCAGGAGGATTTGCTTAATACGAAGTTGATCGCCAACGACCTGAGGAATGGACTGATCAACTTCAGTCATAAGATGAACATCGTTTTTTCTGGATTGGTGCTCAAAAATGTCGTACACATCCTGAATTGTCGCTCGAATATCGAATGGTGCCTTCTCAATATCAACCTTATTTGCTTCAAGTTTAGAAAGGTCCAGAATGTTGTTAATCAGTGTCAGCAAATGCTTGCCTGATCTATCGATTTTCAACAGGTTATTTTTCTGCTCAGACGTGAGGTCTGAATTTAACAGTATGTAAGATAACCCGAGAATCGAATTCAACGGCGTACGTATTTCATGGCTGACATTTGAAATAAACTTGCTCTTGGTTAGGTTAGCATGTTCAGCCGATAATTTTGCCTCATTCAGTTCGGAGGTAAGCCTATCCAACTTGCCACCCATGTTGATGATCGCGTTTGCTGTTTCGTTGAGCTCTTTTAAACGGAAGCCTTCATGAGCTAAGTTAAAATCACCCAGCCCGACTCGATTGACCATGCTCTGGAACTGAGTTAATGGCTTAGCAATAAATTCACTCGTCTTCTTGGACGAACGCCAGATGAGGATAAAGAACAAGATGTAGAATACCACTAAACAGAAGATCAGAATGTAACCAATTTTTTGGTATTTTTGTTCTAGCGCATGAGAAGTCGCATACATTTCCTTCTCACCAACAATCATCAGTAAGCGCCACTGAGTTTCTGGTATGGTCGACCATGATAGCAGTTTATTTTCACCATTCAGTTTGAGCTGCATAACCCCATTGGTGTTCTTGAGTAAACGCATGCTCAAGTCAGCGGTGCCATCACGTTTATACAGGTTAAATGCCTCAGGCTTAAAAATCTCTTTGGTGATTGCTTGCTGGTAGCTGTGCTTAGTGAGTTCTTTCAAGCCAAAATCGTGTTCTCCTTGTGGTGGCAAAGCCATAATTGTGCCGTTACTACTCACTAAAACAGCGTAGCCGCCCCAAGGAATGGCTAGATTTTGAATGCTTTCTATAATGTCACTGACTTTGATATCAAGCCCGACAACACCCTCGAGAAAACCTTGGTTGTAGACCGGCGCGATAACCGATGCCATCCAGCCGTGGCCCGCAGGATCAATGTAAACATCTGTCCAAATTGTCTTCTGGTCAGGATTGTTTTCAGCGTTTGCCAGGTAGTAAAAGTTGTACTCCGGAATGTCCATTTTGGGAGGGTACTGAGCGACGGTGTTGAACCACGGGTAGATTCGGTTGTATGAATCCCAGGTATTAAAGTAAATCGACGCAACCAAATCGCTATTATTTTTGATTTGTTTCATCAGTGGGTCAAGGTGAGCGAGTTTATACACCTTCTCCCAATCTTTTTCGGCGGTAAGACCAGAGTAGAAAGAAGCCGAGCCCCCTAAATCTTGTTTAGAATACAAGACGCCATCTTCGCTCACGGCAAGGTTATCTTTTTCAGATCGGTCAATGGTGTGTTCTTCTGATAAAACACGTTCTGTTTCGTTTTGGTATACGGCCGTTAAGGTTTCTATTGAGAGCAGCTTCTCTCTAATGATTGCTGCTTCTCTCTCCGATGAGATCTTCAACTCTTCATTTACTTTTGTGTAAATGTATTCCATGTTGTCGGAACTGATAAAACGGTTACTTATTAGGTAAACGGCAATAAGAACCGATTCCACCAGAATGAGGGGAATGATTCCGGTTTTGACCATTGAACGCCACACCCACGATTGTGTGGTGATTTTCTTGTCTTTCATGTTTGTCTCAGAAACGGCTATAAGTACTTGTCTTATCTAGTTAGTGTATTCTTGAGCAATGGCATCGAGTTCATCTGTAATTTCAGCGAAGGCATCGATGATAGTAGGGTCAAATTGAGTGCCTTTGCCTGACACAATGATATTTACTGCGTCTGAATGTGAAAACGCAGGTTTATAAACTCGCTTGCTGATGAGCGCATCATAGACGTCTGCTATAGCCATGAGTCGGGCGGACAACGGAATTTGCTCTCCAGCAAGACCTAATGGGTATCCTTCACCATCCCAGCGTTCGTGATGTGAGTAGGCGATCTCTTTTGCGACAATCAAGAACTTCATAGGCTGGCCGCATACTTTCTCAGCATTTTTAATCGCTTCATAACCGATGGTGGTATGAGTTTTCATCACTCGAAATTCATCGTCGGTCAGGGAGCCTTCTTTCCGCAAGATGTTGTCTGGAATGCCTATTTTCCCGATATCGTGCAGAGGCGCTGATTTATATAACAGGGCAATAAAGTCATCGGTCAGTTCTGAAACATAACGCGAGTTTTGGCGTAATTGCTCTGCTAAACGTTTTATGTAAGCTTGGGTACGTTTAATGTGGTTACCCGTTTCGTTATCGCGGGATTCGGCTAACGAAATCATGGCATAAATGGAAACATCTTGAATTGCGTGAAGCTCTTCTTTTTGCCGCAAAGCTTCGTTGGTTCGTCTTTCGACCTCTTGCTCTAGCACTTGATTCTTGTCTTTTAAGATATCGGAAGCCACTTTGAGAGATACATGTGTTTTAACACGTGCCTTCACGACCTCTGGGTTAATTGGTTTGGTTATGTAGTCAACGGCACCCAATTTTAGCCCTTTATGTTCATCGATTCTTTCAGCTTTAGCTGTGAGGAATATTATCGGGATATCACTGGTTGCTGGGTTTGATTTAAGCTGCTGGCATACTTGATAACCATCTATTTCCGGCATCATGATATCGAGCAAGATCAAATCTGGATTAGCAGTTTCGGCAAGTGTAAGCCCGCGCTCACCGCCGTTTGCCCCTTTTACCTTATAATCATCTTTAAGTAGCTGATACATCAGCGTGAGGTTTTCTGGAGTATCGTCGATAACCAATACAGTTGGCTTCGATGAAGAAAAATCGAACATACTTCCTCCTTTTGGCAGCAATACGGCAAATTGCGATTTAGTGCATAATATTTATGTCAATAATCACTTAATGATCTTGAACTCTTTACTAAAATAAAGATGAAATAGGCTAGAATCGGTATCATCACGAACGTCGCGAAATAAAGTATCGAAATAGCCACAAATACAAATAACTTAAACCGATCTTCCAGCAAACAACCATTCCACAACCTTTTGATTGATTCTATCATCGAACTAGGGAAGGTGCGAATAAGCAGGTCATTTCTTCCCAAGCTGACTCGCTGATTAAAATTTCGCGGATCTGGGCCGATTTT
>NZ_JAOWGZ010000041.1:0-301 GCF_030332875.1 Citrobacter sp. Cpo045
CCTCTTTCAGCACATGACCGACGTTGTCAGAGAACGCGCTCGAATCCACCTCGATGCGATAACCGAGGGTATTTTTCCCGGTATCAATCACCTGGCCGTGATACTGGTGGCCGTTAATCTCTACCAGCACCGGGTCGCCCGCTTTCGCGTCTTCCCCGCGAACGTTTCCGGTAATCACCTGCTTCGCCGCCGACAGCTCAGTAAAGTTCAGGGTGTTATCGGCAGTGACATCATGAATATTGACGGTGTTATGCGCTTTAGTGTCCAGCACCACGGTACGGTGCGCCAGCGCGGTCACTTC
>NZ_JAOWGZ010000042.1:0-211 GCF_030332875.1 Citrobacter sp. Cpo045
AGCGCCGATGGTAGTGTGGGGTCTCCCCATGCGAGAGTAGGGAACTGCCAGGCATCAAATAAAAGCGAAAGGCTCAGTCGGAAGACTGGGCCTTTTGTTTTATCTGTTGTCTGCCGGTGAGCGCTCTCCTGAGGAGGACAAATCCGCCGGGAGCGGATTTGAACGTTGCGCAGCAACGGCCCGGAGGGTGGCGGGCAGGACGCCCGCCATA
>NZ_JAOWGZ010000043.1:0-229 GCF_030332875.1 Citrobacter sp. Cpo045
AGGCTGATTCAAGGCATTTACGGGAGAAAAAATCGGCTCAAACATGAAGAAATGAAATGACTGAGTCAGCCGAGAAGAATGAATCGCCACGGAAAATCTAGACACTTCCGAGCCGTTGATAATACTGGTTTTCATATTCTGTCGGTGACATCTGATCGCTAGAACCATGCCGACGCTTACTGTTATAAAACATTTCGATGTAATCAAAAATATCGCTGCGGGCTTCTTC
>NZ_JAOWGZ010000044.1:0-260 GCF_030332875.1 Citrobacter sp. Cpo045
TACGAAGTGGCGGTGCCGGTCGGCACGCTGAAGGAAGGTAAAAATGCGGTGGTGGTGACGCTGGTCAGCCACGATGCGGTAGGTAATGAAGTGACCGCGCTGTCGCACCGTACTGTGGTGCTGGACACTAAAGCGCATAACACCGTCAATATTCATGATGTCACCGCCGATAACACCCTTAACTTTACTGAGCTGTCGGCGGCGAAGCAGGTGATTACCGGAAACGTGCGCGGGGAAGACGCGAAAGCGGGCGACCCGGT
>NZ_JAOWGZ010000045.1:0-5195 GCF_030332875.1 Citrobacter sp. Cpo045
TAGATTCAAGCAAGCCAACTTGTCGTCAAAATCGGTGTTGCAAAAACGGGAGTGACCATAGATTCCGTTTTCTGAGGCGACCCCCACATAGAGACCTTCCCGGTCATTCACTTTGTAGAGTTTGTCCCTGGGCTTGAGATTGCGCAGCTTGGTATCGGTCAGCATGTACCTTGTCCTTCTTCGTCTCCGATACCCACTCTATTGTAAACAAGACATTTTTATCTTTTATATTCAATGGCTTATTTTCCTGCTAATTGGTAATACCATGAAAAATACCATGCTCAGAAAAGGCTTAACAATATTTTGAAAAATTGCCTACTGAGCGCTGCCGCACAGCTCCATAGGCCGCTTTCCTGGCTTTGCTTCCAGATGTATGCTATTCTGCTCCTGCAGCTAATGGATCACCGCAAACAGGTTACTCGCCTGGGGATTCCCTTTCGACCCGAGCATCCGTATGAGACTCATGCTCGATTATTATTATTATAGAAGCCCCCATGAATAAATCGCTCATCATTTTCGGCATCGTCAACATAACCTCGGACAGTTTCTCCGATGGAGGCCGGTATCTGGCGCCAGACGCAGCCATTGCGCAGGCGCGTAAGCTGATGGCCGAGGGGGCAGATGTGATCGACCTCGGTCCGGCATCCAGCAATCCCGACGCCGCGCCTGTTTCGTCCGACACAGAAATCGCGCGTATCGCGCCGGTGCTGGACGCGCTCAAGGCAGATGGCATTCCCGTCTCGCTCGACAGTTATCAACCCGCGACGCAAGCCTATGCCTTGTCGCGTGGTGTGGCCTATCTCAATGATATTCGCGGTTTTCCAGACGCTGCGTTCTATCCGCAATTGGCGAAATCATCTGCCAAACTCGTCGTTATGCATTCGGTGCAAGACGGGCAGGCAGATCGGCGCGAGGCACCCGCTGGCGACATCATGGATCACATTGCGGCGTTCTTTGACGCGCGCATCGCGGCGCTGACGGGTGCCGGTATCAAACGCAACCGCCTTGTCCTTGATCCCGGCATGGGGTTTTTTCTGGGGGCTGCTCCCGAAACCTCGCTCTCGGTGCTGGCGCGGTTCGATGAATTGCGGCTGCGCTTCGATTTGCCGGTGCTTCTGTCTGTTTCGCGCAAATCCTTTCTGCGCGCGCTCACAGGCCGTGGTCCGGGGGATGTCGGGGCCGCGACACTCGCTGCAGAGCTTGCCGCCGCCGCAGGTGGAGCTGACTTCATCCGCACACACGAGCCGCGCCCCTTGCGCGACGGGCTGGCGGTATTGGCGGCGCTGAAAGAAACCGCAAGAATTCGTTAACTGCACATTCGGGATATTTCTCTATATTCGCGGTTCAGCAGGCATGTCCCCTTTGAGGGCGACCCGACGACAGGATAATCGACCTTATGGTGCGCAAATATTTCGGCACAGACGGTATTCGTGGCAAAGCCAACGAAGGCGCGATGACGGCGGAAACCGCCTTGCGCGTCGGCATGGCGGCTGGCCGTGTCTTTCGTCGCGGTGACCACCGCCATCGTGTCGTGATCGGCAAGGATACGCGCCTGTCGGGCTATATGCTTGAACCCGCGCTCACAGCCGGTTTCACCTCGATGGGCATGGACGTATTCCTTTTTGGCCCGCTGCCGACAACGTATAGGAAGAATAAACGCCCTTTTCACCCAAGTCCAACAGCTTTGGACCGCAGTTGACTCTTTCGACACCCCTGCGATGCAACCCAATCCGGCTGACGGGGAGCCAGCAACGCTGAAAATTTACCCTCCTCTTTCCCACTAGCGGCTCCTTTTCCGACAACCAGCACGGCGGATCCCTGCCGCGGCGCTGTGAACGCAGCATTTTGATTGGTATCGTTGGCCTTCAGGCTCGTCAGTCAAACAGACCCAGGAGCAGCTCAGCCGGTGGCGCCCGGCTTTCGGGTAACGCCCTGGTCCCGCTGGTTTCGGCTTTGTGCTTCAGGTGATCAAGGATCTGCTTGATCACTATAGGGTCTTCAATGCAGGCGATGACTTTCATGGCGCCGCCGCAGCCGCTGCAGGTCTCGATGTCGATATTGAAAACACGCTTGAGCCGTTGCGCCCATGTCATCGACGCTCGCCGTTGTGCTGGTGTTGCCGGTTCATCAGCCACCCTGACCTTGTTGCCCCTGCCCCGTTTTGCCGGCGTGACCAACGCCCGGTGCCGACTGTTGGGTGCGAACACCCCGTGGAAGCGGGTTAGGTTGACTCTGGGCTTCGGTACCAGGGCGGCCAGCCTTGCAATGAAATCCAATGGTTCGAAAATGACGTGCGTGGTGCCGTCCCGGTACGGCGTCTTGAGCTGGTAGCGCACGTTGCCGCCTCGTGTTAACGACAGCCGCTTCTCGGATACCGCCGGGCGGCTGATGTACCGGCACAGCCGTTCGAGCTTCTTGCGTTCATCGGCCCTGGCCGCCACGCCGGCGTGCAGGCTGGACCCGGCTACCTTGCCAATCCCGTCACCGAACGGATCACCACTGGTCGGCAGAGTTTGCAAAGTGAACACCTTTCGCCCCGCCTGTGAACCGACAGCGATACGGTAAGTGATCGAGTGCCCCAGCAGGGGTGTCATCGGGTCGTCATCCACCGCATCCGAGGCCAGATAGCTGTTTTCGACATCCCGTTCCAGCAGGCCTTGCCGTTCCAGATAGCGACCCACCCGGTGGGCGATGGTGTGCGTCAGCTGGGTGAGCTCTGGGCTGGTCGGCGCCTTGACCCAGCGGAAACGCGCTGAGCCGTGGGATTGCTCGACATACACACCGTCGAGAAACAGCATGTGGAAGTGAACATTCAGATTGAGCGCCGATCCAAAACGCTGGATCAGGGTGACCGCGCCCGTCTTGGCCACTTGGTGGGTATGGCCCGCTTTCTTGACCAGGTGCGTGGCAATGACGCGGTAAACGATGCCCAGCACCCACCCCATGATCTCGGGCCGGCTGGCAAACAGGAAACGCAGCTGAAACGGGAAGCTCAACACCCACTGACGCATGGGTTGTTCAGGCAGTACTTCATCAACCAGCAAGGCGGCACTTTCGGCCATCCGCCGCGCCCCACAGCTCGGGCAGAAACCGCGACGCTTACAGCTGAAAGCGACCAGGTGCTCGGCGTGGCAAGACTCGCAGCGAACCCGTAGAAAGCCATGCTCCAGCCGCCCGCATTGGAGAAATTCTTCAAATTCCCGTTGCACATAGCCCGGCAATTCCTTTCCCTGCTCTGCCATAAGCGCAGCGAATGCCGGGTAATACTCGTCAACGATCTGATAGAGAAGGGTTTGCTCGGGTCGGTGGCTCTGGTAACGACCAGTATCCCGATCCCGGCTGGCCGTCCTGGCCGCCACATGAGGCATGTTCCGCGTCCTTGCAATACTGTGTTTACATACAGTCTATCGCTTAGCGGAAAGTTCTTTTACCCTCAGCCGAAATGCCTGCCGTTGCTAGACATTGCCAGCCAGTGCCCGTCACTCCCACTCGATTGTAAACAAGCACACAAAACCCTTTAGTGACAACAATTTGCAAGAACTATCAGGCTCAGTGCCATGGAAAATACCATGACCAGATCATGAGGTTGAACACGGCTTGCGCCGGCAGCGTTCACGCTCCTGGTCGGCGATCTCGCCCGGCTGCAATGCTAGCTCAGCATCGGTCATGCGCTCCAGCACGTCGCGTAGGCGGATGGTGCAAGGAATGGGCGGCAGCTCGAACTCATAGCCGCCGGCGATCATTTCGGCCGCAATCTCCTCGGTGATGAAAAACGGCTCGTCGTCTTGGTTCGGCTTCTTCATGCCCTTTCCTCCTGGCGCTCATCCTGGCCGACAGCGGCCAGGGCATCGGCTTCCGTCAATGCGTCCTCCACGAACGCGCCGTGCTGCTTCGCTTCGGCCTGGCTGACCTCGGCCCATATCCGTTTCACCTGGGCCGCACTGTACCCGGCCAGCTCGGCGGTCTTGTTGATGCTGTAGCCGGACTTGCGCAGCGCGACAACTTGGGCGCGGCGCTTCGGATCAGCACGGCGGCCCTTGTACCGCCCGGCCTGGCGGGCCAACTCAATGCCTTGGCGCTGGCGTTCGCGCCTGTCCTCGTAGTCGTCGCGGGCCATCTGCAAGGCCAGGCGAAAAAGCATGATCTGCACGGCTTCCAGCACGATCTTGGCGACGCCCTGGGCCTCGGCCGCCAGGTCGGATAGATCGACCACGCCAGGGACGGCCAGGCTTGCGCCTTTGGCCTGTATCGAGGCCACCAGGCGCTCGGCCTCGGGCAAAGGTAGGCGGCTGATGCGGTCGATCTTCTCGGCAATGACCACCTCGCCGGGCTGTAGGTCGCCGATCATGCGCAGCAGCTCAGGCCGGTCGGCGCGTGCGCCGGATGCCTTCTCACGGTAGATGCCGGCGACGTAGTAGCCGGCGGCCTTCGCGGCCGTAGTGATCGCCTCTTGGCGTTCCAAGTCCTGCGCGTCGGTGCTGACGCGCAGATAGACCCGCGCCACCATCGGCGCGGCTACTGGCTTCGTCCTGCGCATACTTGCGGGCTCCTTTGGGCATACGCAAAGTGTCCGGTCATGCTACCCCCGGCCAAAAAGGCCGTCATGCGATTTATCTTGGCCGGGTCGTTATTGGCGGGTCTAAATGGCCGCTCCGTGGATCTCATCGCCAGAAATGGCGATGCGAGATCCAGGGCAGGGCGGCCGCCATCGTCAGACCTGGCGATGGTCGACGCCGGCGCGCATCGTCGGATGTGGCGATGCGAGCTCGAGGTCGGTGGCCACCGCCGGCGACCTGGTGCCATCGTCGGCAATGGCGATGCTGCAGCTCGACGTGCGCGGCCTGGTCGTCTCGGCATCGTCGGATGCGGCGATGCTCGAGCGAGGCGAAAAAAAACCGCCTCGGGGTGTCCGAGGCGGCAAGTCTGCATGCGGTTCAGGGAGGAAGAAACCGCGCCGGCGATCAGGGAGGAAAACCGCGCGGCCTGATGTGCAGCTCGGCCACTTTAGCCGGATTTTTCGACTTATCCGATGCGAGCGGCCCGCCGTGGGCGCTGCTCGATCTGCTGTTGCTTTTTCTCGACGTGCTTCTGCTCCTGGTGCTGCTGCTCGTCGCGCGGCACTGTTGCAAAGTTAGCGATGAGGCAGCCTTTTGTCTTATTCAAAGGCCTTACATTTCAAAAACTCTGCTTACCAG
>NZ_JAOWGZ010000046.1:0-1267 GCF_030332875.1 Citrobacter sp. Cpo045
TTTCCGCCATTTAAAAAACTCAGGCCGCAGTCGGTAACCTCGCGCATACAGCCGGGCAGTGACGTCATCGTCTGCGCGGAGGAGCTGCATGACAAAGTCATCGGGCATTATCTGAACATAAAACACTATCAATAAGTTGGAGTCATTACCTGCAAGTTCCATTCAATAACACATGATAATAAATTTACATTTATTTACATAAATTCACTTTGTGCATACATTTTGGTCATGTAATAGTGAAACAGCACTTTATGTTAAAATTTATAAGAGGGATTTTTATGTCAAATATCAGAGAATTGAGTTTTGATGAAATTGCATTAGTCAGTGGTGGCAACGCAAACAGTAATTATGAAGGAGGCGGAAGTCGTAGTCGTAACACCGGAGCCCGTAACTCACTGTGACGAAATGCACCGACACACATTTACAGTGACCCGAGCACAGTTAAATGTGCTAATGCTGTCTTTAGTGGAATGGTTGGTGGTGCCATTAAAGGTGGTCCTGTAGGAATGACCAGAGGAACTATTGGTGGGGCAGTTATCGGCCAGTGTCTCTCCGGTGGAGGAAATGGTAACGGAGGCGGAAACAGAGCTGGTTCCAGTAATTGTTCAGGAAGTAACGTCGGTGGTACCTGTAGTCGATAAGTAAGTATCAACGGAGGATACTGCAGTGTTTATTAAATTATTGTCTTTTATATTAAGTTTATTACTGGGTTTTGCGCTATTAAGTGGTTCCTCCATTATTGATTTGTCATGGTTTTCGTTGCCTGAGGAATTTTCAAAAATAGTAATTACATTGATCACCTTGTTTTCCACTGCTAAATTTACAGATATAGTTTTAGCAAAAATAATAACCTTCATAAAGTGATGTTTTGTAATGGATGAACGTTCGAGCCAGTTTAGATATAGTAAATACAGCGCTATTATTTTTCTTGCAGTGGTTATTATATCAACTATTGTAACATTATCGCCAACCTTTACACTGCGTTATGTTGGACTGGATATTGCATTTTTCATTGTGTTCATTACAGAGATTCTAATTTCAACTCTTGTTTACTTATTTTACCTAAAGGAATTTCCTGAGTGTAGAATAAAAATAAGAACAGACTCAGCTACAGTTAAATTTTCAGCCCTGTCATTCCTTATAATTATTCTGATACAGTTAGGGAAGGTGCGAATAAGCAGGTCATGTCTTCCCAAGCTGACTCGCTGATTAAAATTTCGCGGATCTGGGCCGATTTTTTTCCCGCAAACACATCGAATCAGCCTAT
>NZ_JAOWGZ010000047.1:0-2542 GCF_030332875.1 Citrobacter sp. Cpo045
TTCTTGTTCATTAAGTCACCTGTTTTGTGTTGAGGTGAGAATATCACCTTTAATCAGGTGGCCAAATTTACTGTGCCACTACAAGCCGCCTTATATTCACCAGCAGGTTATTCATCAGTGAAATGGCGCGTCCCACAGAGAGAATTTCAATAAACAGGTTAAGGTCGTTTTGTTTCAGGTAGTTCAGGAAGTCTGGCTCACTGAGACTTTCCCCTGCCTCCTCGTAAAAGCAGGCAATCGCTTCCATGTTATTCATGTAGGTGCTGATTGCGGCGTACTCGTGTCCTTCCATCTGTTCAAGGATGACCCTGACAGACTGCATCCGGTCGGTCAGTTTCGCATGTATGTCTGCATATTTAGCCTGACGGGGATTTATTTCACTCATTATTACTGTCGCCTGTAAATAACCGGCACAGTGCGAACACCATGCCGGGAGATTATGGCTGACAAAACGGGAACGACAGGATCCCGCTGTTGTCGGGGGTCAGAAGGTTTCCCAGTTCTCGCTGGCGTGTTGTTCCGTTTCACGAACGGACTTTACCGCTTTAACCTTACTCTGCGGGCTGGTGTTGCTGATTGTCGGTACTATGGTATTTTTTCGTTCAGCATCGCGTTTTTTATTATCACGGAGACGAAATACGCTCACCTTCTCCTGCAGAATCCATGACTGATTCTGCAACGAAGCGGCAGTGGCTGCAGACTGTTCCACCAGAGCTGCATTTTGTTGGGTGGTGCTGTCTATCTGGCCCATGGCGCTGTTAATCTGGGCAATACCATCTCCCTGCTCACGACTGGCCTTGGCTATTTCGTCAATCAGCCCTTCCATGCTCTGGACGTTACTGATGATATCCTCCATTCCCCTGTCTGCTTTTTCAACCAGGGTACGGCCGGATGCAATGCGGGAAACGGAGTCATCAATGAGCTCTTTTATTTCCCGCGCGGCAGAAGCACTGCGCTGAGCCAGATTACGAACCTCTCCGGCCACAACCGCAAATCCACGGCCGGACTCGCCGGCGCGTGCGGCTTCCACGGCAGCATTAAGCGCGAGAATGTTGGTCTGGAAGGCAATCCCGTCGATGACCTGGATGATGGCTGTCATTTCAGACGAGGTGTCGTAAATCTCCTGTATCCGGGAAGACACCTCACTCATGACCACTCCATTCTGTTTCACAATGGCCGTTGTTTCTGTCACAAACTGGTAAACCTGTGCTGTATTGCCGGCAGTATTGTTTATGGTGGCCGTCAGTTGTTCCAGAGTGGCCGCCGTCTGTTCCACACCGGCAGCCTGCTCTTCGGTGCGGGCTGACAGGTCTGTATTACCACTGCTGATTTCTGCTGCAGTCAGCGCAATATTGTCCGCTCCCTGACGTACTTCCCGGACGGTGTTACTCAGACTCCCGCACATATCACGCAGTGCCTGCATCAGTTGCCCCAGCTGGTCCTGTGAGTCCACTTTAATCTCCACACACAGGTTACCTTCCGCCACTTCCCGGGCAATCCGGACGGCTGAAATCAACGGACAGGTAATGCTTCTGGTGATCAGCCATGCCAGCACACCTCCCAGAAGAAGCGCCATACACCCAGTGATGATCAGTGTCAGTATGGCTGTCGTACCATTATCAGCGATAACTTCACCCGCTTTATCTATGCTTGTTTTTTCGTATTCCACCAGTGCCTGCAGACTGGCCATGTAGTCATTTATGATCGGTAACTGCTGTGACCGAATGAAGTTGTTCAGGGCTTCACGGTCCCCCTGCTCACTGATCTGAAGAGCTTTTACCTGGGTATCTGCATACACCTGACGCTTTTCACCAATGGTTTTCAGCAGCTTAATACCCTGCTCTGAAGTAAGCTCCCTGTTAAATTTATCCTGCAGTATATCCACGCGAGCAGAGTTTTTCTTTATCCGCTGCTGTGCATATGTCCTGATATCCGGGTCCCCCGACGTCAGCAGAACCAGTCCAAGCGCACCGTTTGATTCAATAGCGGTCTGCCATTCATTCGCCATACGCTCCTGCAGAAGATAATTATTCATCACGCGATCGGTGGAAGTGAGCATAGAGTTCAGGTACCACACTCCGGTCACTGTCATGATCATGACAAGAACCAGAATTAGGCTGAAGCTGCCAGCCAGCCTGATACCCACACTAAAGTCTTTGATTTTCATTTTATTACCCGTGAATGAAGCTGGTTATTTCGGACCCCGGTCTCCCTGACAAATAACTGGTGCCTCCAGACTTATTTATGAGGAATCATATTTTGATTAACGAGATCTGTTATCGGTATCAGTGTGCCTGAATGGAGTGTGTCAGACACGACCATTTAATACCCCGAAGCGTCCTGCCAAAAAAGACCAGACGGTGAGGGCTGGTCTGAAATCTGACAATGTCTATGGGGTCTACCGTTGCGTAGAGGGCTGTCACAACGTTAATAAGATTATCGGCAACAGTCCGGTAAACTTTAACGGCACTGTTGCAAATAGTCGGTGGTGATAAACTTATCATCCCCTTTTGCTGATGGAGCTGCACATGAACCCATTCAA
>NZ_JAOWGZ010000048.1:0-230 GCF_030332875.1 Citrobacter sp. Cpo045
GTCAGCCTGAAATAACTCCCTATAATGCGCCTCCACTGACACGGAACAACGGATTACAAGCCGCCGGGTCAGCGGGGTTCTCCTGAGAATCTCGTAGAGAAAAGCAAAAATAAATGCTTGACTCTGAATGAGGAAAACGTAATATACGGGACCTCGCGACAGAGCGCTAAAGCGCGTCGCAACTGCTCTTTAACAATTTATCAGACAATCTGTGTGGGCACTCGAAGATA
>NZ_JAOWGZ010000049.1:0-333 GCF_030332875.1 Citrobacter sp. Cpo045
TGATGAACTAGCAGAGTAGTACTAGTGAGGCGATGAATACCGACAGTTAACGTGCATGTGACTTAAACGTCCGAAACCGAACGATTACGTACAGCATGTAGACAACATGTCCGAAAGTAAGCAAAACCATTAACGGACAGCCGGATCATTTCGTACATCCCTTACGGTCAGGGGTTCGCGCTCAATGGAACGAAATCACCCGTTAGCTTAAAACGCTTAACGTAGGATAATTTCCTTTTTCCAAGCGGACCCGCTCAAGAAGCTGCTTGCCGAAGCCATGCTGGATAAAGAGGCGCTTCAGGTGGCTCTTGGGCGAAAGTACTGACGACAGAC
>NZ_JAOWGZ010000051.1:0-1101 GCF_030332875.1 Citrobacter sp. Cpo045
GGTAAGCAGAGTTTTTGAAATGTAAGGCCTTTGAATAAGACAAAAGGCTGCCTCATCGCTAACTTTGCAACAGTGCCCCTAATCGTGTTCAGCAGAATAGCCGGAGGAAGTTTCCTACTGTCGATAAGAAAGGATTGGCACAGGGAGTGTGAATATCGAAACACCATCACAGAATAATGCCAGATAGAAATGCGATAGTAGGGTTGGATATTTAAATAAGGAGCATCCCGACTTAAAATGAATATGACTGCGTAACCAGGCGCAATAAAAAAAGCGAAAGAATCGCTTTTATTCTGGTTGTTTTTTCGAAGAGTGACCGTTTTCTGAGATGACAAGAAATAAGGAAGTCCTATGATCGCTAGCGGAATAGTTCAAAAACTGAATGCGCAAATGAATCAGGAGTTTTATACCTCAAATTTGTATCTTCAGCTCAGCCAGAGGTGCAGCGAGAATAGCCTTAATGGCACCGCACTATTTTTGCGTCATCAGGCGCAAAATACGGTGACGCAAATGATGCGCATGTACGAATACATCAAACAGAGCGGCGCCACGCCGGTGTTACAGGAGCAACACGCCCGGTGCGGTGAATTTTCCACGCTGGAAGATCTGTTTGAGCAGACGGTAAGCGATTACCAGAAGCGCATTAATGCGCTGACCTCTTTGACGGAAGACGCCCAGGCAGCAAACGATAAGTCAGCGATTAACTTCCTGAAGCGATACAGAAAAGAGGAAATCGTGGACGGGACGCTGTTGCAAATCATTCTGGATGAAGTCCGCAGCGCTAAAAAAGCGGGCATCAACATGCAGCAAACCGACCACTATCTGGTTGGCGTGATCGATCGCTATCACTAAATCAATTTCGCAGTACGAGGAGGTTTTACGCCTCCTCAGAAAATCTGTTTTACATCAGAAACAGAGGTTTATGCCAGTGAACATTTGATACCCAACACGTCATAGTGATTTTTTAACTTAGCGTTTTTATATCGTGCCAAAAATGTCTCTGCTTGTGTCTTTATATTAAGGAAGGTGCGAATAAGCAGGTCATTTCTTCCCAAGCTGACTCGCTGATTAAAATTTCGCGGATCTGGGCCGATTTTTTTC
>NZ_JAOWGZ010000052.1:0-211 GCF_030332875.1 Citrobacter sp. Cpo045
GGTTGGACAGCGCTTGCTGAGCATTCCCTGCGTCGGAACACTGACAGCGAGTACTATTTCAACTGAGATTGGCGACGGGAAGCAGTACGCCAGCAGCCGTGACTTTGCGGCGGCAACAGGGCTTGTACCTCGGCAGTACAGCACGGGAGGTAGGACGACATTGCTGGGAATTAGTAAGCGAGGTAATAAAAAGATCCGAACTTTGTTGGTT
>NZ_JAOWGZ010000053.1:0-278 GCF_030332875.1 Citrobacter sp. Cpo045
GGCAGTACAGCACGGGAGGTAGGACGACATTGCTGGGAATTAGTAAGCGAGGTAATAAAAAGATCCGAACTTTGTTGGTTCAATGTGCCAGGGTATTCATACAAAAACTGGAACACCAGTCTGGCAAATTGGCCGATTGGGTCAGGGATTTACTGTGCCGGAAAAGCAACTTTGTCGTCACTTGTGCTCTGGCAAACAAGCTGGCCAGAATAGCCTGGGCCCTAACGGCACGACAGCAAACTTATGTAGCATAACGGCAGAAATACACCGGTTTAAAG
>NZ_JAOWGZ010000054.1:0-583 GCF_030332875.1 Citrobacter sp. Cpo045
ATGGCTCATGATGTCCCTCTGGGATGCGCTCCGGATGAATATGATGATCTCATATCAGGAACTTGTTCGCACCTTCCCTATCACCCTGACCGTTACGGCCTGCCTGCTTTTATGGGGTTTTCAGTTGCCAGCTTGGGCTGGTGACGCTACCCAGGTTGAGCCACTGGCGCTACGCAAGATCATGCAGGAACTCGGGCGCAACATGCAGGCTATTACCGGTGCGATTTCGCAGGAGGAATGGGTTCAGGTCGTTCAGCTCGCCCCAAAAGTTGCTGCACACCCCGAGCCACCGCTTACTGAAAAAATGCGCATCCTTGCTTACCTCGGCGCTGATGCGACCAAGTTCAGAAACTTTGACGCGCAGACTCACGAGGCGGCGCTGGCCATGAAGCTGGCTGCTGCGAGCAGCGACGGCAAGGCGGTGATCCAATCATTCGCCCTATCTGTCCCCGCTGGGGTGGGAGCATATCAACCTGACCGGCGATTACCTATGGCGCAGCAGTGCCAAGGTCGGTGCGGGGAAGTTCAGGCCATTGCGACCGCTGCCACCGGCTTAGCGTGCTTTATTTAATGAGATGGTCAC
>NZ_JAOWGZ010000055.1:0-11413 GCF_030332875.1 Citrobacter sp. Cpo045
TTTGAATGGGTTCATGTGCAGCTCCATCAGCAAAAGGGGATGATAAGTTTATCACCACCGACTATTTGCAACAGTGCCGTGACAGGAACCAGTAAGTGTCCATACGCCCATTTATCCAGAATTTTCGAGATAAAGCCGTTACTTATTGCGGTTGGATTCTGTTCAAGCGTTAGCATCACGTAATGGCCAGGATTCGAAGAGGTAACCGTCGAAATTAAGATCATCAAAATCTGAGAGTTCCAGCAGGCGGTTTTTCACATTCTCAAGATGCTGCCACATGGCTAATTTCGCGGCCCGTGCATCTTTTTTGATTAAAGCAGCAAGGATCTGTTTGTGATCGACCAACCATTCCTTACGGTACTGTGTATCACGTAAATGAAGATGGAGCTGAATCCACATGGGATTATTAACACGCCACTGCCAGGACTGCTTAAACAGCTCAACCAACATGCTATTATGAGTCGCTTCAGCAATTGCCAGATGAAATTGCATATCACCGACCTCGTGATCGTCAGAAACTGCCCCCTCCTCCTGCAACTGCAAAGCGCGGCGCATTTTTATGATATCTTCACGGGTCGCCTGTAAGGCGGCGAATTCGGCTATGTTACTTTCCAGCAGTTGTCGGGCCTGGAGAAGTTCAAAAGGACCGGCATCATTACACTGGTTCGGTGTATTCTCGTCGCTGCTCTCTTCATCTCTGACGACCCCCTCTTTCCCATCAGGAATGCGTACCACAAAAATACCAGCGCCCCGACGAACTTCAACGATGCCTTCGATTTCCAGCATGATCAACGCTTCACGAACGACCGTACGGCTGACTTCAAGCATGTCTGCTATTTCGCGTTCTGGCGGTAATCTCCCACCTACGGCATATTTTTTCTCAATGATCATCAGGCGCAGCATGGAACCCACCTCCTGGTAGGGACGCTGCTGAAATAGAGCTTGTTTCATGGTGGCTGTGGCTTCACTTTTACCAAAATAACCCCGTAATATCGGGGATTACTCAGACTATAGCATAAGTTGTCAGTCAGCTATAGCCACACAAACCAAACAATGACACCAATTAAATTATGAACAAATACAATATGTTAACTTGATTTATAACATAGCAAAATGCACCGAAAGAAAAAATTGGCTGACCAATCACTGCCTGCGGTGCCTCGCATTATTAGCTGACAAATAATGCCTGATCCACCGTAAAATAGCGCTGAGCATTATTGAAACAAATGTCCTGCACCATACGACTCAACATTACTTCATCATCAGGGATTTCACCCTCTTCAGCCCATCGGCCAATCAGGTTACACAATAAACGTCGGAAATATTCATGCCGGGTATAGGACAGAAAACTACGAGAGTCGGTCAACATGCCGACAAACTGACTTAACAACCCCATCTGTGATAACTGTTCCAGCTGGCGCAACATACCATCTTTCTGATCATTGAACCACCAACCAGAACCAAACTGTACCTTCCCGGAAATACCCGGCCCCTGGAAGTTGCCAATCATCGTCGCCAGCACTTCGTTATCACGTGGATTGAGGCAGTAAAGAATCGTTTTCGGCAGCTCGTTGGTCATATCCATGCTATCGAGCAACCGGGCAAGCGGCTGACTGATATTATTATCGCCAATTGAGTCAAAACCGCTGTCCGGCCCAAGTAAACGGAACATTCGCGTATTGTTGTTACGAATAGCCCCAATGTGCAGCTGCATCACCCATCCCCGTGCAGCATACTGGCGACCCAACCAGACCAAAACCGCCGTAGAAAATTGCGCAATCTCCAGCTCGCTGAGTTCATTGCCCGCGAGACGTTTAGCAAGAATAGCGTCGAGCTGCGCGTCGTTCGGTATCTGGGCAAAACGCACCGTTTCAATACCGTGATCCGACACGCGGCACCCATGTGCAACAAAATGATCGAGACGACGGCGCAGCGCACAGCGCAGATCATCGAAGCGGGTAATGCTAATATCCGCTGCAGCTTCCAGCTTATGCAAATAATCAACAAAACCCTCCAGCTCGATTTTAAAGACCCGGTCAGGACGCCAGCTCGGTGCAACATCGATATCAACGCTTGCATCCTCGGCGATTTGCCGGTGATACCGCAAATCGTCAATGGGATCGTCGGTAGTGCCGACCATTCTTACATTCATCTGTCGCATGATCCCGCGGGCCGAAAACTCTGGGGTAGCCAGCTTCGCGTTGCAGTGTTCCCAAATAGCATCAGCGCTTTGCGGATCCAGCAGCGTATTCGTGATGCCGAAGGGACGACGTAACTCGAGGTGCGTCCAGTGGTACAGTGGGTTACCTAGTGTTTTTGGCACCGTGTCCGCCCAGGCAAGATATTTTTCGTAATCACTGGTTTCTTTCCCGGTAATGAGCCTCTCCTCTACCCCCGCAGTACGTAGAGCTCGCCACTTATAATGGTCCCCTTCAAGCCAGATTTGCCCAAGATTTTCAAAACGGCGATCCTGCGCAATCTCTTTCGGGCTCAGGTGGCAATGGAAGTCGTAAATGGGCATTACTGCCGCATACCTGTGGTAGAGCATGCGGGCAATCTCATTTTTGAGTAAAAAGTCTTCCGTCATAAATGCGGCCATGGTTTTTCTCCTTTATTAATCACTGTAGCGATTCAAGCACCGCGCGTGCTCCGCGCTGTTCCAGCCGGACGTACGTCTCCATGACCGCATTTACGAACGAGCTATTTTCTGGCAGATCGCGACCAAAAATTGACTCAATTGCCAGTAGCGCACGTACACGTTCTTGCGCGCTATGATACTGCTGATGGATAGCCTGATAGCGGGCAAAAAGTGGATCGACGATATCTATCTTTTGTCCTTTATCGTCAAGACCACGAACGTAGCGCATCCATCCAGCAACGCCAAGAACCAGATGACGATGATCGGTTCCCTTTGCCAAATGGATACGAATTGGATCAAGCAGGCGTTGCGGTAATTTCTGACTGCCATCCATTGCAATCTGCGAGGTACGGTGCCTGAGTGAAGGGTTGGTAAAACGGGAGAGCAGTAAATCAGCGTAACCCGATAAATCAGTGCCCTCAGGCATCGACAACGTGGGAGCTTGTTCATTCAGCATCAACTTCCGTACCGCCTGACGATATTCTGGATTAGCCATGGTATCGGCGATTGTTTCATAGCCGGCCAGATAGCCAAGATACGCCAGAAAAGAGTGACTACCGTTCAGCATCCGTAGTTTCATCATTTCAAATGGTACGACGTCTTCGACAAACTGTGCCCCGACGTTGTCCCACTCCGGTCTGCCATTGACAAAGTTATCTTCTATCACCCACTGACGGAAAGGCTCGCAGGCTATACCACAGGGATCGAACACACCAAGCTGATCGGCAATCAGTTGCAGTGTCTCTTCCGTTACTGCCGGAACAATACGGTCAACCATGGTACAAGGGAATGTTACGTTTTGCGCAATCCACGTCGCCAGCTCCGTCGAACGTGCCTTTGCCAGTCCTATAACCGCCGCTCTGGCAACGAGACCATTCTCTCGAACGTTATCACATGACAGAACGGTAAATGGCCTTATCCCCTGCAGACGACGCATGTCTAAAGCCTCAACGATGTATCCAATAGCCGACTTAGGTTGTTGTGGTGATGTAAGGTCATGTTTAATCAGAGGGTTGTTCAGATCCAACTTGCCGCTGGCTGCCTCCGTGCAGTAGCCCTTTTCCGTCACTGTCAGAGAAACAATCGCCGTCTCGGGACGCGCCATGGCTTTCAGAATCCCGTCACATCCATCAAATTCAGGGTGCAGAGCTTCTTTCATTGAGCCAATGATCTTAAGTTCTGTTATTTCCGCTCCACGTTCTGCGACGGTATAAAGCAGATTTTGTGCTCTAAGGTTTTCAATCAACCGTGCATCGTTCCCCGGCATCAGGTTAACTTCACAGATCCCCCAGTCGCTGTCGCTACACTCCAGCAAATGGTGAGTAAACAACGCCTGATGTGCACGGTGAAACGCCCCGCATCCCAGGTGGACGATACGGGAAACCAGACGCGAACCGTCCCATTGCGGACGGGTAGCGGAAAGCGAGCCGCTAACGATATTTTGTTCCATGGCAAACTCCTGTCGTGCGATGACTTCACCCACGAAATGTGGGTGAGTATGTGTCTACTGCAGTGGATATAAACGCTGAATGGCCGGTGACGCCACCGGCGGAAACTTAATGACTGAAGAAGGCGCGCTGAATCGCCAGTTCGACTCCTCGTACTTCAGCCAACCCTTTCAGACGGCCAATTGCCGAGTAGCCCGGATTTGTTTTCTTTTTCAAATCGTCCAGCATCTGATGCCCATGGTCAGGACGCATAGGGATCAGATCCTCGTAGCCTTCGGCTTTACGGCGATACTCTTCCTCGACGATGGCCTTCACCACGGCATACATGTCCACATCACCATACAGATGCGCCGCTTCATGGAACGTTTTTGGGTTATCTTCACGCAATGTTGAGCGTAAATGCGTGAAGTAAATACGTGGGCCGAACAGTTGAATCATACCGACCAAATCGTTATCCGCACGGACGCCGTAAGAGCCGGTACACATGGTGAAACCATTCGCCATGCTGTTGACGGTCTCCACCATCCACTGCATATCTTCAATGGTGGAGACTATACGCGGTAGACCCAGGATCGGGCGCGGCGGGTCATCAGGGTGTACCGCCATACGAACGCCGGTCGCTTCGGCAACCGGAACGATGGCTTTGAGGAAATACGCAAAGTTGTCACGCAATTTTGCTTTATCAATATTTTGATAAGTCGCCAGATGGGCGCGGAACTGATCTAGCGTATAGCCCTCTTCTGCTCCCGGAAGACCAGCAATTATATTGCGAGTCAGGCGTGCTTTATCTTCTTCACTCATGGCAGCGAAGCGCTGATTGGCCAGCTCTATCTCTTCTGCTGTGTAATCAGTTTCTGCCCCCTGGCGTTGTAAAAGGTGTAATTCAAACACTGCGAACTCTATCTGGTCAAAACGCAACGCTTTTGAACCATCCGGCAAAACATATTCAAGATCAGTGCGAGTCCAGTCCAGTACAGGCATGAAGTTGTAGCAAACGGTGTAGATCCCGCATTGTGCCAGGTTACGCAGCGTCTGTTGATAATTGTTTATCCACAGATCGTATTGACCACTGTGGGTTTTGATATCCTCATGAATCGGCACGCTCTCGACCACAGACCACTCGAGCCCCGCCTCTTCGACAATAGTTTTACGCTCCAGAATCTCTTCAACAGACCAAACCAGCCCATTCGGGATATGGTGTAATGCGGTTACCACGCCACTTGCGCCAGCCTGACGTACATCGGCAAGCGTTACCGGGTCATTAGGGCCATACCAACGCCAGGTTTGTTTCATATTTCAACTCCTCTCTTACGATGAGATCGCTGTTTTATACAGCTCAAACAGGCTATAGCCATGTTTAGGGGGGACGAGTCATACAGTCAAACAACCCGCCAAACAAGCCAACCTATTGGTCGACCAATTAATTTTTTAATAAATGCCAATCCGTTCTTCATCGCACATGCTTCGTCTGGAGTCTCAAGGCCATACTCAGGCAGGTGCTGATGAACAAGTTAAGCAACTACCGAAAGTCACAACACCCCAGCTATTCTGAAGCCATCCGATGTCGTAGTGAAAATGCCCCCTCCCGTTAGCATCACCGCAGCATAAAGTCATACTGGATGCTCATCTTCACATCCCAGTAATTAAGCCTGTCACCTAGCGAACTGCCGTCGCGCTTTTCACGGCCCTTATCGGCGGCAAGGAATATATTCATCCCGCTGAGTGGCCCCTCGGCAACCCGATAGTTAACCGCACTGAGCAGCCCCATACCTTCAATTTGTACATCTCGCTGACTGGATTCGTAGCCACGGGTGACAACTGGTGCCAGTGTTAAAGTCAGCTGCGGTGTCAGTCGATAGTTGGCCCCCATCTGCCAGGACTGCATCCCTTCGCGGTTGCGATCGAGGCTGAGTGAGAAGGGATAGCCAATATCTGTATCAACCACCGCACCATTCATCGAATGGCGGAGATATCCACCGCTAGCGAAAAGACTTCCCCACGGCGCACTCCAGGTCAACTGACCGCTGACCAATGCAGTCTCATTCGGCTGGCTGGACGAGCGGCTCAACCCATCAAGTCCGGCATAGAAACCCAATAGCTCGCCCTTCAGGGCATATCCCGACGACAACGGAATTGTTTGTTCAATAATGCTCTGCAGCTGGTGAGAGACATCTCTCTGTACTGAGCCCCCCAGTGAATAACGGCTACGATCATCATGCCAGCTGGCGGTTAAAAATGAGCGAGTTCGATGTTTATCGTATTTTCCGGTCTTACTGTTATATACACCTTCATCACGAATACCGGTTGCCGAGTCGGTCCATTGAAATACTCTTGTGCGCCACATTGCCCAAAGCTCAAAATTCTCTGTCGGAGCGAAATAACCTAAAGCGCCTTCGGAAACTGTAGGTAACGTACGCTGTGAACTGCCACCGATAAGGGGGATTCGCCACGGTAAACTCCCGTAACTATAATCCGTTCCAAAACGCCCTATTTTCAATCTAACATTGTCACCAGCTTTTATTTTTAGAGCGCCAAGTGCATAGCCAAAACTTTCATGGTCATCTAAGTACCAGCGCGTACTCATATTATCTCGGGCACCAAGTTTATAAACGTAATAGGCACCACCCTCTACCCCTATAAATTGAGAGTAATAACCACTATTAAAATCAACAAGCCCTCCCTGCACCCAGGCATATATATTCTTCCCAGTTCCGGCGCTGGGTTTGTCAGCCCTGCGCAACTCATTTTTTAATCTAAATCTTAATGCTGCTTCATCGTCAGAGATTTGTTCCGCTAACACAGAGGTACACACCGAGGCCACGGCTATAGCAATAGCCGTTAAACGTGTTATTTTATTCATCGTTTAACCTTTGGGTTTGTAATTGTTTTATAATAAAACTACAGGGCCTTATTTTTTAAAGTCGTCGATCAGTTTTTGTTGCGTTTTTTTACGAGTATCAATCTCTAAAATAATTTCTTTGAATTTCTGATCTGTTAGCGGATAAAACCACATAATAATAAATGCTAATAATAAGAAGCCACAAGGTACCAGCGCAATCGAAATCCGGATACCCATAATGACTTCTGGCGTTTGTGCCTGATTAGCAATATATCCGCTGAGTCCCAGAATAAATGCCGGGATTGAACCACCGATGGCCTGACCACACTTGCGAGTAAAGGAAAACAGTGAGTAGGTTAACCCCTCAATCCGCACACCTGTCAGATACTCGCCATACTCAACAGTATCCGCCTCGAGTGCCCACATCACCGTCATCGATATTCCCTGACCAACAGAAGCGATGGCCAGTGCGGTGAGCGCAACAGGAACGGAATGAGCCGACATATAAAAAAACAATAAATAACCGCTAGTTCCAAGCAACGAGCCAATCAGGAAGGTGTTCTTTTTCCCAACTCGAGTGACCAATCGCGGAACCATAGGAGCCGAGGCAACAGTTCCTATCAACATCTGAACCAATACCATCACCGAGAAAAGTCCAGCATCATTTAAAACATAACGAACATAAAATAATGAAGATGCACTGACCGCAAAGGTCGAGATAAGTAAACACAGTGCCCCAGCACACAGCATAATCAAGGGTCGATTTTGCTTTACCGTCTGTAAACTTATCTTCATCGAAGGCTGCGCCACGATACGCACGACATTTTCTTTGGTCGATTTAAAACAGACGAAATACAACACAGTACCTGCAACTGCCAGGATAATAGTCCAGAAGAGATAAACATCCTGCATCTCAGTCGGACTGGCACCACTAATCCGTGGCCCAATGAGAAACGCCAGGCAAACAAAGGTGAGTGAGGCCGCGATGCTGCGCGCAGCACCAAGCCGGGCACGTGATTGCGGCTGTTGGGTCATGGCCGTTGCAAGTGAGCCATAAGGGATATTCACAAGGCTATAGCAAATCCCCAGTCCCATATAAGTAATATACGCGTAAATAACTTTGCTACTGTGACTCCACTCTGCGGGGACACAAAACACCAAAACGCTGAAAGCCATTAAAGGTGCTGAGCCGAAAAGCAGGAAAGGACGGAATTTTCCCCAACGCGTATTAACGCTGTCAACAATACGCCCCGCCGAGACATCAGCAAAGGCGTCAAAAACGCGCACCAGCAGCAGCATCGTTCCTGCGGCTGCGGCACCGACGCCTGCGACGTCGGTGTAGTAGCTCAGAAGAAATAATGCACCCATAGCGAAGGCAAAATTATTAGCGACATCACCCAGGCTATAGCCGATGATGGCGCGCCAGGAGAGCTGCTGGCTCATAATGACTCTCCCTGCTGAGGTTTCTCGCCAAATGCCATGGTAGTCCAGCGTTTTTTCAGCAGGAAAGCAGCGGATTTCGGTTTTCTATCGCGGGTAAAAATCCCTTTGCGGTTGCCACCAACACGCATAATTCCTTGTGAAGTAGAAAAATCAGCGAAATTCCAGACCTGCTCACCCACCACGGCGCTAACCCGATCGAAAACACGATGGTACATATCGAGCCACGCGCACTGAAACTCTTCGCTCCACATATCGGTGTACATCGAATGCAGTCCGGCCATGGTATCAACACCATATTCGGTAATAATGATGGGGCGGTGAAGTTTGTCCTGCCATGCCAGCAGCTCTTTTTCCAGCACACGTTCAGCTTTCTCAAGATCGCCGCTTTGTAAATACCATCCGTAGTAGCGGTTAAGGCAAACCACATCGAAAAGATCGGTGATCGTATCGCTTTCAGCATCACAGAACATCACATTGACACAGGTAATAGGTCGGGTCGGATCGAGCTCGCGTGTCGAAATCGCCAGAGGCTCAAAGTATTCCCTGGCCCCTTCAGGACGTGTATCCGGTTCATTGGCAATACTCCACATGACAACGCTTGGATGGTTTTTATCGCGTGCGATGAGTTCCCGAATAGCCTGAAGGTGCGCCAGTTGGGTCCGATCATTAATTGCGTCATCGCCGTACAATGACGTCGGTTTTTCGCACGCATCAAAGCCAATGCCCAGAGACAGGTTAAAGCCGACTGCAGCTGTCTCATCGATTATGACAATGCCCTGTTCATCCGCCCAGTCGAGCATCTCCTCAGCATAGGGATAATGTGATGTTCGATATGAGTTCGCACCAATCCATTCCATTAGCGCATGGTCGTGGACCATCAGGACGTTATCAAATCCTTTCCCTCGTAAGTCGGCATCTTCATGACGCCCAAACCCAGTGAAATAAAAAGGTTTGTTGTTAATCAGAAACTGTTCTCCCTTCACTTCAACTGAACGGATCCCCACGCGCAGCGGGTATTCATCACGCTCTGCCGAATCAGACAAAACCACATTAAAATTATATAGATATCCTTCACCAGGCTGCCACAGGCATGGGGAAGTCAATCGTAACTGGCCCTCAGCCCCTTGCCCTGAAGCGACAAGTTGCTGTTCCGAATCACGTAATTCAACAGCAATATTTCCCTTGCCCGTAACTTGCCAACAAATGGTGGCCTCTTCACCATTGTCACTGACATGGGTCACCACAGTGATATCTTCAACGAAAGAGCGTGGAGTGGTATAGAGCATGACACTGCGATGAATGCCGGCATAGTTAAAGAAATCATGGAAATAGGATTGTTGCTTCTTACCATTATCATCACATGTCACTATTCCCGGAGGAATCGTCTGCCAGCTGAGTTCGTTATTCACACAGACTGTGACCTGGACATTTTCACCCGGTGAAACAAGATGGCTAATATCAGCCTCAAAAGGGGTATACCCACCCTGATGTTCCATCAAAAAGTTATCGTTAACCCAGACCTTTCCATAATGCGTGACCGCGTCAAACCGTAGAACAATACGTTGGTTACCCCACCCATTCGGAATAAATACCTGCCGCTGATACCAGACGTTCCCAACGTAATTGCGAATATCAGCATCGGCGAACTGATCGTTAAAGCTACCAGGTACTGCAATCGCACGACTTTGAGAAAGCGGGCGCTTCCACCATTGCTGTGCCATGCCGCAATCAGCAGTATCCAGACAGAATGACCACAGACCATCTAGTTTCTTGATTTCTCGGGTTGAAGTTTCAACAGGACGTAACATCACAACTCTCCTTTTCTTTGTGGTGATTGGTCAACCAAAAAATGTACAAGTTAACCAGTTCATAGACCGCATTGTTATCACGGATGAATCACTGCGGAGAATCCACACCACAAAGAACTGAAGAGAATGTCATAAAATTAAAATTTGCAATGTAGCTTATGCGACACCAATCACACATACATAAAACCATCAATTGACATAGATTGAAAAATACCCAACCAAACGTTCATTCTAGTTTTTCCTTGCATATGTTTCTCACTTCGGAAAGGCTACGCAACATAAATTATTGGTTGACCAAAAAAAGTTAATTTGCCGGTAGGCGTCAATCTACTCACCGGTTACACTGTTGTTTTCGAAGAAGAATCGAGCAACCTCAATGGGTAAAAAATTATCCGGAATGTCAACGCGTACCAGGATCCTGAATGCCGCAAGAGAGTGCTTTGCAGAAAATGGTTTTCATAACACGTCAATGAAAACCATCTGCAAGGCCAGCGACATGAGTCCTGGAACCTTGTATCACCACTTCGTGTCAAAAGAGGCCTTGATTCAGGCCATAATCCTTGAAGATCAGGAAAGAGCCTTAACCCGCTTTCGTCATCCACTCGAAGGCGTTGGCCTGGTAGATTATCTGGTGGACTCTATGATTGACGTCACACATGAAGATTGCGCTCAACGCGCGTTAGTTATGGAAATAATGGCGGAGGGGATGCGAAATCCTCAGGTCGCGGACATGCTCAAAAGCAAATACCAAACCATCACAGATTTCCTCGTTGCACGTTTCAACGATGCGCAGGCCAAAGGGGAGATCGGCAATAATATCAATAACAGAAAGGCGGCCAGGTTACTGTTATCTCTGACCTATGGCATCTTGTCCGATATTGAAGCAGATGAAAATTCACGGGATGCTGATTTCGCAATGACATTTCGCGATATGATCGGCGGAATGCTGCATGTAGGAAACACCGTCAACAAACAAGGTACATGAGCGCATTTGTTCTGATCTGCAATTCTCCATTCAGAAACAATATTTAGGAATGATGCCCCCTCCCCTGAACCAAGGTGTGCAGGGTGATCCCAAAACACCGGTTTGTCATTCAGGGCCATTTTCAGGACCACACTCAGTTCTGTCTGCGGTTTCCTTATGCCGTCGCCTTAGTTAGGGAAGGTGCGAATAAGCAGGTCATTTCTTCCCAAGCTGACTCGCTGATTAAAATTTCGCGGATCTGGGCCGATTTTT
>NZ_JAOWGZ010000056.1:0-240 GCF_030332875.1 Citrobacter sp. Cpo045
ACGCCACCTCGCGACAGAGCGCTAAAGCGCGTCGCAACTGCTCTTTAACAATTTATCAGACAATCTGTGTGGGCACTCGAGGATACGGATTCTTAACGTCGCAAGACGAAAAATGAATACCAAGTCTCAACGAGTGAACACGTAATTCATTACGAAGTTCAATTCATTGAGCATCAAACTTTTAAATTGAAGAGTTTGATCATGGCTCAGATTGAACGCTGGCGGCAGGCCTAACACATG
>NZ_JAOWGZ010000057.1:0-272 GCF_030332875.1 Citrobacter sp. Cpo045
TTTTCAATGGCGTTGACCACATTGTCGTTCGCGACGGTGTCGATATGTACCGTGTTTTCCGCGAAGTTGTCGATATGCACGTCGTGGCTGCTGGTGGCGATCGCCAGGTTGCCCGCCGCATCGTGAGAGGTGACGCTGACATGGACCGTCACCTCTTTCAGCACATGACCCTGGTTATCGGAGAACGCGTCCGAATCCACCTCGATGCGATAACCGAGGGTATTTTTCCCGGTATCAATCACCTGGCCGTGATACTGGTAGCCGTTAATCTC
>NZ_JAOWGZ010000058.1:0-291 GCF_030332875.1 Citrobacter sp. Cpo045
AGTGCTCACACAGATTGTCTGATGAAAAGTAAATAGCAAGGCGTCTTGCGATTGAGACTTCAGTGTCCCCTTCGTCTAGAGGCCCAGGACACCGCCCTTTCACGGCGGTAACAGGGGTTCGAATCCCCTAGGGGACGCCACTTGCTGGTATGTGTGAGTGAAAGTCGCCGACCGAAGTATCTCAAAACTGACTTACGAGTCACGTTTGAGATATTTGCTCTTTAAAAATCTGGATCAAGCTGAAAATTGAAACGACACACTGTTTCATTTCTCCGTAATAAGAAATGAAAA
>NZ_JAOWGZ010000059.1:0-435 GCF_030332875.1 Citrobacter sp. Cpo045
CCATCGACCAGGTCAGATTGGGCGCCGCCGGACGGAGCAGCGGCAGACGTTCTGTTGCCAGCCCTTTACGACGTCTTCTGCGTTTTACGCTCAGGCCACTGAGGTGATAAAGCCGGTACACGCGCTTATGATTAACATGAAGCCCTTCACGGCGCAGCAACTGCCAAATACGACGGTAGCCAAAACGCCTGCGCTCCAGTGCCAGCTCAGTGATGCGCCCTGATAAATGCGCATCAGCAGCCGGACGGTGAGCCTCATAGCGGCAGGTCGACAGGGATAAACCTGTAAGCCTGCAGGCACGACGTTGCGACAGACCGGTCGCATCACACATCAACATCACGGCTTCCCGCTTCTGGTCTGTCGTCAGTACTTTCGCCCAAGAGCCACCTGAAGCGCCTCTTTATCCAGCATGGCTTCGGCAAGCAGCTTCTTGAG
>NZ_JAOWGZ010000060.1:0-144040 GCF_030332875.1 Citrobacter sp. Cpo045
TGCGGCGTACCGCCTTATCCGGCCTACAGGGGCCGGGCTGAACGTATTTTGTAGGCCTGATAAGCGCAGCGCATCAGGCAACACGTCTGCATACTGCCGGATGCGGCGTATCGCCTTATCCGGCCTACAAAAGCTAGTCCTGCTACCCGCGTACGAGGTTGAGTAACGGGTACGGTCGTCCGAGATCGTCCACCTCTGTACGTCCCGTCACGCTAAATCCCATCTTCTTATAGAATCCAACCGCTTGCTCATTCTGCTCGTTAACGTTGGTTGTTAGCGTTGAACTCATTGATAAAGCATGTTCAATCAGCAGTTTACCAACGCCACTACCACGCACATCCGGATCGACAAACAAAGCATCTATATGCTGGTCGGTCAGGAGCATAAAGGCGACGGGCTCATCCTGTTCTGTCACTGCAACCCACAGAGGGGCTTCTGGTAAAAATGAACGTACCAGCTCCTCCAGCTCAATCCGATAATCCGCAGAGAGGAAATGGTGCGTGGCATCTACTGAGCGACACCAAATAGAAACTAACTTATCTCCTTCGTCCTGACGCGAACGACGAATGGTAAGGTTCATAGCATTCTCCTTTTTTTCTTTACTGCACTATTCTACAGCAAGGAGCCGTGAAACTTTCTCAACTTGAGGATGCAGGCTCGACATTCGCATGATTCCTGGGTATCTTCAGCTATCTGGATGTCTAAACGTTTAAACGTATGTTGTGAGGTTATCAGGTTATGCCAATTCGCGTGCAGGACGAGCTACCCGCCGTCAATTTTTTGCGTGAGGAAAACGTCTTCGTGATGACGACATCCCGCGCTTCCGGTCAGGAAATTCGTCCACTGAAGGTGCTCATCCTTAACCTGATGCCCAAGAAGATTGAAACGGAAAACCAGTTCCTGCGCTTACTGTCTAACTCACCGCTGCAGGTAGATGTTCAGCTATTGCGCATCGATGCCCGCGAGTCACGCAACACCCCAACGGAGCATCTGAATAACTTCTACTGTAATTTCGAGGATATCTGCGATCAGAACTTTGACGGATTGATCGTGACCGGCGCACCGTTGGGCCTGGTTGAATTTAATGATGTGGCTTACTGGCCGCAGATTAAGCAAGTGCTTGAATGGGCCAAAGATCACGTTACCTCGACGTTATTTGTCTGTTGGGCGGTGCAGGCCGCGTTGAATATCCTGTACGGAATTCCCAAGCAAACCCGCACGGACAAACTCTCAGGCGTCTATGAGCACCATATTCTGCACCCTCATGCGCTACTGACGCGTGGATTCGATGATGCGTTCCTGGCCCCGCATTCGCGCTATGCTGATTTCCCTGCAGCGCTTATCCGCGACTACACCGATCTCGAGATCTTTGCTGAAACCGAAGAGGGAGATGCCTACCTGTTTGCCAGCAAAGACAAACGTATCGCCTTCGTGACGGGTCATCCTGAGTATGACGACCATACACTCGGCAGCGAATATTTTCGTGACGTCGAAGCGGGCTTATCGCCGGAAGTACCCTATAACTATTTCCCGAAAGATGACCCGCAAAACAAACCGCGGGCAACCTGGCGTAGCCACGGTAATTTGTTGTTTACCAACTGGCTCAACTATTACGTCTACCAGATCACGCCATATGATCTGCGTCACATGAATCCAACGCTGGATTAATCTTCTGTAGCAGACGATCCTTAAGCGTTTCAGCATATTGAATCAGGCACCTTTGGGTGCCTTTTTTATTTCCGAAACGCACCTCATCGTGTAATTAAATTTTATTTATATTGTTATCAATAGGTTAATTGATAATTAAATTAAAAATGGAAATTGTTTTTGATTTTGAAATTTAAATGAGTAGTCTTAGTTGTGCTGAACGAAAAGCGCACAACGATCCTTCGTTCGCATTGGGGATGTGTTTGGATCAATGACGAGGAACTACGCAATGAATCAACAGGCAACGACAACCGATGAACTGGTCTTCACCAGGCCGCGTGGCGAACAGGAACAGCAAATTCTGACCGCTGAAGCAGTGGAGTTTCTGACTGAACTGGTGACAAGATTTACGCCAAAGCGGAATAAACTTCTGGCTGCACGTATCCAGCAGCAGCAGGATATTGATGACGGTAAGTTGCCTGATTTTATTTCGGAAACAGCTTCCATTCGTGAAGGTGACTGGAAAATTCGCGGAATTCCTGATGATTTACTGGATCGCCGCGTAGAGATCACCGGACCCGTTGAGCGCAAGATGGTCATCAACGCGCTGAACGCGAACGTCAAAGTCTTTATGGCTGACTTCGAAGATTCACTGGCTCCTGAGTGGAGCAAAGTTATCGACGGGCAGATCAACCTGCGCGATGCGGTCAATGGCACCATTAGCTACACCAACGAAGCGGGTAAAATTTATCAGCTCAAGCCTAATCCGGCTCTGTTGGTATGTCGCGTTCGTGGTCTGCATCTGCCGGAAAAACACGTCACCTGGCGTGGCGAATCTATCCCGGGCAGCCTGTTCGACTTTGCCCTCTATTTCTTCCACAACTACAAAACGTTGCTGGCGAAAGGCAGCGGCCCTTATTTCTATCTGCCAAAAACGCAGGCCTGGCAAGAAGCGGCATGGTGGAGCGAAGTGTTCAGCTATGCAGAGGACCGCTTTAACCTGCCGCGCGGCACCATTAAAGCGACCCTGCTGATTGAAACGCTGCCTGCCGTCTTCCAGATGGACGAAATTCTGCACGCCCTGCGTGACCACATTGTGGGTCTGAACTGCGGTCGTTGGGACTACATTTTTAGCTATATCAAAACGCTGAAGAACCACCCGGATCGCGTGCTGCCGGACCGTCAGGTGGTGACGATGGATAAGCCATTCCTCAGTGCCTATTCGCGTCTGCTGATTAAAACCTGTCATAAACGTGGCGCATTCGCGATGGGCGGCATGGCTGCATTCATTCCCAGCAAAGATGCGGAACGTAACAACCAGGTTTTGACCAAGGTAAAAGCGGACAAAGCACTGGAAGCAAATAACGGTCATGACGGCACATGGATTGCCCATCCGGGACTGGCAGATACCGCCATGGCGGTGTTCAACGACATACTCGGTGAAAACAAAAATCAGCTGTTCGTGACCCGTGAAGAAGATGCCCCGATTACCGCAGAGCAACTGCTGGCACCTTGTGAAGGTGAGCGTACTGAAGAAGGCATGCGCGCCAATATCCGTGTCGCGGTGCAGTACATCGAAGCGTGGATCTCCGGTAACGGCTGCGTACCGATTTACGGTCTGATGGAAGACGCGGCCACCGCCGAAATCTCCCGTACCTCCATCTGGCAGTGGATCCACCACGAGAAGACGCTCAGCAACGGCAAGCCGGTTACCAAACCGCTGTTCCGTCAGATGCTGGCCGAAGAGATGCTAGTGATTCAGGACGAGCTGGGCGAACACCGCTACAGCAGCGGGCGTTTTGACGATGCCGCGCGCCTGATGGAGCAAATCACTACCTCTGATGAACTGATCGATTTCTTGACCCTGCCAGGCTACCGCCTGCTGGCGTAATTCACCACATAACAATATGGAGCATCTGCACATGAAAACCCGTACTCAACAAATCGAAGAATTACAGAAAGAATGGACTCAACCGCGCTGGGAAGGCATCACCCGTCCATATAGCGCGGAGGAAGTGGTGAAATTACGTGGCTCGGTCAACCCGGAATGCACGCTGGCGCAGCTTGGCGCGGCGAAAATGTGGCGTCTGCTGCACGGCGAATCGAAGAAAGGTTATATCAACAGCCTCGGCGCGCTGACCGGCGGTCAGGCGCTGCAGCAGGCGAAAGCCGGTATTGAAGCGGTCTACCTTTCAGGCTGGCAGGTGGCGGCAGATGCCAACCTGGCATCCAGCATGTACCCGGACCAATCGCTGTATCCGGCGAACTCCGTCCCGGCGGTGGTTGATCGGATCAACAACACATTCCGTCGCGCCGATCAGATCCAATGGTCAACCGGTATTGAGCCGAACGATCCTCGCTATGTCGATTACTTCCTGCCGATCGTTGCCGATGCGGAAGCAGGGTTTGGCGGCGTACTGAACGCGTTTGAACTAATGAAATCGATGATTGAGGCTGGTGCAGCGGCCGTTCACTTCGAAGATCAGCTCGCATCGGTGAAAAAATGTGGTCACATGGGCGGCAAAGTGCTGGTTCCGACGCAGGAAGCTATCCAGAAACTGGTGGCCGCCCGTCTGGCAGCCGACGTCATGGGTGTGCCGACGCTGGTGATTGCACGTACCGATGCCGACGCAGCCGATCTGATTACGTCTGATTGCGACCCATACGACAGCGAGTTCATCACTGGCGAACGTACCAGCGAAGGGTTCTACCGTACGCATGCGGGTATTGAGCAGGCGATCAGCCGTGGTCTGGCCTACGCACCGTATGCGGATCTGGTGTGGTGTGAAACCTCCACGCCGGACCTTGAACTGGCGAAGCGCTTTGCCGATGCGATCCACGCGAAATACCCAGGCAAACTGCTGGCTTACAACTGTTCGCCGTCGTTTAACTGGCAGAAAAACCTGGATGACAAAACCATCGCCAGCTTCCAGCAGCAATTGTCGGATATGGGTTACAAATACCAGTTCATTACCCTGGCGGGTATCCACAGCATGTGGTTCAACATGTTCGACCTCGCGCACTCCTATGCGCAGGGTGAAGGCATGCGCCATTATGTTGAGAAGGTTCAGCAGCCAGAATTTGCGGCAGCTAAAGACGGTTACACCTTCGTCTCCCATCAGCAGGAAGTGGGCACAGGTTACTTCGACAAAGTCACCACCATCATTCAGGGCGGAGCTTCTTCGGTGACCGCGCTGACCGGCTCGACCGAAGAATCGCAGTTTTGAACAATGCCCGGTGGCGCTGCGCTTACCGGGCCTACGAAGGGATGTAGGCCGGATAAGCGAACGCGCCATCCGGCATGACGTTGTGCCGGATGGGAGACATTGATGACGCGTGGCCTGGAATTACTGATTGCTCAGACTATCTTGCAAGGTTTCGACGCCCAGTACGGGCGTTTTCTGGAAGTCACCTCCGGCGCGCAGCAGCGTTTTGAACATGCCGACTGGCATGCGGTTCAGCAGGCGATGAAAAGCCGTATTCACCTTTACGATCATCACGTGGGTCTGGTGGTGGAGCAGTTGCGCTGCATTACTGACGGCAAAAGTACCGACGCGGATTTTTTACTTCGCGTGAAAGAGCATTACACCCGGCTACTGCCGGATTACCCGCGCTTCGAGATTGCGGAGAGTTTCTTTAACTCCGTTTACTGTCGGTTATTTGACCACCGCTCGCTGACTCCCGAGCGGCTGTTTATTTTCAGTTCTCAGCCAGAGCGCCGTTTTCGCACGATCCCACGTCCGCTGGCGAAAGACTTTTTTCCGGATACCGGCTGGGAGTGGCTGCTGACGCGCGTCCTTAGCGATCTGCCCCTGCGTCTGCCGTGGCAGAACAAACATCGTGATATCCACTACATCATCGAACACCTGACCGAAACCCTGGGAGCGGATGTGTTGTCGGGCTGCCATTTACAGGTGGCGAACGAACTGTTTTATCGCAACAAGGCCGCCTGGCTGGTCGGTAAGCTGATTACTCCTTCGGGGACGCTACCGTTTTTACTGCCAATCCACCGGACTGATGAAGGCGAATTGTTTGTCGATACCTGTCTGACCACGACGGCGGAGGCGAGCATTGTGTTTGGCTTCGCCCGCTCCTATTTTATGGTTTACGCCCCTTTGCCCGCGGCGCTGGTGGAGTGGCTGCGCGAGATCCTGCCCGGTAAAACCACCGCCGAACTGTACATGGCGATTGGCTGTCAGAAACACGCGAAGACCGAAAGTTACCGCGAATATCTGCTCTATCTTGCCCATTGCGATGAGCAATTTATTGAAGCGCCTGGGATCCGCGGCATGGTGATGTTGGTGTTTACGCTGCCGGGTTTTGACCGGGTGTTTAAAATCATCAAAGACAAATTTGCCCCGCAAAAAGAGATGTCTGCCGCCCACGTCCGCGCCTGCTATCAACTGGTTAAAGAACACGATCGTGTTGGGCGGATGGCTGACACCCAGGAATTCGAGAATTTTGTGCTGGAGAAACGGCAAATCGATCCGGCGCTGATGGCGCTGTTATTGCAGGAAGCCCCGGAAAAAATTACCGATCTCGGCGATCAGATTGTCATTCGCCATCTGTATATTGAACGACGGATGGTACCGCTGAATATCTGGCTGGAGCAGGTCGAAGGTCAGCAACTGCGCGATGCCATTGAAGAGTACGGCAACGCCATTCGTCAGCTGGCCGCCGCCAATATTTTCCCCGGCGATATGCTATTTAAGAACTTCGGCGTGACCCGTCACGGGCGTGTGGTGTTCTACGATTACGATGAAATCTGCTACATGACTGAGGTGAATTTCCGCCATATCCCGCCGCCACGCTACCCGGAAGATGAGATGAGCGCTGAGCCGTGGTACAGCGTATCGCCGGGAGATGTCTTCCCGGAAGAATTTCGTCACTGGCTATGTGCCGACCCGCGTATAGGGCCGCTATTTGAAGAGATGCACGCTGACCTGTTCAGCGCTGACTACTGGCGCGGCCTACAGACGCGCATCAAAAACGGTCACGTGGAAGATGTTTACGCCTACCGGCGTCGGCAGCGGTTCAGCGTGCGTTATGAAACCGACCGTAGGCCGGATAAGGCACTTGCGCCGCCATCCGGCAATGTGCGCCGAGCCTGATGCGCTACGCTTATCAGGTCTACAAATCTGCCCTAACCCTGGATAGCAGGCCGGGTAAGGCGTAGCCGCCACCCGGCAACCCCATCCTAGCGAAATCCACCGTACGCCAGCGTCACTTCTTTCGCCGCTTTGATCGCCATGGCGCCAAACTCGGTCACGCGATCGTCGGTAATACGCGAAATGGGTCCGGAAATGGAAATCGCAGCGAACGGCTCGCGGTGCTCGTCATAAATGCACGACGCCACGCAGCGCAGACCCAGCGCATGTTCCTCATCATCAAAGGAATAGCCGCGCTTGCGCGTCTGGGCCAAATCCTCTTTCAGATGCACTGGCGACACCAGCGTGGCGTGTGTATAAGCATGCAGGCCTTTACGGTGCAACAGGCCAGTCACTTGTTCTTCGCTCAGTTGGGATAAAAACGCCTTACCCGCACCGGAGGCGTGCATCGGCAGCTTGCCGCCGATAGGCGCGGACATGCGCATCAGTTGGGTGCACTGCACCTGGTCGATAATAATGGCCTGATGGTCGCTTTGATCCAGCACGGCCAGGTTTACCGTCTCACCGGAATCTTCCATCAGCTTGCGCAGGATCGGATGCACAATTGCCAGCAGATTACGGCTTTGCAAAAAGCTGCTGCCCACGATGAACGCATGCGCACCTACTGCCCAGTGGCCTAATTCACCCACCTGACGGACAAAACCCTGCTGCTGCATGGTGGTCAGCAAACGGTGAGTCGTGGAGTTTGGCAGGCCGGCCTGCTGAGCCAGCTCGGTCAGCGCCACGCTGCCGTTGGATTCCGCAATCCACTCCAGCAGCTTCAGGCCGCGGGTCAGAGACTGAACCTGCCCGGTTGCAGGCGCAGTAGCAGCGGCGGGTTTTCTACCGCGTTTCGCGGGGACAGTGGCTACCATGGCAGACTCCTTTTCTGTATCGTGGAAATCATTTTCGTTTTATTCAATTATAATGCAAGAATTCCTGTACTGATCGGATGAGTGAAGCTGAACATGTCTCATGTTGGCCGTTGTTCTCTTTTCCGCCTCTCAGGTTTGTGCCAGTATGACCTGTTGAGTTTTTTTCGGTCTGGTTGAGCGTTGTCGGGAGCGAGTGTGAGCAGCAAAGTAGAACAATTACGTCAGCAGTTAAATGAACGTATTCTGGTGCTGGACGGCGGTATGGGCACCATGATCCAGGGATATCGTCTGAGCGAAGAGGATTTCCGCGGCGAACGCTTTGCCGACTGGCCGTGCGATCTGAAAGGTAACAACGACTTGTTGGTGCTCAGCAAACCGGAGGTCATCGCCGCCATCCATAACGCCTACTTTGAGGCGGGCGCGGATATCATCGAAACCAACACCTTTAACTCGACGACTATCGCCATGGCGGATTACCAGATGGAATCCCTGTCGGCGGAAATCAACTTTGCGGCAGCCAAACTGGCGCGTGCGGCGGCTGACGAATGGACGGCGCGCACGCCGGAAAAACCGCGCTACGTCGCAGGCGTGCTCGGCCCAACGAACCGTACGGCGTCTATCTCGCCTGATGTTAACGACCCGGCTTACCGCAACATTACCTTTGATCAGCTGGTGGCCGCCTACCGTGAATCCACCAAAGCGCTGGTGGAAGGCGGCAGTGACCTGATCCTGATTGAAACCGTCTTCGATACTCTGAACGCCAAAGCCGCTATTTTCGCGGTTAAAACCGAATTCGAAGCGCTGGGCGTTGAGCTGCCGATTATGCTCTCCGGCACCATCACCGATGCTTCCGGGCGTACGCTCTCCGGCCAGACTACCGAAGCATTCTACAACTCCCTGCGCCACGCCGATGCGCTGACCTTCGGTCTGAACTGCGCGTTAGGCCCGGACGAGCTGCGCCAGTACGTGCAGGAACTGTCGCGCATTGCTGAATGCTACGTCACCGCGCACCCGAACGCCGGTCTGCCGAACGCCTTTGGTGAATACGATCTCGACGCCGACACCATGGCGGCGCAGATTCGCGAGTGGGCTGAGGCCGGTTTCCTGAATATCGTCGGCGGCTGCTGCGGCACCACGCCGGAACATATCGCCGCCATGAGCCGCGCAGTGGATGGCTTACCGCCGCGCCGCTTGCCGGAAATCCCGGTTGCCTGCCGCCTTTCCGGCCTTGAGCCGCTGAACATCGGCGACGACAGCCTGTTTGTGAACGTTGGCGAGCGTACCAACGTCACCGGTTCGGCGAAGTTTAAACGCCTGATCAAAGAAGAGAAATACAGCGAAGCGCTGGACGTCGCCCGTCAGCAGGTGGAAAGCGGCGCGCAGATCATCGATATCAACATGGATGAGGGGATGCTCGACGCCGAAGCGGCAATGGTGCGTTTTCTCAACCTGATCGCCGGTGAGCCGGATATCGCCCGCGTGCCGATTATGATCGACTCCTCGAAATGGGACGTTATCGAGAAAGGGCTGAAGTGCATTCAGGGTAAAGGCATCGTTAACTCCATCTCGATGAAAGAGGGGGTTGAGACCTTTATCCATCACGCGAAGCTGCTGCGTCGCTACGGTGCCGCGGTGGTGGTGATGGCCTTTGACGAGCAAGGGCAGGCCGACACCCGCGCACGTAAAATCGAAATCTGCCGTCGGGCGTACAAAATTCTTACCGAAGAGGTGGGCTTCCCGCCGGAAGATATCATCTTCGACCCGAACATCTTTGCTGTCGCGACCGGTATTGATGAGCACAACAACTACGCGCAGGACTTTATCGGCGCGTGTGAAGACATCAAACGCGAACTGCCGCACGCGCTGATCTCCGGCGGCGTTTCTAACGTTTCATTCTCGTTCCGTGGCAACGACCCGGTACGTGAAGCCATTCACGCGGTATTCCTCTACTACGCCATTCGCAACGGCATGGACATGGGGATCGTCAACGCCGGACAGCTGGCTATTTACGACGACTTGCCCGCCGAGCTGCGCGATGCTGTTGAAGATGTGATCCTCAACCGTCGTGACGATGGCACCGAACGACTGCTGGAGCTGGCAGAGAAATATCGCGGCAGTAAAACCGACGACACGGCGAATGCCCAGATGGCGGAATGGCGCACCTGGGACGTGAAAAAGCGCCTCGAATACTCGCTGGTGAAAGGCATTACCGAGTTTATTGAGCTGGATACCGAGGAAGCGCGCCAGCAGGCTGCGCGTCCGATCGAAGTTATTGAAGGACCGCTGATGGACGGCATGAACGTCGTTGGCGATCTGTTCGGCGAGGGCAAAATGTTCCTGCCGCAGGTGGTGAAATCCGCCCGCGTGATGAAGCAGGCGGTGGCGTACCTCGAACCGTACATTGAGGCCAGCAAAGAGAAAGGCTCCAGCAACGGCAAAATGGTCATCGCGACCGTGAAGGGCGATGTGCACGATATCGGCAAAAACATTGTCGGCGTGGTGCTGCAATGTAACAACTACGAAATCGTCGATCTTGGCGTGATGGTGCCCGCGGAGAAAATCCTCAGAACGGCGCGTGAAGTGAATGCCGATCTGATTGGCCTTTCCGGGCTGATTACCCCATCGCTGGATGAAATGGTCAACGTGGCGAAAGAGATGGAGCGTCAGGGATTCACTATTCCGCTGCTGATTGGCGGTGCGACCACCTCAAAAGCACACACGGCGGTGAAAATTGAGCAGAACTACAGTGGCCCGACGGTGTACGTGCAGAATGCCTCGCGTACCGTTGGCGTGGTGGCTGCGCTGCTCTCTGACACCCAGCGCGATGACTTTGTCGCCCGTACGCGTAAAGAGTACGAAACCGTGCGTATCCAGCATGCGCGTAAGAAACCGCGTACCCCGCCAGTAACGTTACAGGCTGCCCGCGACAACGATCTGGCCTTCGACTGGGAAAACTACACCCCGCCGGTGGCGCACCGTCTGGGCGTGCAGGAAGTGGAAGCCAGCATCGAAACCCTGCGCAATTACATCGACTGGACGCCGTTCTTTATGACCTGGTCGCTGGCCGGGAAATACCCGCGCATTCTCGAAGATGAGGTAGTAGGAGAAGAGGCGAAGCGCCTGTTCAAAGACGCTAACGACATGCTGGATAAACTCAGCACCGAGAAGACCCTGAATCCGCGCGGCGTGGTGGGGTTATTCCCGGCAAACCGCGTGGGTGACGATATCGAGATCTACCGTGACGAGACGCGTACGCACGTCATCAACGTGAGTCATCATCTGCGCCAGCAGACGGAAAAAGTCGGTTTCGCCAACTACTGCCTGTCTGACTTTGTTGCGCCGAAACTGAGTGGCAAAGCGGATTATATCGGTGCTTTCGCGGTGACCGGCGGTCTTGAGGAAGATGCGCTGGCGGACGCCTTCGAAGCCCAGCACGACGACTACAACAAGATCATGGTGAAAGCGATCGCTGACCGTCTGGCGGAAGCGTTCGCAGAATATCTGCATGAGCGCGTGCGTAAAGTCTACTGGGGCTATGCGGCGAATGAGAACCTCAGTAACGAGGAGCTGATCCGCGAAAACTACCAGGGGATTCGCCCGGCACCAGGCTATCCGGCGTGCCCGGAACACACCGAAAAAGCCACCATCTGGGAACTGCTGGATGTGGAAGCTCACACCGGGATGAAGCTCACCGAATCCTTCGCCATGTGGCCAGGCGCGTCGGTTTCCGGCTGGTATTTCAGTCATCCGGACAGCAAGTACTACGCCGTGGCGCAAATCCAGCGCGATCAGGTTGAAGATTATGCCTTCCGTAAAGGGATGAGCGTGGCGGAAGTGGAGCGCTGGTTAGCGCCGAACCTCGGCTATGACGCCGACTGATTCACAAAACTGTCATCTTTCTTTACAACAAACAGGGCGCTCAATGAGTGCCCTGTCTCTTTATTACGTTTAAACCCTTATACTGAAAGGGGGCCGTTGCCGGATGGCGGCGTAAACGCCTTATCCGGCCTACATAGGGATGATTTGTAGGCCTGATAAGCGCAGCGCCATCAGGCAAATGAGCCTCAAAAAACCATAAAAATAAGGAGAACCTGATTCCGTGTTAACTCTGTTACACCTGCTTTCTGCTGTATCTATGCTGGTTTGGGGTACGCATATTGTGCGTACCGGCGTGATGCGCGTCTTCGGCGCCCGTTTGCGTACCGTGCTCAGCCGTAGTGTTGAAAAGAAGCCGCTCGCCTTTTGTGCGGGTATCGGCGTAACGGCGCTGGTGCAAAGCAGCAACGCCACCACCATGCTGGTGACCTCGTTTGTTGCACAAGATCTCGTGGCGCTTACCCCTGCGCTGGTCATAGTGCTGGGTGCCGACGTGGGGACCGCGCTGATGGCGCGTATCCTGACCTTCGATCTCTCCTGGCTGTCACCACTGCTGATTTTTATCGGCGTGATCTTCTTTCTCGGCCGTAAGCAGTCCCGCGTGGGGCAACTGGGGCGGGTCGGTATTGGGCTGGGGTTGATTTTGCTGGCGCTGGAGCTGATTGTGCAGGCGGTAACGCCGATCACCCAGGCTAATGGTGTACAGGTTATTTTTGCCTCGCTCACCGGCGATATTATGCTCGATGCGCTGATTGGCGCCATGTTTGCGATTATCAGTTACTCCAGCCTGGCGGCGGTGCTGCTGACGGCCACGCTGACCGCGGCAGGTATTATCTCGTTCCCGGTGGCGTTGTGTCTGGTGATTGGTGCTAACCTCGGGTCCGGTCTGCTGGCGATGTTGAATAACAGCGCCGCTAACGCCGCAGCACGCCGTGTGGCGCTCGGTAGCCTGCTGTTTAAGCTGGTGGGCAGCCTGATTATCCTGCCGTTTGTTCATCCGCTGGCCAATCTGATGGATGAACTGCCGCTGCCGAAATCTGAACTGGTTATCTACTTCCACGTCTTCTACAACCTGGTGCGCTGCGTGGCGATGGTGCCGTTCGCCGAACCGATGGCGCGTTTTTGTAAGCGCATCATCCGCGATGAGCCGGAGCTGGATGCACATCTGAAACCCAAGCATCTGGACGTCAGCGCGCTGGATACGCCGACGCTCGCTCTGGCCAATGCCGCCCGTGAAGCCCTGCGTATCGGTGACGCGATGGAGCAGATGATGGACGGGCTGAAGAAAGTAATGCACGGCGAACCGCGTGAAGAGAAAGAGCTGCGCAGGATGGCGGATGATATTAACGTGCTGTACACGGCAATTAAGCTCTATCTGGCGCGGATGCCAAAGGATGAGCTGGCGGAAGAGGAATCGCGCCGTTGGGCGGAGATTATCGAAATGTCGCTCAACCTTGAACAGGCTTCCGATATTGTCGAACGTATGGGCAGCGAGATAGCCGATAAGTCGCTGGCCGCTCGCCGGGCATTCTCTGTCGAAGGGCTGAAAGAACTGGATGCGCTCTACGATCAGTTGCTCAGCAATCTGCAACTGGCGATGTCGGTGTTCTTCTCAGGAGATGTGACCAGTGCCCGTCGTCTGCGCCGCAGCAAGCACCGCTTCCGTATTCTCAATCGTCGTTATTCGCATGCGCACGTTGACCGTCTGCATCAGCAGAACGTGCAGAGCATCGAAACCAGCTCCTTGCACCTGGCGCTGTTGGGCGATATGCAGCGTCTGAACTCGCTGTTTTGCTCCGTGGCTTACAGCGTGCTGGAACAGCCGGATGAAGACGATGGGCGGGATGATTACTAATGAGGACAGGTGAAATATTGCCCGATGGCGCAGTCCGGTAGGCCGGATAAGGCGAAGCCGCATCCGGCAATGTGCGCTGAACTGCCTGATGGCGCTGCGCTTATCAGGCCTACAGTTGTAGCCCGGATAAGCGCAGCGCCATCAGGCATCAGACAACAAATCAACTAAAAGCAGTGGCCTGCTTCAACGGCAACCGCTTCTTCACCCGCTTTAAAGATATACGTGGTGTTCGGGCCGCCGAGCACGGATTGACCGTTACTTACCTTAATCCAGTTCCCTTCCGGCAGGCCAATCACCGTCAGCTCCGGTGCCACAACCAGCAGCTCGCGGATACGCTGTTCACGCGTTTCGCCTTTGTGGCCTTCCGGCAGCGCGTTGGTGAAATGTGGGTTAATCTGCAGCGGGAACAGACCCAGGGCATCAAAACCTTTTGGATCGACAATCGGCATGTCGTTGGTGGTGCGGATGGTCTGGCAGGCAAGGTTGGAACCCGCGCTCCAGCCGATATACAGCGCACCGCGTTTGACGACATCCACAATCGGCGCCAGCAGTCCGCGTTCGCGGCTTTCTTTCAGTAACTGGAAGGTATTACCCCCGCCGACAATCACCAGCTCTGCGTTTTCAATAGCGGCAATCGGGTCGGCAACGGTATGAATACCCGTAACGTTGACGCCCATTGGCGCAAAGATGGCTGCCGTTTTCGCCGTGTACTCATCCCAGGTTTGCGTCACGCCAGCGAACGGAATAAACACCGCCGTACGGCGACCATTCAGTTGTTCAGCAATCAGCGGCAGCGCATGTTCCATCCAGCCTTTGCCCGGCAGCGTCGAGTTACTCAATAAAAGCAGTTCCATCATTTCTCCATGTAATCAGAAAATTACAAACCGCGCTAATGCTACCACTATCAGGCTAACGCCTTACTGATATGGCTCACGATGTTGGAAGGGGGAGATAGAAGCTGAGGCTATTTTTTAAGTGTCAATTCAATGCCGAGTACCTTCATCACTGCAAGGGTGGTTTTCAGCGTCGGGTTACCTTTCTCACTAAAAGAGCGATAAAGCTGCTCGCGGGATAATCCCGTTTCTGCCGCAATGTTCGCCATTCCCTTAGCGCGAGCTACCACGCCCAGTGCTTTTGCAATGTATGCTGCATCGCCTGTTTCGAGGGCATCGGCCATAAACACGGCAATTTCTTCATCATCAACCAGCGCAGTCGCGGGATCGTAGTGAGTAAGTTTATTCATGGCAGAAGATCTCCTGTGAATCCAGTGTACGGGCGAGCATTTTTGCAAGAGTAATATCGTTGGCTTGTGAGCTTTTATCGCCCCCACATAACAAAATGATGATGCGGCAACCTTGCTGTTTAAAGTAAATCCTGTAGCCAGGACCGTAAGAAATGCGCATTTCGCTGACGCCTTCCCCCACAGGTTTAACATCACCAGCTAAACCATTAGCCAGACGAAAAAGGCGTGTGGCAATGAGCGTTTTAGCTCTCCTGTCCCGTAGGTTTTGCTCCCAACGCCGGAAAACCATTGTCTGAAGAATTTCCATGATGACGTTCCATGTATTTTATAAACTACATTATGAATTGACAAGTTGAGACTAGAGAGTAAAAAAATGGGGAGTAAGGGGAAATGCTTGCTGGAGGAAACAGGAAAGTGTCTCGCAATAATACGTAGTTTTTCAGGATGCTGCGGTTGATACGAGAATCGATGATAGGGGATTGGGAGGGCTTTGTGCCAGGAGCGGAAGCTATATGTCCACTAGAATATGACAGATTCATGCATGGTGATTCACCACTACACGTAGTTGCCGTCTTAGCAGGGTTTTATCCTGGAAAGAATAAAATCCACTCGCTCTTCTACAGAAACACATGGTAATTCAATCAACTGATAGTCATACATACGGTATGTTTTTACCATTGCGTGATATGTCGCGATGGCAACATCGAAAGATTGTTTGCGCTCTGTGTCCTGTACATATATTTCACGCCAGGGTGGTGCAATAAATACGATTCGGTTATAGCGAAATTTCTCGATGGCGTTTTCCAGATGCCTCGGTATGGTAAGTTCAGAAAGACGTAAATAACCTACAACATCAGGAACACCACGATCAAAGAAGCAGGGTTGTGTATGCCCTTCCGCTTCATGCCACGAACGCATTTCCCAGGATAGCATCAGATCTGCAAATGCAGTCTGGTTGGCCCACGGTAATGCATCGCCGCCGATGTTAACCTGGTCTTGGATCACACCTCTTCCAGCTTCTTTAGAACACCAAAACCCTCGTTTTATAATCGTATCAATTATCGTGCTTTTGCCTGACCCTGGGCCACCAGTCAGAATGAATCGATGCTGAAACGCTGAAGACATTGAACTCTCCCAAACCTTCTTGGACGCGATGATTTAGCAATTGATGGCGTACTTTTTGCGTATCGTCATATTACCTGCTGATGGCATGACTAACTACGTTTTATCCCCATTTTAATGTCCGCTATTCTCTCATTTCACAGGCCGATCTACTGTATTTCTCACTCGCCGAGGCGTTCCGCCATCTTGATTGTAGCCATCTCACTACTGAAGAAAATCTGGCGCTATCGTTTGGCTGTGAAGAGGCGCTGGCAGGGTTGTACCAGACGCTGAATTTTATGGGCGAAAGCCTGCTGACCATGGGGGGTGAAGGTCAGGAACATTTTGCGTATGAGAGCATATGCCAGTTAGGACACAGTCTGGTCAACATCAGCCAATTGATTCCCGCGCTGGCGCAGTTGGAAGCGAAAGCTGACCAGCAACTGTTCGCTGTTGCATAGTACCTAAAATAGACAGAGCGCCCATCCCTGGCGCTCTGTTCCTGCTTCTTTACCCCGCCCGCGCAAATTCTGCCGCTTCGGCGATTAGCTCGTCATCCGGGCGTACGCCGGTGTACATGGCGAACTGCTCCACAGCCTGTAAGGCAATCACCTCTGCACCGCTGATGGTCTTTTTACCTAATTGCTGTGCCAGTTTGATTACCGGTGTTTCCGGCGGCAGGGCGACGACGTCAAACACCACGCTGGCGGCAGCGACCATTGCTTCGCTGTAGGCCAGTTCATCGCTCTCTTTACCGCCAACCATGCCGACGGGCGTCACGTTGACCAGAATATCGCAGGTAATTCCTTCCGGCTGCGGCTGCCACTGGAAACCGTACTGTTTTGCCAGCGCCGGGCCGCTCTCCCGGTTACGGGCAGCGACGATCACATCGTGAAAACCGGCATCGCGAAATGCGGCGATAACCGCTTTACCCATTCCACCGCTGCCGCGGATCATGACGCGCGCGTGGTTATCAAGCTGGTGGCTGGCAATCAGGCTTTTTACCGCAATGTAGTCGGTGTTAAATCCTGTCAGCGTACCGTTGTCATTGACGATGGTGTTGACGGAATCAATGACGCTTGCGGAAGGATCGATGGCATCCAGAAACGGCATGCAACTCTCTTTAAACGGCATAGAGACCGCACAGCCGCGAATCCCGAGTGCGCGAACGCCTTTCACTGCGGCCTCAATATCCTGCGTAGTAAAGGCTTTGTAGATAAAATTTAACCCTAACTTTTCATACAGATAGTTATGAAAACGTGTGCCAAAGTTGCCGGGGCGACCGGCAAGCGACATGCACAACTGGGTGTCGCGGTTAATCATGTTAAATTTCCTCGGCGTGAGACAATATGTACTGTTCGGCTTCCTGCGACCAGATCCCCTGATGACGCTCCAGGATAGCGCGCAAGGCCGGATCGTCAATCTGGGTGAGCGCAGTTAACGGCAATGCTTTTCCGGTGTAAACCAGTTTTTTACCTCCACCGACCTGCGGCAGTTCCAGCGTTGTTTCACCTGCCGCATTCAATCCCAGAATGTGCGTCACCACTTTTGCCGCCTGAACTTTCTTCTCTTCGATCAGTTTTACCGCCGTGCGCATGTCGTCGGTATTGCCGCCAGATGTCCCAACATAATGGGTGAAGGCATAGTGCACGTCGTAGAAGTTAATCGGCGCGCTAAACTGCTTATCCTGCGGACCGGCAAAGAAGTTCATGCAACCATCGGCAGCCAGCAAAGAAGAGGCCAGCGTAACCAACTGTTCGTTGGGCACAAACACAAAGATGTCATCAAACCCGTGCCCGCCGCTCAGCGCCATCAAGGTGTCATAACCTGCATCCTGGGCGTGGAGATAATGGATCAACGTTTGTGGTTCTGATGGATAGTGCTTGCGGGCGTAGCTCAGCTTGTCGTTATTGGTGTCGGTCACCACCAGCAGCGCCGGGTTAACCGGACCATGCAGCGCGTAGTCGATCGCCAGTAGTCCCATCGGCCCGGTGCCGCCGAGTATCAGTGTACGCCCCTGCGGACGAATGCCCATCTTGTGGTTATACGTGCCTTCCTGTAGGTGATAGTTGGCGTTGAATGCGCCAATCACGCAGGACAGCGGCTCAACCAACGAGCCTTCAAAATAGGTTTCACCTTCGTAGGCTAACAGGCAGTCCTGCTCCATGACTTCATCAGGAATGATAACGTGAGTGGCTTCACCGCCTACCCACGGGAAGGAGTAGCCGGGGCAGTCCGGGCGATCCGGCAGTTGCAGGTTAGCCTGAATGACATAGCGCTGGCCGGGCTGAAACTTATGCTGCCATTTTTTGCCTACGGCAATAATATCGCCACAAAACTCGTGACCGATGATGATCGGGTTGGTAGCCACATCGTCCGGCACCTTTTTGTGGTTCTCGCCCTGGTTAGCCTCTTTCCAGGAAGAAAGGCACAGGCTGTCGGTTACGACTGAGGCCAGAATTTCATCGTCCTGCATTTCAGGAAGATCGAAGGTTTCCAGGCGCAGATCGCGTTTACCATAAAGGCGTAAAGCTGTTGTTGTTTGCATTGTTACCACCTCTTCCTCTTTCGAGGACTATTTGTTGAAGTTGCCCCGGCATCGCCGGGGCGAAAAAATCAGGACAGGAAGCCCAGCGCGTTACCGATAATTCCCAGCGCAAACAGGGCGAAGATCAGCCATACCGGGTTAATTTTCTTGTTGAGCAGACGCACCATCAGCAGCGTCAGACCCAGCGCCAGCAGGCCGGGGCAGAGTTGGTCGAGAATGTTCTGCACGGTCATGGTGACGGTGGTGCCGTCTGCGCCAGGCGTTTGCGATACCACCAGCGGCACGTTGATGCTGGTCCATTTAGTGACCAACACCCCCATGACAAACAGGCCGAGAATCGATGCGCCTTCGGTCAGTTTCTGCAGCAGGTTGCCGCCCATGTCGCTGACGATATTGACCCCTTTACGAAAGCCAAGCTGTAAGCCGTACCACTTCATGGCAAGACGTACTGCATTGAAAATAAAGAAGAACAATAGTGGGCCGAGAATGTTTCCGGACAGCGCCAGCGATGCGCCGAGCGCCGCGGTAATCGGGCGCAATGTTCCCCAGACCAACGGGTCGCCAACACCGGCCAGCGGGCCCATCAGCCCAACTTTGATGCCGTTGATGGCGCCGTCGTCAATTTCCGCACCATTGGCGCGAGCTTCTTCCATCGCGGCGGTCACGCCAATCACCGGGCCGCACACGGCAGGCGTGGTGTTGAAAAACACCAGGTGGCGTTTGAGTGCTGCAACCTGGTCCTCTTTCAGCGGATACAGGCGCTTGATGGCAGGGATCATGTCGTAGCAAAAGCCCAGCCCATGAATGCGTTCAAAGTTAAATGACGCCTGTTGCAGGTTGGAGCGAACAAACATGCTAAACAGGTCGGATTTGGTCAGTTTTTTCTGTTCCATGGCTGGCTCCATTAGTCATCAAGCTGGTCGAGAGCTTGAGAAGAGGCGGGTTGCGCCTGCGGTTCGGCTTTACGCCACTGTGGGTTCAACTGGATGTAGACCAGCGCGATGATCACGCCCACCCCACCGAAAGCCAGCAGGCTCAAATCGAGATAACCCCCAGCGATAAACCCGAGGAAGAAGAAGGGCATCAGGTACTTCACGCCCATCATGCGCAGCACCATGGCGTAGCCGACCACCACGATAAAGCCACCGGCAATCTGCAATCCGCGGGTGACGAATTCCGGAATGGCGTTGAGCATATTGCTGACCATATCGGCGCTGACAAACAGCGAGACGATTAATGCAGGGATGGCAACGCGCAGCGCCTGTACGCCGAGAGCGGAAACGTGCAGCATGTCGATGGTGCGAAAGCGGGCGTCTTCGGCTGCTTTATCCGCCGCGTGCTGGAACACCACGGTGATGGTACGGGCGAATACCGTCAGCACCTGACCTGCCGCCGCGACTGGCAGGGCGATGGCGATACCGGTAGCAATGCTTTGCTGACCGACGATAACCAGAATGGCGGAGATAATACTGGCGAGCGCCGAATCGGGAGACTGCGCTGCGCCGACGTTCATCCAGCCAAGAGCGATTAACTCCAGCGTGCCGCCGAGCATAATCCCGGTTTTTAAATCACCAAGGATTAGGCCGATAACGGTACAAGCAATTAGCGGACGGTGGGTCTGGAACTCATCCAGCACGCTGCCCATTCCGGCAATACAGGAAAATAGGAATATGGCGATAATTTGTAGGGTACTTATTTCCATAATATGTCACCTTGTGAATGTGATCATCCCTGCCTGTTAAAGCATAAGTACACAGGCATTTTTATTTATTCAGCGAACGATTGTTCTTCTATTTTTTCGAGAATATTAATAGATGGATCGGATGCGACAACGCGTAAATCCAGCGTAACACCCAGTTTATCTAACTCACGAAACGCATGAATATCGTCGTTATCTAAAGAAACGGCTTTGGTTAATTGTTTTTTACCAGGCCGCCAGGCCATGCCACCAATATTTAACGTGGCGATTTTCACGCCTTGCTTGACCATTGCTAAGGCATCCTGTGGGCGGATAAATAGATAAAAAACGGTTTCGTTCTGGTATTGCGGATTATGGTAAACCGCGACCGCCTTTTCGATATTAACGACGTTCACTTTCATTCCCGGTGGGGCGGCTTGACGTAATAATGTGCGACGTACTTCATCGTTATAAACGTCGTCATTACAGATAATAATCCGTTGAGCATTCGCCACCTTCGACCAGACGGTGGTGACCTGACCGTGGATCAGACGGTCATCAATACGAGCAAGGGTAATGTTCATCAGAAATCCTCTTCGGCCGTTTCCAGATGCTTCCAGACGACACAGGTTTGTTGAGCAATGGTCGTCAGGTGTTCGCACAGTTCATCCACATTCATATTGTTTTGGTTGTCTACCAGCTCCAGCGCCAACGGCAGTGATAACCCGCTAATGACCCGTATCGCCGGATTGTGCATCGCCAGCGTCGCAGCGGCATTCCAGGGACTGCCACACTGCAAATCGACGGCAATCAGCCATTCATCGCTAGTGTGAATACTTACTAACTTTTTTAGCTTTTCCACAATGTCGCTGGCGTTCTCTCCGGGGACAAATGCCACGGCTTCAACGTTGGCATCACCGTAGACCATCTGTACCGATTCCAGCATGGCGCAGGCCAGTTTGCCGTGAGCACAGAAGATTGCATTGACCATAAAACCTCCTTAGCCGCGCGTTTTTCCGCCCGCAATGTTAGTGGTTACTCCGGTTATGTAACTGGCGCGCTCAGATAAAAGATAACAAACAAAATCAGCTACTTCGCATAAGCGCCCTGATCGACCAATCGGGATCGCGTTCTTGGTGTAGCCCTCGCGCAACTGTTCGACGGTGATGTTGCGGGTCCAGGCCAGCGCTTCTTCATACTCGGGGGTCCGCAGTCCGGTTTTTTCCAGAATGCCAGGTGCAATACCAACCACGCGGATGCCGTGTTTGCCCAACTCTTTCGACCAGGAACGGGTAAAACTATTCAATGCGGCTTTGGTCGCGGCGTAACAGCTTTGACCTTCTGAGCCTTCCAGTCCGCTTTCGGAAGAGACATTCACAATCACGCCGTTACGCTGTTTTATCATTTGGCGTGCCGCTGCCTGCGACATTAAGAACACACCTTTCTGGTTGATATTAACCATTTTTTCGAAAGCAGCTTCGTTGAGTTCGTATTGCCCGGCGGGTGCTTTTTCATCGACCAGCAGACGCGGAAAATTAACGCCAGCATTATTTACCAGCCCATCAATACGTCCGTAGCGTTGGATAATTTCAGCGACAGTATGATTAACCTCTTTGGCACTGGAAATATCCGTTGGCCAGAAATGATACCCGTCATGGCTATCGTATTTACCTTCTCCGCCATGAATATCTGCCATTTGTACATTAGCGCCTTGCGCTAATAACTCTTCGACAATCGCCAGACCAATTCCGGATGCGCCACCGGTAACAATAATGACTTTGCCCTGCAAGTTTAACCACGTTTGCATAATAAACTCCCGATTCAGATAAGGGGATCCCACATAAAATCAATTATGGCAGGACCAATTAGAATTTATTTACTTCAACAATAATTCAGCGGTATGGCTGTTGGTAACTAAACAGTTAATATAATTCCCACGTAATGCGCCTAATATCCCACTGTATTTTTCTTCACCCATTGCAATGCCAATGGAGTAACGCGCCTGTTTTAATTTATTGGTTTCGATGGAGAGCGTCTTTTCACTCATATTGGTCTCTACGGTTACACCGTTGATATCGTAAAAGCGCGAGCAAATGTCTCCGGCAACCTGGCGGGCATGCAGGTCATCACTCTCTTCACTGCCGTAAAAAGCGTGCCAGTTGGCGCCATCACGTATCGCCGGAGATCCAATCCCGACCAGCGCGATGTCCAGATTATCCCAGTACGCGGAAATCGATTTAAAATGTCGTGACTGCATGATCCCGTTACGGATCAGCGGGTTTTCCAGCAGTGCCGGGAAATCTGCCAGGTGTGATTCCCCTTTGAGCTTTGCCGCAGCGCCGTAGGTCAGCGTATTGACGTGGTAGCGGCTTTCAAGCTTGCCGGATGGTCCGCCGATAATCGGTACGCAGATCAGCTGGCGCGACTGGCTGGCAGGAGATAATCCTTCCACCAGTCCCCGTACAGCGCGGCCCCATGAGAACCCGATAATGTCCCCAGGTTCCAGTAAGCGTTCCAGCAACTGCGCGCCATGTACGCCCATCATATTAAGTTGTTCATCTTCCTGCTCGCTATCGCAGGAGACTACGACCGCCTCTTTCAGGCCAAATTTCTGTTTTAGCTGCTGTTCCAGCCACAGATTTTCGTTGTAGTCGTAATTAATGGCGATGGTGACGATACCCTGGTCGCGTCCACGTTTTAGTAACCGGCTGATCGTGGTGCGATAAATACCCAGCTCGCGGGCGATTTGCGCTTGTGTCATATCCTGTTCGTAATACAGCTGCGCTATTTTTACGATCAGGCGGATATCATCGCTGTTTTCCGTCGCCATTTTTGGACTCCTGCACATTTGTGCAAATCACGAAATTGCCTTCTTGATCTGATATAACCCCATCTGTTCTCCATCTCAAAGCTATTTTCACTTATTTCAGCGCCCTGAAATGACCGATTGTGTTGCACATTTGATGTGGTGATGGCGCGTTGTCGGCACAGATGTGCATACCTCTCTAATGTATTGATTCTGCTTGTTTTCACTCAACAAAATTGCAGGGATGGATCGCTGACACTTTTGTGTCAAAAGGTGTGACGGATCACAAATAGCGCGTGGACAGTCGAACACGATTATTTTTTATCGTCCGCAAGGTAGGGTATATTTCGCTGTCAAAGGAGAAACTATGCTGCCCGACTCATCCATCCGATTAAATAAATACATCAGTGAAAGCGGAATCTGCTCGCGCCGCGAGGCGGATCGCTTTATCGAACAAGGGAATGTCTTCCTGAATGGTAAACGCGCCACCATCGGCGATCAGGTGATGCCTGGCGACGTCGTAAAAGTAAATGGTCGGTTGATTGAGCCGCGTGAAGCGGAAGATCTGGTTTTTATCGCGCTGAATAAGCCGGTAGGGATTGTCAGCACCACCGAAGACAGCGAACGCGACAACATTGTTGATTTCGTGAATCACAGCAAGCGCGTGTTTCCAATTGGTCGTCTGGACAAAGATTCTCAGGGACTTATCTTTCTGACCAACCACGGCGACCTGGTGAATAAAATCCTGCGTGCCGGTAACGATCACGAAAAAGAGTATCTGGTGACGGTCGATAAGCCGGTCACTGATGACTTTATCCGTGGGATGGGGGCCGGTGTGCCCATTCTCGGTACCGTCACCAAAAAATGTAAGGTGAAGAAAGAAGCGCCGTTTGTGTTTCGTATTACGCTGATTCAGGGGCTTAACCGTCAGATCCGTCGTATGTGCGAACACTTTGGCTATGAAGTTACCAAGCTTGAGCGTACGCGTATCATGAACGTTGGTTTGTCTGGCCTGCCGCTTGGTGAATGGCGCGACCTGACAGATGACGAACTGATCGATCTGTTCAAGCTGATTGAGAACTCGTCCTCAGAAGCCAAACCGAAGGCGAAAGCGAAGCCAAAAACCGCAGGCATTAAGCGTCCGGTGGTGAAAATCGAAAAATCAGCGGAGAAAGAGAAATCGCGCCCGGCGGCAAACGGTAAGCGTTTTACTTCGCCGGGACGTAAGAAGAAGGGACGTTAACGTCTGCCGCGCGTCGGCGTATTTGCTGACCAGGAAAACGATGCTTCCGCATCCGGTTTATAGGCCTGCTTTTTCTTCAACTGGCGGGCTTTTTTAGCTTCTGCTTCGCGCAAGGCCATCAGTTTATCGATGTACTCTTTCTTGATGCTGTTGGTCTCTGCGTTGGTCAGCAGACGACCATGCGCAATGCGCGCGCGGTCGAGCAGCGTTTTCAGTTCACGCTGTTCGCGCTCGGTCATCTCTTTTTGGGTAATGCGGGGGAGTGCCATAAGGGTGCCCTCTGTTAGCCGATATCCTCAGTGTACGGTAATTCGTGCAGAATAAAACTAATCCTGAAAGAGCCTCGCAAAATATAGCTTGTTGAAGTGACGGAATTTCTATTCTGATTTAGCGTAATGACAGGAAAACGTGTGGGTTACGCATTTTATTGTTTGTATAAAATTTTATACAAGGATGTGTTATGCTTTCAATAAAGCGGGCCTTAAAGCCCATTGTCTGGATTGGCAGTTCATTTGATGATTTACGAAGCTTTCCTGAAGATATACGTAAAACCGCTGGTTTTCAGCTACATCGTTTACAGGCTGGATTAGAAGCTGCTGACTGGAAGCCGATGCCAGAGATAGGTCGAGGTGTTGAGGAGGTAAGGCTCAGGTATGAATCTGGCGCATACCGAATCATCTACATTGCTCGCTATGCTAACGCGGTCTATGTACTGCATTGTTTCAATAAAAAGGCGAAACGTACTTCTGAGCACGATAAACACATTGCTAAAGTTAGATATCGAACCGCTTTGCAAGAAGACAGGAATCAGAAATGAACAATACCGTTGATAATAAGGTTCGCCATGTAACCTCTCCGGATGTCAATATTTTTGCCGAACTGGGGTTTGCAGAAGCGGAAGCGAAGAGCTTAAAGCATGATGCTGAATGCGAGGTCGAACAACTCATTCGCCTGAAGCAGCAGTTGATGCAAGAAATTTCCGGATGGATTGATGAAAACCATCTGAAACAAGCGGAAGCTGCTGTGAAACTGAATATTTCCCGGCCCCGTGTTTCAGATGTTGTTAATCAGAAAACCAACAAATTTACCCTTGATGCGCTGGTCATGATGCTGGTGAAGTTAGGAAAACCAGTAACAGTTCAGATTGGGTAATGTGAGATATTGTTTATTGTATCTGATCGCTGCGAACGCTTTCCCAGCTCAGCCCGAAGCGGGCGAGATATTTTCGCAAGCGGTCTGCATCGTTAGGATTGGCTTTTTTCTGCCGTGAGACGGCAAACAGTTCGCGTCCGGCTTCCGACAGCGACGCGCTGCGGCGACACACTTCCAGCACCGTTTCTAACTGGCGGCGATCGAAAAGGTCAATGTCCATGTTCAGTTCCGGTTGCGTAGCGGTAATCTGCCAACTCTCTTTTAACAGCGCAATTTCTTCTTCGACAAGGGATAAGGTGATGCGTCCCTGTTCGGCAAGCGTCGCCATTCGCGCGATGGATGAACTTAGCTCGCGAAAATTGCCGCGCCACTGCGCCTGTGGGGAGCAGGCAAATGCCAGATAACAAGCACGTGCCTCTTTGTCGAAACGGATCTGCATCTGTTTACTGCTGGAAAAACGGTGTAGCTCATACTCGACGTTCGGAGCGATATCTTCCCGCCGCTGCGCCAGACCGGGCAGGGCGAAGTTCCACATATTGATACGCGCGTAGAGATCTTCGCGAAAACGGCCCTCGGCGACCCATTGCTGCATGTCGCGATGGGTTCCGGCAATCAGCTGAAAATCGCTCTGTACTTCTTTGTCCGATCCAAACGGGAAAAAGGTTTTTTCTTCAATCGCTTTTAGCAGCATGGCCTGTTCGTCTAACCCCAGTTCGGCTATCTCATCGAGAAACAGCACGCCGCCATCCGCTTCTCGCAGTAGTCCGCCGCGCGCCGTGAGTGCGCCAGTAAACGCCCCTTTCACGTGACCAAACAACGTAGACATCGCGTTGTCGCCACGCAGGGTTGCGCAGTTGACGGCGACCAGTTTTCCCGCCACCAGATGCCGCGACTGGCGTAGCTGAAAAATACGTTTCGCCAGAAAGGATTTACCCGCGCCGGTGGGGCCGGTGAGCAGGATCGGGTCGGTCGAACGTAGAGCCACACGCTCAATGCGATCGATCAGTTTATTGAAGGTGGCGTTGCGCGTATCAATCCCGGCCTTCAGAAAAGAGACTGACTGCTGCTGTTCGCGCTGAAAACGACTGGTGAGCGTGGCGTAGCGGCTTAAATCGAGATCGATTACCGAGCAAACGCCGGCGGAAACGGCCTCATCCGATGAACCGGCTGGTGCCGGGCTGGTTTGCAGCAGGCTGGCGGGCAGGTAGCGGGCTTCAGTTAGCAGAAACCAGCAGATCTGCGCGACGTGCGTCCCGGTGGTGATGTGCACCAGATACTCTTCGTTTTCCGTATCAAAGCTGTAGTGGGTGGCGAAGTCGAGAAAGGCGGCGTAGACCTCTTCAAAATCCCAGGGGTCGTTAATAGTCACGGCATGCGGGCGTACTTCGGTGTCAGGTGAGAGCAGCGCGACGTCTTCAATCAACCTTTGCGCCATGCCTTCATCGCGTGGCTGGTGGAGCAGTTCCAGTCTGTCGACAGGGAAATCAGGCTGTTGGCACAATCCAACCGTGGGGCGCCACTTTTTAAACCGATTGGCGCGTTTACCGCGTTTGTCCAGCACCGTACCCAGTACGCCAATTACAACCCGCCGCTTTTTCATGGTTTATCCAAAAAGATAAGTTAAGAGATTAAAAGATAAAAAAATTAACCGAGTGAGACAACTGCCAATATTGGCGATAACAATTAAATTTATATAAATCAATTCATTAAAAATAAATTCTGACGATTTTCATTTCTGGCACGCTTCTGGCAATAACTCTTACGTCAATCACGCTGAAAACGCAGGGGGTTAAACCCCGCCGGCACGTCAGGAACGGCACAGGCTGTTTTCCGGGAGTGTTCCGTCAGCCGCTGACACACAGTGGGTTCGATTCCCAATTTCATCCTCCGAATGAAAACTGGTTGTTAATCATAGAAATAAAACGGAGCGATGCGCAGTTAGCACGCTCCAGAACAGGCTGCCGGTAAAGATGCCGTGCGACAGGCAAAAGGGAATTCCCCTGCCGCTTCGCCCCTGCACCCGCGCCTGACTCACAATAAGGAATAAAAAATGAAGAAAAAAATCACTATTCGTAAAGGCCAGCTTGGCCTGTTATCCCGACAGGGTGATTACTATCAGGTACTGGATGCAGGTGAACACCGTTTGCCATGGTTTAACACACCGGATGTTCTGGTGATCAATAACGATGGCAGCGAAATTCCGGAAGCTCTGGCGGAGTATTTACGTCGCTTCCAGCCTGCATGGGTGGAGCAGTACTGTGTGGTGGCCGATTTAAGCGATACCGAAGCGGGTGCGCTGTATGTGAACGGCGTCTTGCAGGAAATTTTGCCACCGGGAACGCGCCGTCTGTATTGGCGCGCAGAGGAAGCACTGAAGCTGGTGCGTATGGATACGCGTCAGGTTTCGGTACCGGTTGAGGTGATGAATGCGGTGTTACAGCCACGACGTAACGGTACGGTGAAAGGTCGTGAAGCTATCTTAACGGTACAGGTTCCTGCGTGGCATGTTGGTGTGCTGAAAATTGATGGCGAAACCCAGACGCTGTTGCCGCCGGGGTTGACCGCATACTGGAAGGTAAACCATCTGATTGAAGCCGAAGTTGTTGATACTCGTTTACAGGTACTGGAGGTCGGTGGACAAGAGATCCTGACCAAGGATAAGGTCAACCTGCGTTTAAATCTGGCCGCAAACTGGCGTTATGGCGATGTGTTGCTGGCTTTTGGCCAACTAACCAAACCGCTGGATCACCTTTACCGCGAATTGCAGTTTGCCCTGCGGGAAGCGGTGGGAACGCGCACGCTGGACGAGCTGCTGGAAGATAAGCAGGTGATCGATGAGGTGGTGAGCGCACAGGTGAAAGCCCGAATGACGCCGTTTGGTATCGAGGTCGCTTCGCTCGGCGTGAAAGATATTGTCCTGCCGGGTGATATGAAGGCCATCCTGTCCCAACTGGTTGAAGCTGAGAAATCCGCCCAGGCCAACGTGATCCGCCGTCGTGAAGAGACTGCCGCGACGCGATCGCTGTTGAATACCGCGAAAGTGATGGAAAACAACCCGGTGGCGCTGCGCTTAAAAGAGCTGGAAACCCTTGAAAGAGTCGCTGAACGTATCGATAAAATCTCGGTGTTCGGGGGCCTGGACCAGGTGCTGCACGGCCTTGTGAACATAAAAGGATAAGAATAATGAGCTACAACACAGTGGACGGCGCGATGCGTGAAAGGGTATTGCGCCAGCTAAAAGAGGTTGAGCAGCGCTATGGCGTCAGGGTGCTGTATGCCTGTGAATCCGGCAGCCGTGGCTGGGGATTTGCCTCGCCGGACAGCGACTACGACGTGCGATTTCTCTATGTTCATCCGCCCGAGTGGTATCTGCGGATCGAAGCGCCACGAGATGTTATCGAGTTGCCGATAGATGATGAGCTGGACGTCAGCGGCTGGGAATGGCGCAAGGCGCTAGGATTACTGAAAGGCGCAAACCCTACGCTTATTGAGTGGCTGGATTCGCCAGTGGTCTATCAACAGGATGAAGTGACCGTGTCGGCGCTGAAAGCGTTGGTGCCCAAATGGTTTTCCCCGCTACGTGCCCGCTGGCACTACTACTCGATGGCGCGGAAAAACTTCCGTGGCTATCTGCAAGGTGACGACGTGCGATTGAAAAAGTACTTTTACGTCATTCGCCCGCTGCTGGCGGTGCGTTGGGTGGAGGCGGGGAAAGGCGTGCCACCGATGTGTTTTGCCGAGTTGCTGGCGGGAAGTGAACTGGATGCGCCATTGCGTCAGGAAATTGATGAGCTGCTGGAGCGCAAGCAGTGTGCGGGTGAAGCGGAATACGGCCCGCGCCGTCCACTGTTGCATGCGTTTATCCGCGCCAAGCTGGAAAGAGGAGAGATTCCGCCGACGTTACCGGATAGTCGGGAAGGCGATGTCAGGGAGTTGGACAGATTGTTATATGAAACGGTGATGCGGTGAAAATGCCCGATGGTACAAGAGCCATCGGGCGTTGGTAACTACTCACTCAAACAAATTATGGTGCAGCTTCTGTACCACCTGTTCGGCTTCAGTACCGGGCACCAGGAAGCACAGGTTATGAGTGGACGCGCCGTAGCAAATCATGCGGATGTTGAATGGCTCCAGTACGCCGAACACCTCTTTACCCACTCCACAGGCTTTGGACAGGTCGTTACCAATCAGCGCCACCAGCGCCAGGCCTTCTTCCACTTCAACCCGACACAGGGCAGACAGTTCCATCAGCAGAGACTGTGTTAACAGTGTATCGCCGGTGGAGGTCGAACCGGTGGTATCCAGCGTCAGCGCCACGCTGACTTCGGATGTGGTAATTAAATCGACCGAAATGTTATGGCGTGCGAGGATGCCGAACACTTCCGCCAAAAAGCCGCGAGAGTGCAGCATATTCAGGCTATGCAGCGTTAGCAGCGTTTGCTTACGACGCAGTGCCAGCGCCCGGAACAGCGGTGGATTCGCGGTTTTATTGCATACCAGCGTACCGCCTGCTTTTGGATCCTTACTGGAGCCAACAAACACCGGGATATCGCTACGTACGGCAGGTAACAACGTTGCCGGGTGTAGCACTTTCGCGCCAAAGGTCGCCATTTCTGCGGCCTCTTCAAAGGCGATTTCATCAATACGCTGCGCCGCCGGAACAACGCGCGGATCGGTCGTGTAAATGCCAGGAACATCGGTCCAGATATCGACGCGCGTGGCGTGCAGCGCTTCGGCCAGCAGGGCTGCCGTATAATCGCTCCCGCCGCGCCCCAACGTGGTGGTGCGGCCTTTACCTTCACTGCCGATAAAGCCCTGAGTAATCACCAGACCTTCGCTCAGACGCGGGGCCAACTGGAGCGTTGCCAGTTCGGCCAGCGCCGTGACGTCAGGTTCTGCGCGGCCAAAACGATCGTTGGTGCGCATCACTTTACGTACGTCAAACCACTGCGCCTGCACGTTGCGCTCACGCAGGATCTCGACGAACAGCAAGGTAGACATCAGTTCGCCGTGGCTGACCAGTTCGTCGGTCAGCGCAGTTGAGGTCGCCAGTGACGCCGCTTCAGCCAGCGTGGTGATGTTTTCCAGCAGACGGTCGATCTCTTCACGGATCACGTTTGAATAACGCAGGCGTTCCAGAATATTGAACTGAATTTGACGAATGGCATCGAGTTTTTCGAAGCGCGCGGTTGGCTCCAGCCCTTCAGCCAGTGCGACCAGCAGGTTGGTGATTCCCGCAGAAGCGGAAAGTACCACTACACGGACGTTAGCATCAGAAAGTACTACATCAGCGCTGCGATTCATGGCATCAAAATCCGCCACGCTGGTACCGCCAAATTTGGAGACAACTACATCAGTCATAACTACCTCGTGTCAGGGAATGAATAGAGCGACCATGGCACATTAGGCAGAACAGAAACCGGTGCAGGCGCAAATGCAAATACCGTATTTATAAATAAAATGTGTAGCTTGCACTGTCAACGCTGGGATTATGCGGATTTTTCATGCTGCAACTGCGTTGAGTAACGGTACTAATAACAACGCTGATAACCGCTATACTTTTTAGTCACGTTTGGCGGATGCCCTGGCAATGGCATTAAAACAATCACACTTTTCTGTGACTGGCGTTACAATCGATCTCAGTCACAATTCTCAAAATCAGAAGAGTATTGCTAATGAAAAACATCAATCCAACGCAGACCTCAGCCTGGCAGGCACTACAAAAACACTTTGAAGAAATGAAAGACGTTACTATCGCGGATCTTTTCGCGAAAGATAGCGATCGTTTCACTAAGTTTTCCGCGACGTTTGATGATCTGATGCTGGTGGATTTCTCCAAAAACCGCATCACTGAAGAGACGCTGGCTAAACTGCAGGATCTGGCGAAAGAAACCGATTTGGCGGGTGCCATCAAGTCCATGTTCTCCGGTGAGAAAATCAACCGCACTGAAGACCGTGCCGTGCTGCACGTGGCGCTACGCAACCGTAGCAATACGCCTATCATCGTTGACGGCAAAGATGTCATGCCGGAAGTGAATGGTGTGCTGGAGAAGATGAAATCCTTCTCTGAAGCGATCATCTCCGGAAGCTGGAAAGGCTATACCGGTAAAGCCATCACTGATGTAGTAAACATCGGTATCGGCGGTTCTGACCTCGGTCCGTTCATGGTGACCGAAGCGCTGCGTCCGTACAAAAATCACCTGAACATGCACTTTGTGTCTAACGTCGATGGTACGCACATTGCTGAAGTGCTGAAGAAAGTGAACCCGGAAACCACGCTGTTCCTGGTCGCTTCCAAAACCTTCACCACCCAGGAAACCATGACCAACGCCCACAGCGCGCGCGACTGGTTCCTGGCGACCGCAGGCGACAACAAGCACGTTGCCAAACACTTCGCAGCGCTCTCCACTAACGGTAAAGCGGTTGGTGAGTTTGGCATTGATACTGCCAATATGTTCGAGTTCTGGGACTGGGTTGGCGGTCGTTACTCCCTGTGGTCTGCAATCGGTCTGTCCATCATCCTGTCCGTAGGCTTCGACAACTTTGTTGAGCTGCTCTCCGGCGCGCATGCGATGGACAAACACTTCTCCACCACTCCGGCTGAGAAAAACCTGCCGGTGCTGCTGGCGCTGATCGGTATCTGGTACAACAACTTCTTCGGTGCCGAAACCGAAGCAATTCTGCCGTATGACCAGTATATGCACCGTTTCGCGGCCTACTTCCAACAGGGCAACATGGAATCCAACGGTAAATACGTTGACCGTAACGGCAATGTGGTGGATTACCAGACTGGCCCAATCATCTGGGGTGAGCCGGGTACTAACGGCCAGCATGCGTTCTACCAGCTGATCCACCAGGGCACCAAAATGGTTCCATGCGATTTCATCGCGCCGGCCATCACCCACAACCCGCTGTCGGATCACCATCCGAAACTGCTGTCTAACTTCTTCGCGCAAACCGAAGCACTGGCATTCGGTAAATCTCGTGAAGTGGTTGAGCAGGAATACCGCGACCAGGGTAAAGATCCGGCAACGTTGGACCACGTTGTGCCGTTCAAAGTGTTCGAAGGTAACCGCCCAACGAACTCCATCCTGCTGCGCGAAATCACGCCGTTCAGCCTGGGTGCGCTGATTGCACTGTACGAACACAAAATCTTCACTCAGGGCGCTATCCTGAACATCTTCACCTTTGACCAGTGGGGCGTTGAGCTGGGCAAACAGCTGGCGAACCGCATTCTGCCAGAGCTGAAAGATGGTTCCGAAGTGAGCAGCCACGACAGTTCTACCAACGGTTTGATTAACCGTTATAAGTCCTGGCGTGCCTGATAGCACACACTTGTAGGCCGGATAAGGCGTTTAGCCGCATCCGGCATTAATGAAATAAAAAGCCGATATTAATATCGGCTTTTTTATAAGAATGCTCCAGGATATCTACGTTCTAACTTCATACCTTAATTGAGCTTAATCCTAAAATAATTTTATTAATGTTATTCAATTTCTGATGTTTTCGGATTTACCGGATATTGCATTTTAATTTTTATATTTTAATTTATTGATTTATTTGTCTTTGTTGTATTTTTTAATCATTTTTCCTTTCGTTATCTAATTATCCTAAATTCCCGCGTGGCGTAATTTGCACACTTTGGCTTGTGTATACTCGATCTCGCCCGAAATTCTTTTGGGTAAATCTCCATTCATACAATGAAGGGAATTTGTGATGAAAAAAGTTCTGTATGGCCTGTGGGCTATATCTGCGCTTGCGGCGACTTCTGTCTATGCCGCCCCCGTTCAGGTGGGTGAGGCAGCAGGGTCGGCTGCCGCGTCGGTTTCGGCAGGAAGTTCCTCCGCAACCAGCGTGAGCACCGTAAGTTCTGCAGTGGGGGTCGCCCTGGCGGCGACCGGTGGCGGCGATGGTTCTAATACCGGAACTACAACCACCACAACCACCAGTACCCAGTAATAGAGGTACGTTTAATTCTAACCACACTTCGGTGTGGTTATTTTGAATTGCCAAATGTATGTGGGATTTGTAGGCCGGATAAGCGTCGCGCCACCCGGCAATAATGCGGAGAAACGTCGTGAAGCGACCAGCGCTCATAATGGTTTGCCTGTTACTGCAGGCGTGCTCAGCCACCACCGAAGGGTTGGGGCATTCGCTGTGGGATAGCGTGTTTGGTACTCCCGGCGTACAGATGACGGACGATGAAATCCAAAATATGCCCTACGCCAGCCAGTATATGCAGCTAAACGGCGGTCCCCAACTGTTTGTGGTACTCGCGTTTGCGGAAAACGGACAGCAGAAATGGGTGACTCAGGATCGGGCTATTCTCGTCACGCAGCATGGGCGCATTGTGAAAACGCATCTCGGCGGGGACAACCTAATTGAGGTGAATAATCTGGCGGAAGACCCACTCATCAAACCCAATCAGATAGTCGATGGCGCAACGTGGACCCGCACAATGGGCTGGACTGAACATCAGCAGGTACGCTATGCCACCGCGCGCTCGGTTTTCAAATGGGATGGCGCAGACACCATCAAGGTCGGCAGCGATGACACCCCGGTACGGATCCTCGATGAAGAGATAACTACCGATCAAACGCGCTGGCATAACCGCTACTGGATAGACAGTGAAGGGCAGATTCGCCAGTCGGAACAGTATCTAGGCGCGCATTACTTCCCGGTGAAAACCACGCTGATTAAGGCGGCAAAATCATGATCAAACGAGTCGTTATGGCGCTGCTGTTGGGCCTGAGCGCAGCGTCTGTTTTTGCTGCGGGCAGCGTTAAGGTCTTTACCTCCGCCAGCGAAGAGCCAAAAACGCTGACCGGGGCCGAACATCTGCTCGACCTGGTTGGACAGCCGCGGTTGAGCAATAGCTGGTGGCCAGGCGCGGTTATCAGCGAAGAGCGGGCCACGACGGAGGCGGAACGTCAGCAGCAGGCATTACTGGCTCGTCTGGCAGCGCTGAGTGCTGAAGAAAGCGGTGACGATGCTGCCGCTATCAACACATTACGCCAGCGGATTCAGGCGCTGAAGGTGACCGGCAGGCAGATGATTAATCTTGACCCGGATGTTGTGCGCGTCAGCGAGCGAGGGAACCCGCCGTTGCAGGGCAATTACACGCTGTGGGTCGGAGCGCAGCCAACGCATATCACGCTGTTTGGCCTGCTAAGCCATCCGGGTAAACAACCGTTTATGCCCGGGCGCGATGTTGCCAGTTATCTCGATGGGCAAAGTCGGCTCAGCGGCGCGGATCGTAGCTTCGCTTGGGTTATCTATCCCGACGGGCGCACGCAAAAAGTACCGGTCGCTTACTGGAACCAACGTCACGTTGAGCCGATGCCCGGCAGCATCATTTATGTCGGACTCTCTGATGCTGTCTGGAGCAGCACCCCGGATGAAATTAATGCCGACATTCTTCGCACCCTGACCCAGCGGATACCCGAATAATGAGAAAAACTTACCTGCTCAGCTTACTGGCGCTGGGCGTAAGCGTTGCCTGCCACGGTGAAACCTGGCCCGCGCCCATTGGACCTTCGCAGTCCGATTTTGGCGGCGTGGGACTGCTGCAAACCCCAACCGCACGCATGGCGCGTGAGGGCGAAATGAGCCTCAATTACCGCGATAACGATCAGTACCGCTACTACTCTGCGTCGGTGCAGCTCTTCCCGTGGCTGGAAACCACGCTGCGTTATACCGATGTGCGTACCAAAAAATACAGTAGCGTGGAGTCGTTTTCTGGCGATCAGACTTACAAGGATAAAGCTTTTGATCTCAAACTGCGGCTGTGGGAAGAGAGCTACTGGATGCCGCAGGTGGCGGTTGGCGCGCGAGATATTGGCGGAACTGGCCTGTTCGATGCGGAGTATATTGTGGCGAATAAAGCCTGGGGGCCGTTTGATTTTTCGCTTGGCCTGGGCTGGGGTTATCTCGGGACCAGTGGCAACGTCAGCAATCCGTTTTGCTCATACAGCGATAAATTCTGCTATCGCGATAACAGTTATAAGCAGGCCGGTTCTATTGACGGCAGCCAGATGTTCCACGGCCCGGCATCGCTGTTTGGCGGCGTCGAGTATCAGACGCCCTGGCAGCCGTTGCGTCTGAAACTGGAGTATGAGGGAAACAATTACCAGCAGGATTTTGCGGGCAAGCTGGATCAGAAGAGCAAGTTTAACGTCGGCGCTATTTATCGCGTCACCGATTGGGCCGACGTTAACCTCAGCTATGAGCGCGGGAACACCTTTATGTTTGGGGTCACGCTGCGGACAAACTTCAACGATCTGCGGCCAAACTATAACGACAACGACCGCCCGAAATATCAGCCACAGCCGCAGGATGCCATCCTGCAACACTCGGTGGTGGCGAATCAGCTAACGCTGCTGAAATATAACGCCGGACTGGCCGATCCTAAAATTCAGGTGCAGGGCGATACGCTGTATGTGACCGGCGAACAGGTGAAATATCGTGATTCGCGCGAAGGGATCGAACGTGCCAACCGGATCGTGATGAACGATCTTCCCGATGGGATCCGCACGATCCGTATTACGGAAAATCGTCTTAACTTGCCGCAGGTGACGACCGAAACGGAGGTTTCCAGCCTCAAGCGTCATCTGGAAGGCGAACCGTTGGGCCATGAAACCCAGCTGGCGCAAAAACGCGTTGAGCCCGTGGTGCCGAAAACGACCGAGCAGGGCTGGTATATCGATAAGTCACGCTTCGATTTCCACATCGATCCGGTGCTTAACCAGTCGGTGGGCGGCCCGGAAAACTTCTATATGTATCAGTTGGGCGTGATGGGAACGGCGGATTGGTGGGTTACCGATCACCTGCTGACCACCGGGAGTTTGTTCGCCAACCTCGCCAATAACTATGACAAATTTAACTACACCAACCCGCCGCAGGATTCGCATTTGCCACGAGTGCGTACCCATGTGCGCGAGTATGTGCAAAACGATGTCTACGTGAATAACCTACAGGCCAACTACTTCCAGTCACTCGGAAACGGGTTCTACGGACAGGTTTACGGTGGCTATCTGGAAACCATGTACGGCGGAGCGGGGGCAGAAGTGCTGTATCGTCCGTTAGACAGCAACTGGGCGTTTGGTGTTGATGCCAACTACGTGAAACAGCGTGACTGGCGTAGCGCGCAGGACATGATGAAATTCACCGACTACAGCGTGAAGACCGGGCATTTGACGGCGTACTGGAATCCGTCATTCGCTCAGGATGTACTGGTGAAAGCCAGCGTGGGCCAGTATCTGGCGGGAGATAAGGGCGGAACGCTGGAAGTGGCGAAGCGCTTTGACAGCGGCGTTGTGGTAGGCGGCTATGCGACCATCACCGACGCCTCGCCGGATGAGTACGGAGAGGGTGATTTTACCAAAGGGGTGTACGTATCCGTGCCGCTGGATCTGTTCTCGTCAGGTCCGACCCGCAGCCGTGCAGCGATTGGCTGGACGCCGTTAACGCGTGATGGCGGCCAGCAGCTTGGACGTAAGTTTGGTCTGTACGACATGACCAGCGACAGAAGTGAGAACTTCCGGTAATCGAGCCGTTTGCCAGCCGGATGGCGCTACGCTTATCCGGCCTACAAACTGCCTGTACTGCAGGCCGGATAAGGCATTTGCGCCGTCAGCAGGCAAGTTACAGGCGACGCAATAATTTTGCCGGGTTTCCTGCATACACGCCTTTCTCGGTGATCGATTTGGTCACCACGCTCCCCGCACCGATGACCGCGCCATCGCAGATGGTGACCGCCAGAATGGTCGCTCCACTGCCGATTGAGACATCGTTGCCAATCGAAATTCTTCCCCAACTGTTGCGGTCGGCGTTGGGTTTTCCTTCGCGAAACATATCGTTGGCGAACATCACGCCATGACCGATAAAACAGCGGGCGCCCAGGGTGACATATTCGCAGATGAAGGTATGCGACTGAATTTTGCTGTCTGCGCCAATTTGCGTATTACCCTGGATTTCAACAAATGGCCCGACAAAAACGTTGTCACCCAATGTGCAATTGTAGAGATTTGCGGGTTCATAAATCACCACGTTCTCACCGCAGGTAACGTTGCGGACAGCGGATTGTCTTAGCTGCATACTTCATCCTGTGAAATGTGTCGTGACATTCATCATTCCCCGCTGACCTTTCTTGCACAAAACATAAACAAAAAATGTAGATCTCTGTCACATTTTTGCGTTATACATGAACCTCGCCACTGAGTAAGAGGTGCTGTTATGACGTCGCTATCTCGTCCGCGAGTGGAGTTTATCTCCACCATCTTACAGACCGTGTTGAATCTGGGACTGCTGAGTCTGGGCCTGATCCTGGTTGTATTCCTCGGGAAAGAAACGCTGCATCTGGCGGATGTGCTGTTCGCGCCGGAACAAACCAGCAAGTATGAGCTGGTGGAAGGGCTGGTGGTTTACTTCCTCTATTTTGAATTTATCGCGCTGATTGTGAAGTACTTTCAGTCGGGGTTTCACTTTCCGTTGCGCTATTTTGTTTATATCGGGATCACCGCGATTGTGCGGTTGATCATTGTCGATCATAAAGCACCGATGGATGTGCTGATCTATTCCGCGGCGATCCTGCTGCTGGTGATCACCTTGTGGCTGTGTAATTCAAAACGGCTGAAGCGAGAGTAAAAGACAACACGCCGCAATCGGGCTGCGGCGTGTTGCAGGTCAGGATTACTGCGCAGAGGCAGGCTGGGTTTTCTCTGCGGCGGGTTCCCACAGTTCTTCAAGTTCTTCCAGCGTTTTGCCTTTGGTTTCCGGTACAAACTTCCACATAAACAGCGCCGCCAGAATACCCATACAACCGTAAATCCAGTAGGAGAAACCGTTGTGAAAATGGGAAACCAGCCACGAATTTTTGTCCATCATCGGGAAGGTCCAGGAGACGAAATAGTTCGCCAGCCATTGTGCGGCCACCGCAATGGCGAGCGCTTTGCCGCGAATCGCATTGGGGAAGATTTCTGCCAGCAGCACCCAGCAAACCGGTCCCCAGGACATGGCGAATGCGGCGACGTAAAACAGCATCGACAGCAGTGCAACCAGCCCGGAAGCCTGGGTATAAAACGCGGTACCGAGGCTGAACATACCAATGGCCATGCCCAGAGCGCCAATAATCTGCAGCGGTTTGCGACCAAATTTATCCACCGTCATGATCGCCAGCACGGTAAAGCTCAGGTTGATCACGCCAACAATGATGGTCTGTAACAGCGCTACATCGGTGCTGGCTCCCAGCGTTTTAAACACCTCTGGGGCGTAGTAGAGCACGACGTTAATACCGACGAATTGCTGGAAGATAGACAGCATTACGCCGATGACGATAACGCCTGCGCCAAACATCAGCAGGCGACCACCGGTTTTACGACCATGGTCCAGAGACTGATTGATCTCCTGCATGGCCTGGGTAGCGAGGGTGCTGCCCATAATTTTGCGCAGAATACCTTCCGCCTGCTCGTGTCTGCCACGCGCCATCAGCCAGCGCGGGCTTTCTGGTACGGTGTACAGCAGCAGTAAAAACAGCAGGGCGGGAATACTTTCGGACGCAAACATATAGCGCCAGCCATCGGTATTCAACCAGTTAGCGTCGCCAGAACGGGCGATAAAATAGTTAACGCAATACACCAACAGTTGACCAAAAATAATGGCGAATTGGTTAAATGACACCAGTTTTCCACGAATATGTGCGGGTGCCAGTTCAGCAATATACATTGGTGAGAGCATTGAGGCTAAACCTACGCCAATACCACCAATGATACGATAAATAACAAATTCGGGAACGTATCCGGCCAAATAAACAGGTACGGAATTATCAGGATTAATCGTCGTAAAGCCTAATTCCGGCCAGGCGGAACCAATACCGGAAATAAAGAACAGCAGAGCCGCGATTTTCAGCGAGTCCCGGCGGCCAAACCGGTTACTGCAATAGCCGCCCAGTGCACCGCCGATGATGCAGCCTATCAACGCACTGGCGACGCAAAAGCCCAACAGCGAGTTGGCGGCGGATTCACTTAAATGTTGTGGCGCGACAAACACGGTATTCAGGGATTCTACCGTTCCGGATATGACCGCAGTGTCGTAGCCGAATAATAGCCCTCCTAACGTTGCCACTAATGTAATCGAAAAAATATAACTGGAATTATATTGAGAGTTCATTCAGACCTGCCTTAGAGGATACAGCTCTTTTGATCAGTGCCGTGATGTTGAATTTAACAGGCAGGGAAGACAATTATCATTTTTTACATTGCAATTACGTTTTGTCTTTTCTGTGATCTTAATTCTGTTTAATTTATCTATATTCAGACAGGAAATAGAATTGCAGTGATGGGGAGCACGAAAGGAAATAATCGTAACAGTGATGCAAAATAACATAAAAAAAGGGCGCTCCGTAGAGCGCCGAATAACAGTCACAGGTTGGGATAACATAAGTTGAGGGTTGCAGTGGCATTGCCCGTTGCCGGGCTGGTACTTCGGTAAAACTTAACCTTTCACACCACCCGCGGTCAGACCGTTGACTAGCCAGCGCTGTGCCAGCAAGAACACCAGAGTGATCGGAATGGCTGAAAGTACAGCCGCGGCGGCAAAGTCGCCCCACAAATAGTTCTGTGGGTTGAGGTACTGCTGCATACCTACCGCAAGGGTATAGCTGTTCACATCACGCAGCAGCAGTGACGCGACCGGTACTTCGGTAATAGCGGCAATGAAAGACAGAATAAACACGACCGCCAGAATCGGAACGGAAAGCGGCAACAGCACCAGGCGGAATGCCTGCCACGGCGTAGCGCCATCCAGCGCGGCCGCTTCTTCCAGTGAGCCGTCGATAGTTTCGAAATAGCCCTTAATCGTCCATACATGCAGCGCAATACCGCCGAGGTAGGCGAAGATCACGCCGCCGTGCGTGTTCAGGCCGATAAACGGAATGTACTGGCCCAGGCGATCAAACAAAGCATACAACGCGACCAGAGACAGCACCGCTGGGAACATCTGGAAAATCAGCATCCCTTTCAGCAGGGTTGCTTTGCCCGGGAAACGCATACGGGCAAAGGCGTAAGCACAGGTAGTGGAAAGCGTCACGATACCGATCGCGGTAATGCTGGCCACTTTCACCGAGTTCCACAGCCATAACAGTACCGGGAACGGCGGTGGCGTCACACGGCCATCCGCGTGTTCAACGCTAAAGCCCAGCGCCAGTTTCCAGTGTTCCCAGGAGATGTTTTCCGGGATCAGGCTGCCGGTGGCAAAGTTACCTTCGCGCAGCGAGATAGCGATAACCATCAGCAGCGGGAACATGATCGCCGCGATAAAAATCAGCAGCCCTAAGTGCGTTGCGAATAAACGTAACTTTTGTGATTTCGGTTGGACCATAGCCATTGTCGTAATCTCCCTTAATCAAACTTCATACGTGTGGCTTTCAGGTTCACAATCGCCAGCGCACCAACCAGCAGGAAGATCAGCGTGGCAATCGCCGCCGCCAGACCGAAGTCCTGACCACCGCCGCCTTCAAAGGCGATACGGTAGGTGTAGCTTACGAGCAGGTCGGTATAACCGGCTGGTGTGGTGGTACCAAGACGGTCCGGACCACCGTTGGTCAACAACTGAATCAGCACGAAGTTGTTAAAGTTAAAGGCGAAGCTGGCGATCATCAGCGGCGTCAGCGGCTTAATCAACAGCGGTAGCGTTATCTTAAAGAAGTTCTGGAACGGACCTGCGCCATCCATCGCCGAGGCTTCATACAGGTCGTCAGGAATCGCTTTCAGCAGACCCATGCACAGGATCATCATGTATGGATAACCGAGCCAGGTGTTGACGATAATAATCATCGAACGCGCGGTGGTTGGGTCGCTGAACCAGGCCGGTTTGATGCCAAACAGCGCGCTCAGCATCATGTTGATTTCACCAAAGCTCTGGTTGAATAAGCCCTTGAAAATCAGAATCGAGATAAACGACGGTACGGCATACGGAAGAATCAGCAGGACGCGGTAAATCGCTTTGCCTTTGAGAGACTCCCACTGTACGAGGCAGGCCAGCACCATGCCCACGGCAACGGTCAAAATAACGGTCAGTACCGAGAAGACCACCGTCCAGACGAAGATGGCGAAGAACGGTTTCTGGATGCCTTCGTCGGTAAACACGCGGGTGAAGTTATCCCAGCCGATGGCAACGGTGTAGCCCGGGCTGAGTTTTTCGCTACCCCAGCTACCGTCAGCGTTAATCGCCTGATAATAACCAATATCGTTGTTGGCGCGGTATTTTACGCCGCTCTGGCTGTTGGTGAGCGTACCGTCTTCAGCGAGCGTATAGAGTGGCTGCGTGCCGGAAAACTGGCGCAGCGAACTCATGGTAACTTTGCTTTCATCCGGCAGGATGGCGGTCAATTGGGTAAGCGCCTGGCGATTCTGCGTGATGATACGCAGCGTTGCACGTTCGCCTGCCGGTAGCGCCTCGGCTTCTTTCAGTTGCAGTTTCTGCTCGCCGCCAAATTTAAAGGCGTCAGAAAGGTAATTCTTGCCGGTTTCACCGTCGGTGAGGGCCAGTTGCCACTCATCACCCGCCGGATACAGGCCAAAATTGTAGGTTTTACCCGCCTGATAAGAACGATCCATCAGGACTTCCTGAGCACGTTCAAATGTCAGCTGGTTGGTACTGCTGTAGTTGGTAAAAGCAATGGCGATCGTACAAACCAGCGGAAACAGGACAAACAGCCCCATACCGGCAACGCCCGGGTAAACATAGCGCCAGGCATAGGCTTTACGGTTAGCGAAAATATACAGGCCAGCAGAGCTTAAAATCAGCGTCATGATGGCAAACAGGTACTCCCCCTGAGCGTACATCAAAACAACAAGGTAACCGACCAGCAGCCCAAGCAGACCCATCACTGACCATTTCAGCGTGTCGCTTTGCCACCAGTGTTTCTTTTTAATGACATCCATGGGGTTCAATCCTCAACAACAATGAAAACCTGTTGGTCAGCGTGCCTGATGACGCTGCGCTTATCAGGCCTACATACCCTGTAGGCCTGATAAGGCATTTATGCCGCCATCCGGCACGTTCACAACTGCATTACTTGGTGATACGACCCTGTGCGTCCTTCAGTGCGGCATCGACGGTCTGACGGCCGCTGGCTGCGTTGATCACTGCGGTACGAACGGCATACCAGAATGCGGACATCTGTGGGATGTTCGGCATGATTTCGCCTTTCTGGGCGTTATCCATGGTGGCGGCGATACGTGGGTCTTTCGCTAACTGATCCTGGAAGGATTTCAGCGCAACGGCACCCAGCGGTTTGTCCTTGTTCACTTCATCCAGACCTTGATCGGTCAGCAGGTAGTTTTCGAGGAACTCTTTCGCCAGTTCTTTGTTCGGGCTGGCGGCGTTGATACCGGCGCTCAGAACGCCAACAAACGGTTTAGACGCTTTGCCTTTGAAGGTTGGCAGTAGCGTGACGCCGTAGTTGATTTTGCTCTTATCGATGTTGGACCACGCCCACGGACCGTTGATGGTCATCGCGGTATCGCCTTTGTTAAAGGCCGCTTCGGCGATGGAGTAATCGGTATCCGCGTTCATGTGTTTGTTCTTGATCAGATCAACCAGGAAGGTCAGACCCGCTTTCGCGCCAGCGTTATCCACGCCCACGTCTTTCACATCGTACTTACCGTTCTCAAACTTGAACGCGTAACCACCGTCGGCGGCAATCAGCGGCCAGGTGAAGTACGGTTCTTGCAGGTTAAACATCAGCGCGGATTTACCTTTCGCCTTCAGCTCTTTATCCAGTGCAGGAATTTCTTCCCAGGTTTTTGGTGGATTTGGAACGAGGTCTTTGTTGTAAATCAGCGACAGCGCTTCAACCGCGATCGGGTAGGCAATCAGTTTGCCGTTATAGCGTACGGCATCCCAGGTGAACGGATAGAGCTTGTCCTGGAACGCTTTGTCAGGCGTGATTTCAGCCAGCAGGCCAGACTGAGCGTAGCCGCCAAAACGGTCATGCGCCCAGAAGATGATGTCCGGGCCGTCGCCGGTCGCGGCAACCTGCGGGAACTTCTCTTCCAGTTTGTCCGGGTGCTCAATGGTGACTTTGATCCCGGTGTCTTTCTCGAATTTTTTGCCCACTTCAGCGAGGCCGTTATAGCCTTTGTCGCCGTTAATCCAGATAACCAGCTTACCTTCTTCAATCTTGGCGAGAGCCGAGGCGGAAAACATCATCGTCGTTAATGCAGACAATGCGAGGATGCGTGCGCCAGTTTTGATTTTCATAGTTCCCATCCTGTTTGGTGATTTTGCAGAGGTGGCTTAACGGTTACTAGTTTCTTTATACGACAACCTCTTTCCATCCTCCTTACCCCTACGCCCCACCCGCTCTTTATGTGATCTGTGTTACATAAATGTGAGTATTGCGTACTGGCGCACATAAAAACCCACCGATTTTTGCAGGCTGCATCACGAAATTCCTCTGAGGCTGGTGGCCCGGGTCTCAGACGCTGCTCTCTCATCCTCCCGCCTCCTCCCCCATAAAAAAGCCGGGGGGTGGAGGATTCACGCAGTCAAGGGATCGCGCATAGTCAGCCCATCATGAATGTTGCTGTCGATGACAGGTTGTAACGAAGGGAGAAGGGCATGGCGAGCGTACAGCTACGAAATGTAACGAAAGCCTGGGGTGACGTGGTGGTATCGAAAGATATCAATCTCGACATTCACGAAGGGGAATTCGTGGTGTTTGTCGGACCGTCAGGCTGCGGTAAGTCGACCTTGCTGCGTATGATCGCCGGACTTGAAACCATCACCAGTGGTGACCTGTTTATCGGGGAGACCCGGATGAACGACATTCCGCCCGCCGAACGCGGTGTGGGCATGGTCTTTCAGTCCTACGCGTTGTATCCCCATTTGTCCGTCGCGGAGAACATGTCGTTCGGCCTCAAACTGGCCGGAGCGAAAAAAGAGGTGATGAACCAGCGCGTGAATCAGGTTGCGGAAGTTCTTCAACTGGCACACCTGCTGGAGCGTAAACCGAAAGCGCTTTCCGGTGGACAACGTCAGCGTGTGGCGATTGGCCGTACGCTGGTCGCCGAGCCGCGCGTATTCCTGCTGGATGAACCGCTGTCAAACCTCGACGCCGCTCTGCGCGTGCAGATGCGCATTGAAATCTCCCGCCTGCATAAACGTCTTGGCCGCACGATGATTTACGTCACCCACGATCAGGTCGAAGCGATGACACTGGCCGACAAAATTGTGGTGCTGGATGCCGGTCGCGTAGCGCAGGTTGGTAAGCCTCTGGAACTGTATCACTACCCGGCTGACCGCTTTGTGGCGGGCTTCATTGGTTCACCGAAGATGAACTTCCTGCCGGTGAAAGTCACGGCAACGGCTATCGATCAGGTGCAGGTTGAACTGCCCAACCGCCAGCAAATATGGCTCCCGGTAGACAGCCATGCGGTACAGGTTGGCGCCAACATGTCTTTAGGTATCCGCCCGGAACATCTGCTGCCCAGCGATATCGCCGATGTCACCCTTGAAGGTGAAGTGCAGGTGGTCGAGCAGCTTGGTCACGAAACACAAATTCATATCCAGATCCCCGCCATCCGTCAAAACCTGGTTTACCGCCAGAACGACGTGGTGTTGGTAGAAGAGGGTGCCACATTCGCTATCGGCCTGCCGCCAGAGCGTTGCCATCTGTTCCGTGAGGATGGCACTGCATGTCGTCGGTTGCACCAAGAGCCGGGCGTTTAAGGCCCCCATAAAAAAACGAAACGCAAAACCATTCGCAGTTTTAGAAGGTGGCAGCGTTTAAAGAAAAGCAATGATCTCAGGAGATAGAACGATGATTACTCTGCGCAAACTCCCTCTGGCGGTTGCTGTAGCAGCAGGCATTATGTCTGTTCAGGCAATGGCTGTGGATTTCCATGGTTATGCTCGTTCCGGCATTGGCTGGACAGGTAGCGGCGGTGAACAACAATGTTTCCAGGCAACAGGTGCACAAAGTAAATACCGTCTTGGTAACGAATGTGAAACCTATGCGGAAATTAAATTAGGTCAGGAAGTGTGGAAAGAGGGCGATAAGAGCTTCTACTTCGACACTAACGTTGCCTACTCCGTTGCACAGCAAAATGACTGGGAAGGGACTGACCCGGCCTTCCGTGAAGCCAACGTGCAGGGTAAAAACCTGATTGAATGGCTGCCAGGCTCCACTATCTGGGCCGGTAAGCGCTTCTATCAGCGTCATGACGTCCACATGATCGACTTCTACTACTGGGATATTTCAGGTCCTGGTGCTGGTCTGGAAAACATCGATGTAGGCTTCGGTAAACTGTCTCTGGCTGCAACCCGTTCTTCTGAAGCGGGCGGTTCTTCCTCCTTCGCCAGCAACAGCATTTATGATTACACCACCCGTACCGCGAACGACGTGTTTGACGTTCGTTTAGCGCAGATGGAAATTAACCCAGGCGGTACGCTGGAACTGGGCGTTGACTACGGTCGTGCAAACCCGCGCGATGATTATCGCCTGGTTGACGGCGCATCTAAAGATGGCTGGATGTTCACCGCTGAACACACCCAAAGCATGCTGAAAGGCTACAACAAGTTTGTGGTTCAGTACGCTACCGACTCCATGACCTCTCAGGGTAAAGGTTTGTCTCAGGGCTCTGGCGTGGGCATTGATAGCAACTCCAACTTTGCTTACGACATTAACAACAACGGCAGCCTGCTGCGTATCCTCGACCACGGCGCAATCTCTCTGGGCGATCGTTGGGACCTGATGTACGTCGGTATGTACCAGGATATCGACTGGGATAACAACAACGGCACTAAGTGGTGGACCGTGGGCGTTCGTCCAATGTTCAAATGGACGCCAATCATGAGCACCTTGTTGGAAGTGGGCTACGACAACGTCAAATCCCAGGAAACTGGCGATACCAACAACCAGTATAAAATTACTCTGGCACAACAGTGGCAGGCTGGCGACAGCATCTGGTCTCGTCCGGCTATCCGCGTCTTCGCAACCTATGCTAAGTGGGATGAGAAGTGGGGCTACGACTACAACGGTAACCCATCTAATAACGCGAACTTCGGTAAAGCAGTTAAAGACGGCTTTAACGGCGGTTCCTTTGGCCGTGGCGACAGCGATGAATGGACCTTCGGTGCCCAGATGGAAATCTGGTGGTAATCCAGCACTAACCTGACGTAAAGACCGAAAGAGGGGCGCAAGCCCCTCTTGATTACGGTTTAGCGCGCTATTGCCTGGCCACCGCTGAACCCATGCTATCTGAGGTGATAACAATGAAAATGAAGAAAAGTCTCGTTGCCCTTTGTTTATCTGCAGGGTTATTTGCCAGCGCGCCTGGCATCAGCCTGGCCGATGTAAATATTGTTCCGCAGAACACCACCGCGGCCCCAGCAATTCCCACTGCTGCGCTGCAACAGTTAACCTGGACGCCGGTTGATCAATCTAAAACTCAGTCCACACAGCTTGCCAATGCAGGTCAGCGTTTAGATGTTGCTGGTATTACTGGCCCTGTAGCGGCCTATAGCGTACCGGCGAATATTGGCGAGTTGACGCTGACGCTGACCAGTGAAGTCAACAAACAAACCAGCGTATTTGCGCCAAACGTCTTAATTCTCGATCAGAATATGACGCCATCTGCGTTCTTCCCCAGCAGCTATTTCACCTACCAGGAGCCCGGCGTGATGAGTGCCGATCGTCTGGAAGGCGTAATGCGTCTGACGCCAGCGCTGGGCCAGCAAAAACTGTATGTTCTGGTCTTTACCACAGATAAAGATCTCCAGCAGACCACGACTCTGCTTGACCCGGCAAAAGCCTATGCCAAGGGGGTAGGTAACGCTGTTCCGGATATTCCGGACCCGATTGCCCGCCACACCACCGACGGTCTGCTGCATCTGAAAGTTAAAACCAGCTCCTCCTCCAGCGTGCTGGTCGGGCCGCTGTTTGGTTCTTCCGGTCCTGGCCCTGTTACGGTTGGTAATACCGCAGCGCCTGCAGTGGCCCTTGCTGCTCCGGCGGCAGCCGTTGCTGCTCCGGCACCACAACCCGTGAAGAAAAGCGAGCCAATGCTGAACGACACGGAAAGCTATTTTAATCAGGCGATTAAGGATGCAGTTGCAAAAGGCGATGTTGATAAAGCGCTGAAGCTGCTTGATGAAGCGGAACGTCTGGGATCCAAATCTGCCCGATCCACCTTTATCAGCAGTGTAAAAGGCAAGGGGTAAACATCTCCCCACATTGTTGATTTTGCAACAACTGGTGCGTCTCCTGGCGCACCTTTTTTTATCCTTCGGTGCTAATTGTTACACTTATGTTGCCCTGCCGATCACTTAATCGTGTTTGCTCACCCCGTAATGCCTTTTCTGCGATACAATGCCTTCAGGTTATAAATCGGAGAGTAAGGCATGCCACACCCTGCGTTAACGCAACTGCGTGCGCTGCGTTATTTTGATGCGATCCCGGCGCTGGACGCCCAACTGCTCGACTGGTTGTTATTGGAAGATTCCATGACCAAACGTTTTGAGCAGCAGGGGAAAAAGGTCACCGTAACGTTGATTCGCGAAGAATTCGTTGGGCAAAATGAGGTGGCTGAAGAACTGACGCTGCTGCCTAAAGAGTCTCGTTATTGGTTACGTGAAATCCTGTTATGCGCGGATGGTGAACCCTGGCTTGCCGGACGGACTGTGGTGCCTGAATCAACCTTGTGCGGCCCTGAACTGGCCTTACAGAACCTGGGGAAAACCCCGCTCGGACGCTACCTGTTTACGTCATCGACATTGACCCGAGATTTTATTGAGATTGGCCGCGATGCAGCGCTGTGGGGGCGTCGTTCCCGCCTGCGGCTGAGCGGTAAGCCACTGATGCTTACCGAGCTTTTTCTGCCTGCGTCGCCGTTGTACTGAGAGGAAGATAAAGATGGAGTGGAGTCTGACGCAGAATAAGCTGCTGGCGTTTCACCGCTTGATGCGTACGGATAAGCCAATCGGCGCCTTACTGCTGCTCTGGCCTACGCTGTGGGCTCTGTGGGTGGCGACCCCAGGCATGCCGCAACTGTGGATCCTGGCGGTTTTTGTCGCTGGCGTTTGGTTAATGCGCGCCGCCGGATGCGTGGTGAATGATTATGCCGACAGGAAATTTGACGGGCACGTCAAACGCACCGCGAATCGACCGCTGCCGAGCGGGGCTGTCACCGAGAAAGAAGCCCGAACGCTGTTTGTGGTACTGGTGTTGCTGGCCTTCCTGCTGGTTTTGACCCTCAACACGATGACCATTTTGTTGTCCGTTGCGGCATTAGCATTAGCGTGGGTTTACCCATTTATGAAGCGCTATACGCATCTGCCGCAGGTGGTGCTGGGGGCGGCGTTTGGCTGGTCGATCCCGATGGCGTTCGCCGCCGTGAGTGAATCCGTACCGCTGAGCTGCTGGCTAATGTTCCTCGCCAATATCCTCTGGGCGGTGGCCTATGATACGCAGTACGCCATGGTTGACCGGGATGATGACCTGAAGATCGGCATTAAATCGACCGCGATCCTGTTCGGTCAGAACGACAAGCTGATTATTGGTATTTTGCAGGTAGGCGTGCTGGCGCTGATGGCGCTGGTGGGCTGGCTAAACGGGTTGGGACTGGGCTATTACTGGTCTCTGCTGGTGGTGGGCGCGCTGTTTGTCTATCAGCAGAAACTGATCGTCAACCGCGAACGTGATGCCTGCTTTAAAGCGTTTATGAACAATAACTACGTTGGTCTGGTGCTGTTCTTAGGTCTGGCAATGAGCTACTGGCATTTTTGATTTTGGCTTAGCCTGCAAAATAAAAAACCGGTCATTCCGACCGGTTTTTTTATGCTTACTCGCCCTGAGTGGCGCTCTCGATGGTCAGACGCACATCTGACGTGACCAGTTCGGCCAGCATCTGATAGATCTTCATCGTCTCTTCCGGTTCGGCATCTCCGGTATCGCTGATGAATCCCTCGTCACGCAGCGTCAGCACCAGAGAGCTGAACACGGCTTTATCGAAGAATTCCGGCGCGTTAATGCCGTGCAGCACTGAGAGGCGTTGCGCCACGGTGCGGCTTTCTTTCTCCAGCGTGCCACGGTTGATGGACGGGTTCGCGCTCAGCAGCCAGAAGGTAATGGCGTAGCGCTGCAACGTCTCGCGAGCACCTGCCGCCAGCAGCTGTAGCGTGCGGGAGCGGGCTGGATTGATATGCAGTTCGTCATCGGTCAGGGTGATGAGTCCCTGGCGCTGCATTTCGCTGGCCAGTTCGTCAATCACTCCGGCAAGCTCATCACGCTCCCAGCGTAAGAACAGCTCCGCTTTTAACATTGGGTACAGCGCGTCGATATGCTGCTGCAACGCGGCGCGTGAAATACGACGATGCTGAGTCACGATGGCTGCCATCAACGAAGGCAAAACCAGCATATGCGCAATGTTATTGCGGTAGTAAGTCATCAAGACCGCCTGCTCGCGCGGCAGAATAATGATGTCACCGATGGTGTCTTTCTCGACCTCAAACTTGTTCATCTGCAAGGCGTGGTCGATCAGTTCACTGGCGCTCTGCGCCGGCACAGTCGAATCCGCAGCATACGGCACGTTGCGCAGCAGGCTCAGGTAGCAGTCGAGTTGTTCGGTCAGCTGTTCACGGGTCAGAGAGCGCTGGCGGGAGGCCAGTAAAGCAGTACAGCACAGGTTCATGGCGTTGGCCGCGCCTGCGTTGTTAATGCGCACCATCAAATCGGCGGCAATGTTATTCACCGTCGGCGTCAGCCAGGCCGGGCGGATAGACTCGATAGGGTCAATAGATTCACGCCACTCCGGCACATGCTGGTTGAGGTAAGTCATCAATGGCATTGGTTCACCAAAGTTGACGTAGCCCTGACCCAGGTTACGCAGCTTGCTTAAGCCACGCAGCATTTGCGGCAGGCTTTCTTTCTCTTTCGTCGCGCCACGCAGCTCTTTCGCGTAGGTGCCCACTTCCATTACGTGCTCATAGCCGATGTAAATAGGAACGAGAGTAATAGGGCGCGTACCGCCGCGCAGCATCGCCTGAATAGTCATCGACAGCGTGCCGGTTTTCGGGTCGAGCAGACGACCGGTACGTGAACGGCCCCCTTCGACAAAGTACTCAACCGAGTAACCGCGGCTGAACAGCTCGCCCAGGTATTCACGGAATACGGTGGAATAGAGCTTGTTGCCCTTGAAGGTACGACGAATAAAGAACGCGCCCAGACGGCGGAAAATCGGACCCGCGGGCCAGAAGTTCAGGTTGATACCGGCTGCGATGTGCGGCGGCACCAGGCCCTGATGGTACAGAACGTACGACAGCAGCATATAGTCCATATGGCTGCGGTGGCACGGAACGTACACGATTTCATGCCCATCATGCGCCAACTGGCGTACACGTTCAGCATTGTGAACGTTAATCCCCTGATACAGACGGTTCCAGGTAAAGCCCAGAATACGGTCCGTCAGACGAATCATTTCGTAGGAGAAGTTGGCGGCAATCTCTTCCATCAGCGCAATGGCATTTTGCTGCGCTTTTTCGTGGGAGATTTTTTTACTGCGCGCTTCATCTTCTACCGCACGAGCGATCGCTTTTGAAGCTAACAGCTTATTAAACAGATCCTGGCGGGCAGGGAGGCGCGGGCCGACAGCGGCCAGGCGCTGGCGAGCAAAGTGCATACGCGCCACGCGTGCCAGCTTCTGAGCGATGATCTTATCCGTACCGTGTTCATCCGCCATACGGCGCAGAGAGACCGACGGGGAGAAGCGGACAAAACTGTCGCGACCCAACCAGGACACCGCAAAGAATTTCTGTACGCCGTTTAGCATACGTAACGGCGGATTGACCTCGCCTTTTTCACGCCCTGGCGCACGGCCAAACATCACCGAAACTGGCACCATCTGCACATCCAGATCTGGATTGCTGCGATGCAAGTCGAGATAGTTGTGGAACAGCTTGATGGACTCTTCTTTCGGCGTGTAATAGGTGAATACACGCGGACCGCCGTGAATAAACACGTAGCGCGGTAACAGCGTTCCGTCTATCTCTAGTGGTTCCAGGGGATCGGGGAGGTCGTGCACCAGACATTGGGCACGCAGCGTCAGCAAGTCTGCTTTCGAATTGTACGGTAGGACGTACATAATGGGACGCGAAGTATCGAGTCCCAATTCCGGAGCAGGTTCTGCTGGAATAGACTTGCTTTTTACCAGGACGCTTAATGGTAAATTCAGTAATTTGTAGTAAATTCGTGGCCAGCCGGACATAAACGATGTAAAGCCTCTGGTTAATAATGCAAATGCGCTGCAAGGATATCAGAAAGTTTAGTGAATTTCTGTGGTATCCGGTCATACTTCGCGCTGCTTTGCCACACCCTGAACAAACGGGGTAACGTTACAATGACATTGACGCTAATAATGTAAAAAGGTTCTTTTTGATGGCCAATAATACCACTGGATTCACCCGAATTATCAAAGCTGCAGGTTATTCCTGGAAAGGTTTTCGCGCCGCATGGATTAATGAGGCGGCATTCCGTCAGGAAAGTGTTGCCGTCCTGCTGGGCGTCGCCATCGCCTGCTGGCTGGATGTTGATGCAATTACCCGCGTGTTGTTGATCGGTTCTGTGATGCTGGTGATGATCGTTGAAATCCTCAACAGTGCGATTGAAGCGGTAGTTGATCGTATTGGTTCTGAGTACCACGAACTTTCCGGTCGAGCGAAAGATATGGGGTCGGCTGCGGTATTGCTGTCTATTTTTGTCGCTCTAATCACCTGGGGCATCCTGTTGTGGTCGCATTTGCGATAAGGCTTCCACAACTGCATAAATCTCCTGTTTTTTGTGCAGTTTGCGGTTCCAAAATAGCCTTTAGCTGTATATACTCACAGCATAACTGTATATACACCCAGGGGGCGGAATGAAAGCGTTAACGGCCAGGCAACAAGAGGTGTTTGATCTCATTAGAGATCACATCAGCCAGACAGGTATGCCACCGACGCGTGCGGAGATCGCGCAGCGTTTGGGGTTCCGTTCCCCAAACGCAGCTGAAGAACACCTGAAAGCGCTGGCGCGTAAAGGTGTGCTGGAAATTGTATCCGGCGCATCGCGCGGTATTCGACTGTTGCAGGAAGAAGAAGAAGGGTTACCGCTTGTGGGGCGCGTGGCTGCCGGTGAGCCACTTCTGGCGCAGCAGCACATCGAAGGCCACTATCAAGTCGATCCTTCACTGTTCAAACCGAACGCCGATTTTCTTCTGCGCGTTAGCGGTATGTCGATGAAAGATATCGGGATTATGGACGGTGATTTACTCGCTGTGCATAAAACCCAGGACGTGCGTAACGGCCAGGTTGTTGTTGCCCGTATTGATGACGAAGTTACGGTTAAGCGCCTGAAAAAGCAGGGAAACAAGGTTGAACTCCTGCCAGAAAACAGCGAATTCAAACCTATCGTTGTCGACCTGCGCGAACAAAACTTCACTATTGAAGGGCTGGCAGTAGGCGTCATCCGTAACGGTGAATGGCTGTAATTTTCTGTTGAATCCCTGTAGGCCGGATAAGACGATGACGTCGCCATCCGGCAACGTGCCCGGTAGCGCTGCGCTTGCCGGGCCTGCATCACATTATCCAGTACGTCTAACTTCTTCTCAGGCCCTCCTGTATGCCTTTCTTTACCTCTTCTGATAAAGCACTCTGGCACCTCGCCTTACCCATGATCTTTTCCAATATCACCGTTCCCCTGCTGGGACTGGTGGATACCGCGGTGATTGGTCATCTGGATAGTCCGGTCTATCTTGGCGGTGTTGCGGTTGGTGCTACGGCAACCAGTTTTCTTTTTATGCTGCTGCTTTTTTTGCGCATGAGCACCACCGGTCTTACCGCCCAGGCATTTGGTGCGAAAAATCCGCAGGCGCTGGCGCGCGCACTGGTGCAGCCGCTCATGCTGGCGCTGGGAGCAGGGTTGCTTATCGCACTTTTTCGTACGCCGATTATCGATCTGGCTCTGCACATTGTTGGCGGAAGTGAAGCGGTATTGGAGCAGGCCCGACGTTTCCTCGAAATTCGCTGGTTAAGCGCACCCGCCTCGCTGGCGAATCTGGTGCTGCTCGGCTGGCTGCTTGGCGTTCAGTATGCGCGTGCGCCGGTTATCTTGTTGATTGTCGGTAATATTCTCAACATTGTGCTCGATATATGGCTGGTGATGGGCCTGCATATGAACGTGCAGGGTGCGGCACTGGCAACGGTGATTGCTGAATATGCCACCTTGCTGATCGGCCTGATGATGGTGCGCAAAGTCCTGCATATGCGCGGAATTTCGCTGGCAATGCTGAAGCAGGCGTGGCGTGGCAACTTCCGCCGTTTGCTGGCGCTTAACCGTGACATCATGTTGCGCTCGCTACTGCTGCAGCTCTGTTTTGGCGCAATCACGGTGCTGGGTGCGCGTCTGGGAGGCGATATCATTGCGGTTAATGCCGTTCTGATGACCCTGTTAACCTTTACCGCCTACGCGCTGGATGGATTTGCCTATGCCGTGGAAGCGCATTCGGGCCAGGCCTATGGGGCGCGAGACGGTAGCCAGTTGCTGGACGTCTGGCGGGCGGCCTGCCGACAGTCCGGTATTGTGGCTATTTTGTTTTCGCTGGTTTATGCCCTGTTTGGCGAGCAGATTGTTGCGCTGCTGACCTCGCTGCCGCAGATCCAACAGCTGGCCGATCGCTATCTTTTCTGGCAGGTGGTGTTACCGCTGGTGGGTGTCTGGTGTTATCTGCTAGACGGAATGTTTATTGGCGCGACGCGCGCGGCAGAAATGCGCAACAGTATGGCCGTTGCTGCCACAGGATTCGCATTAACGCTGCTGACTTTGCCGTGGCTGGGAAACCATGGCTTGTGGTTGGCGTTAACCGTTTTCCTGGCGTTGCGCGGGCTTTCACTGGCCTTTATCTGGCGACGTCACTGGCGTAATGGAACCTGGTTTGCCTGAGCGGGATGGTTAAAAATTCCGAATAGTAAATAAAACCCAGAATCACTGACTACACTTATTCTCACGTCCAGCAAAAACAGCATGTGTCTGGACATGGCACTCTCGCTATTCACAACCTAACGATGAGGACTTGATGATGAATAAAGACGAAGTCGGCGGCAACTGGAAGCAGTTTAAAGGTAAAGTGAAAGAGCAATGGGGCAAACTGACCGATGATGATATGACGGTCATTGAAGGTAAACGTGACCAACTGGTCGGTAAAGTCCAGGAGCGTTACGGTTACGCGAAAGATCAGGCGGAGAAAGAAGTTAACGATTGGGAAAAACGTAATGATTACCGCTGGTAATTAACCCTTCCCTCCTGAGAGTACAAGGATGTACGCTCTCCCGCTTACCTAGCGCCCAACTTTCTTCTTCACCTGAATCGTATGGTCATGCTGGCACTCGCCAGGATGGCGGCAAGATTCAACTTCCACACAGGCCGGACACAGCCCGTGGGCTTCAATAACGTTATGCCGCAGTGCAAAGCCCATTTTTGCCGCCAGCGTATGCATAATGTCTTCCACGCCTTCCGCACACTCTTCTTTTACCACGCCACAGCGGTCGCAAATGAACATTGCGGAACTGTGGGTTGGCTGATCGAACAGATGACAAAGCACATAGCTGTTGGTGGATTCCACCTTGTGCACGAAACCTTGTTCCAGCAGAAAATCGAGCGCACGATATACGGTAGGTGGTTTAGCCTGTGGCTCAGTTTCCCGCAACAGGTCGAGCAGGTCATAGGCGCTGATCGCACCTTCCTGCAGGCTCATCAGGCGCAGTACTTCGAGGCGTTGTGGCGTAAGCCGCACGTTGCGTTGCGCGCAGAGTTTTTCAGCTTGAGCCAATAACTCTTGCGTAGTGGTTTTGTCCATTTGGCGCCTCGATTTGCGTGGAAGGTTAATCCCTTACTTTAACATGTTCTGCTTAAAACGCCGAGATCCACCGTGGTGTGCTATACCTGACGCATCGCAATACTGGAAAATAACCATGAAAAGACCCGATTGTATTCGCCACTGGCGTGAGGTTGAGGGGGCTGATGACTCCACTTATCCTGACAGCGATGAGCTATTTGCTATTGGTGCGCCGCTTGCCCGCAAGTTGGGGTTAGGACGACTCGGTATTCATCATGAACGCCTGTCGCCGGGTCGGCGTACCTCGTACCCGCACGCCGAAAGCGATGAGGAAGAATTTATCTACGTGCTGGAAGGTTATCCTGAGGCCTGGATTAACGGGTATTTATGGAAGCTGGAACCGGGCGACAGCGTCGGTTTCCCGGCAGGTACAGGCGTGTGCCATACCTTTATCAATAACACCAGTGAAGAGGTGCGCCTGTTAGTCGTGGGTGAGGCGAACAAAAAATACAACCGCATTTATTATCCGCTTAACCCGGTCTATGCCGCTACACGTGAGGATCGCTGGGTCGACCATCCGCCGCAGTTTTTTGGATCTCACGACGGAAAACCGGGGCGTAAATAGCTTTTGTTTAGGGTCAGGGGGAGTGAGCCGCGAGGATGTGGCTCACTATCGTAACGGTCTATGCTATAGTAGCGCCCCTTTTTTAACCGGATGCTTGAATATTCGCCATGCTGCCTGAATCTCAGTCTACCGCTTTTCCCGCTCATCGTTTTTCTATCGCGCCGATGCTCGACTGGACGGACAGACACTGCCGCTACTTTTTGCGCTTACTGTCCAGCCAGACGCTGCTCTATACGGAGATGGTAACCACTGGGGCAATCATTCATGGTAAAGGCGATTATCTGGCGTATAGCGAAGAAGAACATCCGGTCGCATTGCAACTGGGCGGGAGCGATCCTGCGGCGCTGGCGCAGTGCGCAAAGCTCGCTGAACAGCGGGGCTACGACGAAATTAACCTCAACGTGGGTTGTCCTTCCGACCGCGTACAGAATGGCATGTTTGGCGCCTGCCTGATGGGGAATGCGCAACTGGTCGCCGATTGCGTCAAAGCAATGCGCGACGTGGTGTCGATTCCGGTAACGGTGAAAACTCGTATCGGTATTGATGACCAGGACAGCTACGAATTCCTCTGCGATTTCATCAACACGGTATCTGGCAAAGGCGAATGTGAGATGTTTATCATTCACGCCCGCAAGGCCTGGCTGTCAGGGTTAAGCCCGAAAGAAAACCGCGAAATTCCACCGCTGGATTATGACCGTGTTTATCAGTTAAAGCGCGATTTTCCGCATCTGACGATGTCGATCAACGGCGGCATTAAATCGTTGGAAGAAGCGAAAATTCATCTTCAACATATGGATGGCGTGATGGTGGGGCGTGAGGCGTATCAAAACCCAGGCATTCTGGCGTCCGTTGACCGCGAGATTTTTGCAGCTACCACCAAAGATTCCGATCCAGTCGCCGTGGTGCGTGCCATGTACCCGTATATTGAGCGTGAACTGAGTAAGGGAACCTATTTGGGACATGTGACACGCCATATGTTGGGGCTGTTTCAGGGTATTCCCGGTGCGCGCCAGTGGCGTCGTTACCTGAGCGAGAATGCACATAAAGCCGGGGCAGATATTAACGTTCTGGAGCACGCGCTGAAGCTGGTGGCAGACAAGCGTTAAGTTTTCACCAAAAGTTAGTTAATTTCACCACGCCCTGCGCTTTGTCGCGGGGCGTTTTCTTTATAAATCAACGCATTATTTTTGGCATGTTTCTTGTAAAGCAATGGAGAGAATTTCATTTCGGGAGAGAGCCATGCTGGAACTACTTTTTGTGATTGGATTTTTTATCATGCTGATGGTCACCGGCGTATCTTTGCTGGGCGTTCTGGCCGCATTGGTCGTAGCCACCGCCGTGATGTTTCTGGGCGGACTATTTGCCTTGATGATTAAACTGTTGCCCTGGCTGCTACTGGCTGTTGCCGTGGTGTGGGTGATCAAGACGATAAAAGCGCCAAAAGTCCCACAGTATCAGCGCAATAACCGCCGGTTTTACTAAGGTATTGAGCGGTACGTCACAACCTGCAACATTGCCTTTAGAACCAAATAGGAATTGATTATCAAATCTGTCACTATTGCCAGGTTAACGAATTCATCGAGCTGTACCCTACATACAGCCGAACTAAAAAAAGAAAGGGCTTCCTGCGGGAAGCCCTAATTCTTTCTTTCCCCGTCATCTTAAGGAATTAGCAAACTCGATCCCTGCGTGGCACGGCTTTCCAGTACTTCATGAGCACGCTGTGCATCGTGCAGTGCGAACGTTTGACCAGGCGCGACATCCACTTTGATCACTCCACTGGCAATCAGCGAGAAAAGCTCATTGCTGGCTTCGGTTAATTCGCGGTGATTGGTGATGTAACCCTGTAGAGAAGGACGGGTCACGTAGAGCGAACCTTTCTGGTTCAGAATGCCTAAGTTCACGCCGGTCACCGGCCCGGAAGCATTACCAAAGCTGACCATTAATCCCCGGCGCTGTAAACAATCCAGCGAGGCTTCCCAGGTATCTTTCCCCACCGAGTCATACACCACTCGCACTTTTTTACCGCCAGTTACCTCTTTCACTCGCTCAACAATGCTCTCTTCACGATAGTTAATGACCTGCCATGCGCCAGCCTGCAGTGCAATTTGCGCTTTTTGCGCACTGCCGACGGTACCAATCAGCTTCGCACCCAAGGCTTTTGCCCACTGGCAGGCAATCATGCCGACGCCGCCCGCAGCCGCATGGAACAAAAACGGCTCATCAGGTTGAATTTCATAGGTTTTACGTAACAGATAAAAAACGGTTAGCCCTTTAAGAAACGAGGCGGCAGCTTGTTCAAACGAGATAGCGTTAGGCAGGATGGCGGCTTTATCGGCCGGAACGTTATGCACTGAGCTGTAGGCGCCAAGAGCAGACTGGGCGTACACCACGCGATCGCCAGCTTTAATGTGTGTCACTTTGCTGCCGACTTTGCTGACTACGCCGGCAGCTTCGGTACCCAGCCCGCTGGGCAGGGAAGGCGGTGGATAAAGGCCACTGCGGATGTAGGTGTCGATATAGTTGATCCCAATCGCTTTGTTCTCGACCTGGATTTCGTTTTCCGCCGGGTCTACGGGCGTAAACTCCACCGCCTTGAGTACATCAGGGCCACCATGCTTGTGAAATTCAATACGTGTTGCCATGCTTCCTCCAAAAGAAATGTGGTAATCTTTCGACCCAATCATTATCTCGGTAACTCCATTCACTATGGCAGGAAATAAACCCTTCAACAAACAACAGACTGATGCTCGTGAGCGCGATCCCCAGGTCGCCGGGCTGAAAGTACCGCCGCACTCGATTGAAGCGGAACAGTCGGTGTTGGGCGGTTTAATGCTGGATAACGAACGCTGGGACGATGTCGCCGAGCGTGTGGTGGCGGAAGATTTTTATACCCGACCGCACCGGCATATCTTCACGGAAATGCATCGCCTGCAGGAGATGGGAAAACCCATCGATCTGATCACACTGGCAGAGTCGCTGGAAGTTCAGGGACAACTGGACAGCGTCGGCGGTTTTGCTTACCTGGCTGAATTGTCTAAAAACACGCCAAGTGCGGCGAACATTAGCGCTTATGCGGATATCGTCCGCGAACGCGCCGTTGTTCGTGACATGATTTCAGTTGCAAACGAAATCGCGGAAGCCGGTTTTGATCCGCAAGGACGCTCCAGTGAAGATCTGTTGGACCTTGCAGAATCCCGCGTCTTTAAAATCGCGGAAAGCCGCGCTAATAAAGACGAAGGCCCGAAAAATATTACTGACGTGCTCGACGCCACCGTCGCGCGTATCGAGCAGCTGTTCCAGCAACCGCACGACGGCGTCACCGGGGTGAACACCGGTTATGACGACCTCAATAAAAAGACGGCTGGTTTGCAGCCGTCAGACTTAATTATTGTCGCCGCGCGTCCGTCGATGGGTAAAACGACATTTGCAATGAACCTCGTCGAAAACGCGGCCATGTTGCAGGATAAGCCGGTTCTTATCTTTAGTCTTGAAATGCCCTCAGAACAGATCATGATGCGTTCCCTGGCCTCGCTCTCTCGCGTAGACCAAACCAAAATTCGTACCGGTCAACTGGATGATGAAGACTGGGCGCGAATTTCCGGAACAATGGGTATTTTGCTGGAGAAACGAAACATCTATATTGATGACTCCTCCGGCCTGACGCCTACGGAAGTGCGCTCGCGTGCCCGTCGTATCGCCCGTGAACATGGCGGTATCGGACTTATCATGATCGACTACCTGCAGCTGATGCGCGTGCCGTCGCTCTCCGACAACCGTACGCTGGAAATTGCAGAAATCTCCCGCTCGCTGAAAGCGTTAGCGAAAGAACTGCATGTGCCGGTGGTGGCGCTGTCGCAGCTTAACCGCTCTCTGGAACAACGTGCCGACAAGCGTCCGGTCAACTCGGATCTGCGTGAGTCTGGCTCCATCGAGCAGGATGCCGACTTAATCATGTTTATCTATCGTGATGAGGTTTATCACGAAAACAGCGACCTGAAAGGGATCGCAGAAATCATTATTGGTAAGCAACGTAACGGCCCGATCGGTACGGTGCGCCTGACGTTTAACGGTCAGTGGTCGCGCTTCGATAACTATGCGGGTCCACAATACGACGACGAATAAATCTCCGTCATCCTTCATGCTGCAGATGCGTTGACTACGCCCGTTCACCCCGGTCACTTAGTTTACTAAGCTCCCGGGAATTCTCTGGCTTGTCGCGTGACTCGGATTGCGTCCTCGCCCCTTTGGGGCCAGCGCAGGCGCTGTTCAAAAACGCCAAAGCGTTTTTGTCCTGCAACACGAATGGTTTAGGAAATTCTTTTATTAAGGAATACAAATGCAAGCGGCAACTGTAGTCATTAACCGCCGCGCTCTGCGACACAACCTGCAACGTCTGCGTGAACTGGCTCCAGCCAGCAAACTGGTTGCGGTCGTGAAAGCGAACGCCTACGGCCATGGTCTGTTAGAGACCGCGCGAACGCTCCCCGATGCGGACGCTTTTGGTGTCGCTCGTCTTGAAGAAGCCCTGCGCTTGCGAGCGGGAGGGATCACGCAGCCCATCCTGCTGCTGGAGGGATTTTTTGATGCCTCCGATCTGCCGACTATTTCCGCGCAGCGCCTGCATACTGCCGTCCACAACCAGGAGCAGCTCGAAGCCCTGGAAGCCGCTAAACTGGCTGAACCCGTTACCGTCTGGATGAAGCTCGACACCGGTATGCATCGCCTGGGCGTACGCCCTGAGCAGGCCGAGGCGTTTTATCAGCGCTTAACACAGTGTGAAAACGTGCGTCAGCCGGTCAATATCGTCAGCCACTTTGCTCGTGCGGACGAGCCTGAGTGTGGCGCGACCGAAAAACAGCTCGATATCTTCAACAGTTTTTGTGAAGGCAAACCGGGGCAGCGTTCGATTGCCGCGTCGGGTGGTATTTTGCTGTGGCCGCAGTCTCACTTCGACTGGGCGCGTCCGGGGCTGATTCTGTATGGCGTATCGCCACTGGAAAATCACTCCATCGGCGCTGATTTTGGCTGCCAGCCGGTAATGTCGCTGACCTCAAGCCTGATTGCGGTGCGTGAGCACAAAGCGGGCGAGCCGGTTGGTTATGGGGGAACCTGGCTGAGCGAGCGCGATACGCGTCTTGGCGTGGTAGCGATGGGCTATGGCGATGGTTACCCGCGCGCAGCGCCTTCGGGGACGCCGGTACTGGTCAATGGCCGTGAAGTGCCGATCGTCGGTCGCGTCGCGATGGATATGATCTGCGTCGATTTAGGCCCTGAAGCGCAGGATAAAGCCGGCGATTCGGTGATTCTGTGGGGCGAGGGCCTGCCCGTTGAACGCATTGCTGAAATGACGAAAGTAAGTGCTTACGAACTTATTACGCGCCTGACCTCAAGGGTAGCGATGAAGTATATCGATTAGCAGCATGATGTGCCGGACAGGTGGTTACGCCGCCTTCCGGCAATATTCCTCTCAACATCCTCTCGATCTTCTCCCACTTCCGGTTTATTGTGTTCTTAACCCCTGCCTGTAAACCCGGAGAACCACACGTGTTTCAAAAAGTTGACGCCTACGCCGGCGACCCGATTTTATCGCTCATGGAGCGCTTCAAAGAAGATTCACGTAGCGACAAAGTGAATCTCAGCATCGGCCTGTATTACAACGAAGACGGCATTATTCCTCAGCTTAAAGCTGTGGCGGAAGCGGAAGCCCGCTTCAATGCCAAACCGCATGGCGCTTCGCTGTATCTGCCGATGGAAGGTCTGAACACGTATCGCCATACTATTGCGCCGCTGCTATTTGGCGCAGAACATCCGGTTCTCCAGCAGCAGCGCGTCGCAACCATTCAGACGCTGGGCGGCTCCGGTGCGTTAAAGGTTGGCGCAGACTTCCTGAAACGTTATTTCCCTGATTCTGGCGTGTGGGTCAGCGATCCGACCTGGGAAAACCATATTGCGATTTTTGAAGGTGCCGGATTCGAAGTAAGCACTTACCCATGGTATGACGACACGACCAACGGTGTGCGTTTCAACGACCTGCTGGCAACGCTGAATACCCTACCGGCGCGCAGCATCGTGCTGCTACATCCGTGCTGCCATAACCCGACAGGGGCGGATTTAACGCCTGCGCAGTGGGATAGCGTTATTGAGATCCTGAAAGCACGCGATCTGATCCCGTTCCTGGATATTGCTTACCAGGGCTTTGGTGGTGGAATGGAAGACGACGCCTATGCGATTCGCGCCATTGCCAGCGCCGGATTGCCCGCTCTTGTCAGCAACTCATTCTCGAAGATTTTCTCCTTGTACGGCGAGCGTGTCGGCGGACTGTCAGTGGTATGTGAAGACGCTGATACCGCCAGCCGCGTGCTGGGGCAGCTAAAAGCGACGGTGCGTCGAAACTACTCCAGCCCGCCAAACTTTGGTGCGCAGGTAGTTGCCGCGGTACTGGGTGATGACGCGCTGAAAGCCAGTTGGCTGGCGGAAGTTGAAGAGATGCGTACCCGCATTCTGGCGATGCGCCAGGAGTTGGTTAACGTATTGAATACGGAGATCTCAGGCCGTAACTTTGACTACCTGCTGCAACAGCGCGGGATGTTCAGCTATACCGGGCTTAGCGCAGCCCAGGTTGATCGTCTGCGCGATGAGTTCGGTGTATACCTGATCGCCAGCGGTCGCATGTGCGTGGCCGGGTTGAATCACGGTAACGTGCAGCGCGTGGCGAAGGCATTTGCCGCCGTCATGTAACCGACTTTGCAGGCCTGATAAGCGTCGCGCCATCAGGCCTTTTTCCAATGTGATCGTGCTCCTTTTCCAGGACAAAACCAGAGAAAATCCTTCCTTTCACTCCCCCTAAGGGGTAAGGTCAGATAGTTTTTTGACCAGTTGTTAATAAAAAAATGATAACTAACTGACTACTTAGGGAAAAATATGCGCAAGTTTACGTTGGCACTGAGTGCCGTTTGTTTATTGTTCACGCTTAATCAGCCAGCCCAGGCACTCGTTTCTTCTCCCTCTCAGCTCAATCCAGGCACTAACGTTGCAAAGCTCGCTGAGCAGGCTCCCATTCACTGGGTCTCCGTGGCACAAATTGAAAACAGCCTGACCGGACGTCCGCCGATGGCCGTCGGGTTTGATATCGATGACACTGTCCTCTTTTCCAGCCCAGGCTTCTGGCGCGGTAAAAAAACGTATTCTCCGGACAGTGAGGATTACCTGAAGAATCCGGCCTTCTGGGAAAAAATGAACAATGGCTGGGACGAGTTCAGTATTCCAAAAGAAGTCGCGCGCCAACTGATTGATATGCACGTGCGTCGCGGTGACAGCATCTTTTTCGTGACCGGGCGTAGCCAGACGAAGACTGAAACGGTGTCGAAAACGTTGTCTGATAACTTTCACATCCCAGCTGGAAATATGAATCCGGTCATTTTTGCCGGCGACAAGCCGGGTCAGAACACCAAAACGCAGTGGCTGCAGGATAAAAATATCCGCATGTTCTACGGTGACTCCGATAATGACATCACTGCCGCTCGCGACGTGGGTATTCGCGGTATTCGCATTTTGCGCGCCTCTAACTCCACTTATAAGCCGCTGCCACAGGCCGGTGCGTTTGGTGAAGAGGTGATCGTCAACTCGGAATATTGAGGACGCTGGCTGCGGATTGCTGTTTTTTTAAACAAATTTACATTGCTGGCTTTTACCTTTTGCGGACTTGCTGCACACTGAATAAAAGATGTTCTCATGAGGCAATATGCTGGTAAGGGGAATAAAGATGACGAATTCGGAGTTGCTGCAATACTGCATGGCAAAAACGGGCGCGGAGCAGAGCGTTCACAGTGACTGGAAGGCCACGCAAATCAAAGTCGAAGATGTGCTTTTTGCCATGGTAAAAGAGGTGGAAGAACGCCCGGCGGTGTCTCTGAAAACCAGCCCTGAACTGGCAGAACTGTTGCGCCAGCAGCATAGCGATGTTCGGCCAAGCAGGCATCTCAATAAGGCGCACTGGAGTACGGTGTATCTGGACGGCTCGCTGCCGGATTCACAGATTTATTATCTGGTCGACGCCTCTTATCAGCAGGCTGTGAACACGTTGCCGGAAGATAAACGCCGGATACTGACGCAGCCCTGATCCGTTTCGCCGGATGCGGCGCAAGCGCCTTATCCGGCCTCCAGGCTTTATGCATATTCTGTAGTTTCGTAGGCGCTGATAAGCGCAGTGCCATCAGGCGCAACTGTTGCCGGATGCGGCGCAAGCGCCTTATCCGGCCTACAGGCTTTATACCTGATCTGTAGTTTCGTAGGCCTGATAAGCGTAGCGCCATCAGGCACAACGCTTGCCGGATGCGGCGCAAGTGCCTTATCCGCCCTACAGGCTTTATGCCTGGTCTGTAGTTTCGTAGGCGCTGATAAGCGCAGCGCCATCAGGCACAACGGTTGCCGGATGCGGCGTAAGCGCCTTATCCGGCCTACAAGCTTTATGCATATTCTGTAGGCCAGACAAGTGTTGCGTAATTACAACAGCGGTTTGAGGAAGCGGGCCGTGTGTGAGGCTTCACACTCAGCGACCGTTTCTGGTGTGCCGGAGACAAGGATTTCGCCGCCGCCGCTGCCGCCTTCCGGACCGAGATCGACAATCCAGTCTGCGGTCTTAATCACGTCCAGATTGTGCTCAATCACCACGATGGTGTTGCCCTGATCCCGGAGTTGATGCAGCACGTCCAACAGTTGCTGAATATCCGCAAAATGCAGACCGGTGGTCGGCTCATCGAGAATATACAGCGTTTGCCCGGTACCGCGTTTGGACAGTTCGCGCGCCAGCTTCACGCGCTGTGCTTCACCGCCCGAGAGCGTGGTAGCGGACTGACCCAGTCGAATGTACGTCAGGCCAACGTCCATCAGCGTTTGCAGCTTACGTGCCAGCGCCGGAACGGCATCGAAGAACTCACGTGCTTCTTCAATCGTCATATCCAGCACTTCGTGGATAGTCTTGCCTTTGTACTTAATTTCTAACGTTTCGCGGTTATAGCGCTTGCCTTTGCACTGATCGCACGGCACGTAGATATCCGGCAGGAAGTGCATTTCGACTTTGATCACGCCGTCGCCCTGACAGGCTTCACAGCGTCCGCCACGGACGTTAAAGCTGAAACGCCCCGGCGTGTAACCGCGTGCTCGTGACTCCGGTACACCGGCAAACAGTTCGCGCACTGGCGTAAACACCCCGGTGTAGGTTGCCGGGTTAGAGCGCGGCGTACGGCCAATCGGGCTTTGGTCAATGTCGATCACTTTGTCGAAATGCTCCAGGCCTTGAACGTCGCGATACGGCGCAGGTTCAGCCAGCGTCGCACCGTTTAGCGCCGTCTGTGCAATCGGGAACAGTGTGTCGTTAATCAGCGTCGATTTACCCGAACCGGAAACACCGGTAATGCAGGTAAATAAACCTACCGGCAGCGTCAGGGTGACATCTTTCAGGTTGTTACCGCGTGCGCCGGTGAGTTTAAGCACTTTCTCTGGGTCAGCCGCAACGCGCTGTTTAGGCACTTCAATCTTGCGTTTACCGCTCATGTACTGGCCGGTCAGCGACTCAGGCACTGCCATGATGTCGTCGAGCGTCCCTTCGGCGACGACCTGACCGCCGTGAACACCCGCGCCCGGGCCGATATCGATAACGTGGTCAGCGGCGCGAATCGCATCTTCATCGTGCTCGACCACAATGACGGTATTTCCCAGATTACGCAGGTGGATAAGCGTACCCAGCAGACGCTCGTTATCGCGTTGATGCAAACCGATAGACGGTTCATCCAGTACGTACATTACACCAACCAGACCCGCGCCGATCTGGCTTGCCAGGCGAATACGCTGGGCCTCACCACCGGAGAGTGTTTCTGCTGAACGCGATAGCGTCAGGTAGTTGAGGCCGACGTTGACCAGGAACTTCAGACGATCGCCAATCTCTTTAAGAATTTTTTCGGCAATCTTCGCCCGCTGACCCGCAAGCTTCAGATTGTTGAAGAAATCCATTGCATGACCGATGCTCATGTCAGAAATCGCAGGCAGCGGCGTATTTTCAACAAATACGTGACGGGCTTCCCGGCGTAAACGCGTCCCTTCACAGCTGGCGCAAGGACGGTTACTGATGAACTTGGCTAATTCTTCACGTACTGCGCTGGATTCCGTCTCTTTATAGCGGCGCTCCATATTGTGCAATACGCCTTCGAACGGATGGCGACGTACGGACGTATCACCGCGATCGTTCATGTATTTAAATTCGATATTCTCTTTACCGGAACCGTACAGTACCACTTTATGCACGGTAGGGTTCAGGCTGGCCCACGGGGCTTCAACGTCGAACTTATAGTGTTCCGCCAGAGACTTAAGCATCTGGAAGTAATAGAAGTTACGGCGATCCCAACCGCGGATAGCACCACCGGCCAGCGACAGTTCCGGGTTTTGGATCACCCGATCAGGATCGAAATATTGCTGCACGCCGAGACCGTCACAGGTTGGACACGCGCCCGCCGGGTTGTTAAACGAGAACAGTCGCGGTTCCAGTTCGCGCATGCTATAGCCGCAGATAGGGCAGGCGAAGTTGGCGGAGAACAGCAGCTCTTCCGCTTTTGGATCGTCCATATCGGCAACGACCGCCGTGCCGCCGGACAGTTCCAGCGCGGTTTCAAAGGATTCCGCCAGTCGTTGGGTGAGATCGTCACGGACTTTAAAGCGGTCAATCACCACTTCAATGGTGTGTTTCTTTTGCAGCTCAAGCTTGGGCGGATCGGAAAGGTCACAGACTTCACCGTCGATACGGGCGCGGATATAGCCCTGGCCTGCCAGGTTTTCCAGCGTTTTGGTGTGCTCGCCTTTACGCTCTTTGATCACCGGCGCCAGCAGCATCAGACGCTTACCTTCCGGCTGCGACAGGACGTTATCCACCATCTGGCTTACGGTCTGCGCTGCCAGGGGGACGTCGTGATCCGGACAGCGCGGCTCGCCAACGCGGGCAAACAGCAGACGCAGATAGTCGTGAATTTCGGTAATTGTACCTACCGTGGATCGCGGGTTATGGGACGTCGATTTTTGTTCAATTGAGATGGCAGGAGAGAGCCCCTCAATGTGGTCGACGTCCGGTTTTTCCATCAGCGACAGAAATTGACGCGCGTACGCGGAAAGGGATTCAACGTAACGACGCTGCCCTTCGGCATATAAGGTGTCGAAAGCGAGCGAAGATTTGCCTGAGCCCGAAAGCCCGGTGACGACAATCAGCTTGTCGCGCGGGATGACGAGGTTGATGTTTTTGAGATTATGGGTGCGGGCGCCCCGAACTTCGATCTTATCCATTCATCTTTCCCGGATTAAACGCTTTTTTGCCTGGCTGCATGGTGCTACCGGCGATCACAAACGGTTAATTATGACACAACCTGACCTGAATGGATATACAGTATTGGAATGCAAAACGCAGACGTCTGTGCAACAATGTCTGGCTGGGGTTGTTTACTGGAATCAACTTCGCAACGTAGTAAAAGCGCTATTGGAAATGCTACAATCCCGCGCTTACACTTATTCAGTAACGTTTTTCAGGAGACACGATCATGGCCAGCAGAGGCGTAAACAAGGTGATTCTCGTCGGTAATCTGGGCCAGGACCCGGAAGTACGCTATATGCCGAATGGTGGCGCAGTTGCCAACATTACGCTGGCTACTTCCGAATCCTGGCGTGATAAAGCGACCGGTGAAATGAAAGAGCAGACTGAATGGCACCGTGTTGTGTTGTTCGGCAAACTGGCGGAAGTGGCCAGCGAATATCTGCGTAAAGGTTCTCAGGTCTATATCGAAGGTCAGCTGCGTACCCGCAAATGGACCGATCAGTCCGGCGTAGAAAAGTACACCACAGAAGTTGTGGTTAACGTTGGCGGCACCATGCAAATGCTGGGTGGTCGTCAGGGTGGTGGTGCTCCGGCAGGTGGCGGTCAGCAGCAGGGCGGTTGGGGTCAACCTCAGCAGCCGCAGGGTGGCAACCAGTTCAGCGGCGGCGCACAGTCTCGCCCGCAACAGTCAGCGCCGGCAGCACCGTCTAATGAGCCGCCGATGGATTTCGACGACGATATTCCGTTCTAATCCCACTGCGCTACGCTGAAAATAATGGCTACCTCAAGACTGGGGTAGCCATATGCAATTTTGTTATCAGTTCAACACCATAGGCCAATCTGGCGGTGTGTGGCTCATCACGTCAACCATTACGGTTTCAATGTTCTTCCAGATAGCGGACATATCCACCAGGGTTATGCCGAGCAATCCAGTCGCAAACCAGCAGGCAAAAACCAGCCCCAAACCGCTGCTAATGACGGCCAGGCCAATATAATCTGATTTACGAAAACGGATATTGAGCGTACTGGCTAAAAACATCAGCACCGCGCTGAGTAGTTGCCACCGCAGAAGAACCACGCCAGTTGTTATTGTCGCCATGAAAAACGTCCTCAGAAAGTCTGGATGCCCAGGACAGCGCGGGGGTGTTCACCGAGGGTGTGATACTCTGGCTATCGACGGGCAATAACATGAATGAAACATTGTTTCTGTTACATGATTTTTGTGAACTATATCACATCTGGTCGTTTGTTCACCAGTATTGGCCGTTATTTTTGTAGGCTTATAACCACTCTAAATGTGTGGTTTTGTTTAATGAAGAGTTGATAATAAATAACCATCTTTTAAACATACATTTAATCTACTTGTTATATTTATCCTAAATTAAACGTTAAAAAAATTTAATGAATTTCTTAAATGCAGCCAGGATAATGCTCATAAAAAATTACTCCGTGGGGATAATAACGTTATGAAATAAGCATAACTTTAAGTTTGCCTTACGGAAAAATAATATCATCATCAACTATTATCAGACTTTTACATAGAGAAGTCTGTTGCTAATACTGATAGATTCATGCAACTTAATCAGTCGGTGTTTATAGCATCCTGCCTTGATGGGTTCTGGCATATACGAAACAGGGAAATAGGGCTGACATGAATCACAGTGCGCGACGCAAGATGCTGAAGTTCCTGGGAACATTCATGGTGGTATTGTTCCCCGTGGTGCTGGCGATATGGTTTGCGCACATCCGGGCGATGACCGAAACCCATAGCCAACTCCGCTCTTTTGCTCAACTGGTGTTAAATAAAACAGAATTGGTGATCCTACAAGCTGATTTGGCGCGTGATATGGCCCAGTTGTATCAGGGTAAGATGTGTACCCCGGCACATCAGAAAAGTATGCTAAATATTATTCGCGGTCGTTTATATATCAGTGAGCTAATTTATGCGCAGGGCGATCACTTTTTGTGCTCTACGTCGATGGCGCCGCCTGTTACTTATATTATGCCGACAGCCGATTATAAACGTACGCCGGATATCGCCATCTATTACTACCGCGATACCCCTTTTTTCGCTGGCTACAGAATGACGTACATGCAACGCGGGAACTACGTCGCAGTCATCAATCCATTGTCCTACAGCGAAGTCATGTCAGATGATCCGGATCTCTCCTGGGGCGTGTATGACACAGTAACAGATACGTTTTTCTCTGCTAGTGAAGCGGCAAATATTGCGCAATTCGCGCCGCTCATACGCGGTGAAGCATCGACCTTTCAACAAGACGATCGCTTCTACACCATCGTGCATTCAGAAAAACGTCCAATTGCGATTATTGTGTCGACCTCAGACAACCGCGTAAGTCAGATTTTCTATCACGAGGCGGCATTAACCATTCCCTTCGGGATTATCTGCAGCATCCTGATACTGCTAATGTGGTGGCGCACGCGCCAGGAATACTTATCTCCCCGGCGCTTATTAAAACGCGCGATCAAAAAACGTCAGCTTTGCCTGCATTACCAGCCGATTATTGATATTAAAAATGGGCAGTGTGTTGGTGCTGAAGCTCTGCTGCGCTGGCCGGGCTGTAAAGGTGAGGTGATGAGCCCGACGGAGTTTATTCCGCTGGCTGAAAAAGAGGGAATGATTGAGCGGATCACGGATTATGTCGTTGAAGAGGTGTTCAACGATTTGGGGTATTTTCTTTCGGCGCATCCTCAGCTTTCTATATCGATTAACCTTTCCGCTTCTGACTTTCATTCATCCCGATTGATTGCTCTGATTAACGACAAAAATCGTGAGTACTCCGTGGCGGCCCAGCAAATTAAAGTTGAAGTGACCGAGCGTGGGTTCATAGATGTACATAAAATGACCCCCGTAATCCAGGCGTTCCGTAAGGCGGGTTATGAAGTGGCATTTGATGATTTTGGCACGGGATATTCCAATCTGCATAATTTGTCAGCGCTGAATGTCGATATCCTGAAGATCGACAAATCGTTTATTAGCACGTTGTCCACTAACAGTACCAGTCACTTGATTGCCGAACATATTATTGAGATGGCACAAAGCTTACACCTGAAGACGATTGCGGAAGGGGTGGAAACGAAGGAGCAAATCGAATGGCTGCTTGAACGCGGCGTACAGTATTGTCAGGGCTGGTATTTTGCGAAGGCGCTGCCGCCGCAGGAGTTCATGCACTGGATACAACGGTCGCCCGCCATACTGACGCAGAGCGGGCAATAATCTTACAGACGATGGCGGTAGTCGCTGGGAGTACGATCAAATTCGCGGCGAAACACACGCGAGAAGGTTTGTTGCGACACATAACCAAGATCCATCGCGATATCAAAAATAGGTCGCTCAGTTGTCCGTAGTTCAACGGCGGCCAGCAAAAGTCGACGCTGGCGGATGTAGTCACCCAAGGTCTGGCGCGTCACCGTGCGGAACATTCTTTGTAAATACCACTTCGAGTAACCTGATTTTTTCGCCACCGCCTCAATGTTCAGCGGTTGATCGATATGTTTATCAATCCATTCAATAAGGGTCTGAATAATCTGCTGATGGGACATAGGGCTGCCTCTTTCTCAGTATTCGATTCGTCGTTTTGTCTGTGGGCGAGTATAATTCCTCAAGTTAACTTGAGGTAAAGCGATTTATGGAAAAGAAATTACCCCGGATAAAAGCGCTGCTCACACCAGGTGAAGTCGCCAAACGTAGCGGCGTGGCGGTATCGACCCTGCATTTCTATGAAAGCAAAGGGTTAATCAGTAGCATGCGCAACAGCGGCAATCAGCGGCGATACAAACGTGATGTGTTGCGTTACGTTGCGATAATCAAGATTGCTCAACGCATCGGGATCCCGCTGGCCACGATCGGTGACGCGTTAGGTGTATTACCTGAGGGGCATTCGCTTAGTGCCAAAGAGTGGAAGCAGCTCTCTTCGCAATGGCGTGAAGAACTGGACCGACGCATCCATACTTTGGTGGCGCTACGTGATGAGCTGGATGGGTGTATTGGTTGCGGATGCTTGTCACGTAGCGATTGCCCATTGCGTAACCCAGGCGATCAGCTTGGCGAGCAGGGGACCGGAGCGCGCCTGCTGGAAGATGATTAATTGGTTTAAAATATGTGACGGGTGTGAAGGATATAAAACTAAAGCGCCACAGAGGGCGCTTTAGTTTGGTTCCGGTCTTTGTCTTTCACTCTATCCCGCTGGTTCACGGGAGGGTTTCCCCCGACATCAACACCCCTCAGTCGAGCACATTAGGGGAGGTTCCGGCCTGTGTTGATAATGTAAGTGTAAGCCACCTCCCTCCATTTGCCAGCGAATTGGTGATTTTTTAGCCAAAAAATTTTCCGCATCTTCACCCGTTTTCTTGCGCGAGTTGCGTGAAATAAACACGCCGATGTTGTAATAACTCCGCGCAATTTGTTGCCAAATTGCGCATTGACGATAACGTTTGCGCATCGACTGGTTATTTCTTGCGCGTTATAAGAAGAAATGAGTAAAAAGCGGCAAAGTTCAGTTGAAAACCAGCGTATGATCGCTAGATAATCGTTTGCTTTTTTTTACCACCCGTTTTTTATGCGCGGAGCTAAACGTTTGCTTTTTTGCGACACCCCTATTGACGCAAACCTGGCACATGGAGAAAACGTTTAGCAGGCAGTGGATTGTCCAGCACGCATAATGACGAAAAAATAAACTCTCAGGGGATGTTTTCTATGTCTACGCCTTCAGCGCGTACCGGCGGTTCACTCGACGCCTGGTTTAAAATTTCGCTCCGCGGCAGTACCGTTCGTCAGGAAGTCGTTGCCGGATTAACGACCTTCCTGGCCATGGTCTACTCCGTTATCGTGGTTCCGGGGATGCTGGGTAAAGCCGGGTTCCCACCTGCTGCTGTATTTGTGGCGACCTGTCTGGTCGCGGGCGTCGGTTCTATTGTGATGGGCCTGTGGGCAAACCTGCCGCTGGCAATTGGTTGCGCCATTTCTCTGACCGCATTTACCGCATTCAGCCTGGTGCTGGGCCAACATATTAGCGTGCCCGTTGCGCTGGGTGCGGTGTTCCTGATGGGGGTCCTGTTTACCATCATTTCCGCGACCGGTATCCGTAGCTGGATCCTGCGCAATCTGCCGCAGGGCGTTGCGCATGGTACGGGGATTGGTATCGGCCTGTTCCTGCTGCTGATTGCGGCAAACGGTGTCGGTCTGGTAATTAAGAACCCGCTGGACGGCCTGCCGGTTGCGCTGGGTGACTTCGATACCTTCCCGGTCATTATGTCGTTAATTGGTCTGGCGGTGATTATTGGCCTCGAAAAACTGAAAGTACCGGGTGGCATTCTGCTGACCATTATCGGTATTTCAGTGGTTGGTCTGATTTTCGACCCGGCCGTGCATTTCTCCGGCATTTTTGCCATGCCGTCTCTGAGTGATGAAAACGGCAATTCGCTGATCGGCAGCCTGGATATCATGGGGGCACTGAACCCGATTGTCCTGCCGAGCGTGTTGGCGCTGGTCATGACCGCTGTCTTCGATGCAACCGGAACCATCCGCGCGGTAGCCGGACAGGCGAATCTGCTGGATAAAGACGGACAGATTATCGACGGTGGCAAGGCGCTGACCACTGACTCCCTGAGCAGTGTGTTCTCTGGTCTGGTGGGTGCAGCTCCGGCGGCGGTTTACATTGAATCCGCAGCGGGTACGGCGGCAGGCGGTAAAACTGGCCTGACAGCGATCACCGTTGGCGTGTTGTTCCTGCTGATTCTGTTCCTCTCTCCGCTCTCTTATCTTGTACCTGTGTACGCAACGGCACCTGCGCTGATGTATGTGGGTCTGTTGATGCTGAGCAATGTTGCGAAAATCGATTTCGCTGACTTTGTCGACGCAATGGCAGGACTAGTGACGGCCGTATTTATCGTGCTGACCTGTAACATCGTTACCGGCATCATGATTGGCTTTGCTACCCTGGTAATTGGCCGCATCGTTTCTGGTGAATGGCGCAAACTGAACATCGGCACCGTGGTGATCGCCATCGCGCTGGTGGCCTTCTACGCCGGCGGTTGGGCTATCTGATTCTGATTTCCTGACGATCCTAAAAACGGGTGGCTTTGGCCGCCCGTTTTCATTTTCAGAACACACTCGTTGTCTTTTGCGTTACTCTCAATTAGATAGAATTGAGGCACGACGCCTCTCATTAGCAATCATAAGAAACATCGCAAACAGGGAACGCATGGAAATCTTTTTCACCATACTTATCATGACCCTTGTGGTCTCGCTGTCGGGGGTATTTACTCGCGTATTGCCCTTCCAACTTCCTTTACCCCTTATGCAGATCGCCATCGGCGCCTTGCTGGCGTGGCCGACGTTTGGTTTGCATGTGGAATTCGATCCTGAGCTGTTCCTGGTTCTGTTCATCCCGCCGCTGCTCTTTGCCGATGGCTGGAAGACGCCAACACGTGAGTTTCTCGAGCACGGGCGAGAGATTTTCGGCCTGGCACTGGCGCTGGTGCTGGTCACGGTGGTCGGCATTGGATTTATGATTTACTGGCTGGTGCCGGGGATCCCTCTCATCCCAGCCTTTGCGCTGGCTGCTGTGCTATCGCCAACCGATGCCGTCGCACTTTCCGGCATTGTGGGAGAGGGACGTATACCGAAGAAAATCATGGGTATCCTGCAGGGCGAAGCGTTGATGAACGACGCCTCCGGTCTGGTCTCTCTGAAGTTTGCCGTCGCCGTGGCGATGGGGACAATGGTATTCACCGTTGGTGGCGCAACGCTTGAGTTCTTCAAAGTGGCGATTGGCGGCATCCTGGCTGGTTTTGTCGTCAGTTGGCTGTACGGCCGCTCCCTGCGCTTCCTCAGCCGCTGGGGCGGTGACGAGCCGGCAACGCAAATAGTCCTGCTGTTCCTGCTGCCGTTTGCATCTTACCTGATTGCGGAACATATCGGCGTTTCCGGCATTCTCGCGGCGGTCGCTGCCGGGATGACGATCACCCGTTCCGGGGTGATGCGCCGCGCACCGCTGGCGATGCGTTTACGTGCTAACAGTACCTGGGCGATGCTGGAGTTTGTGTTTAACGGCATGGTCTTCTTACTGTTAGGGCTACAGTTACCGGGAATTCTGGAGTCTTCTTTGGCGGCGGCCGAGGCCGATCCGAATGTTGAAATCTGGATGCTGTTTACCGATGTCGTGCTGATTTACGTGGCGCTAATGCTGGTGCGTTTTGGCTGGCTGTGGACCATGAAAAAGTTCAGTCTGCGCTTCCTGAAGAAAAAACCGATGGAGTTTGGATCCTGGACGACGCGTGAAATCATGATCGCCTCTTTTGCCGGTGTACGCGGGGCCATTACCCTCGCCGGTGTGCTCTCCATTCCACTGTTGTTACCGGATGGTAGCGGCTTCCCGGCGCGATATGAGCTGATCTTCCTTGCCGCAGGCGTGATCCTGTTTTCGCTGTTTGTCGGCGTGGTGATGCTGCCGATTCTGCTACAACATCTGGAAGTGGCAGACCACTCGCAGCAGCAGAAAGAGGAACGTATTGCCCGCGCCGCCACGGCAGAAGTGGCGATTGTCGCGATCCAGAAAATGGAGGAGCGACTGGCCGCGGACACCGAAGAGAACATCGATAACCAGTTGCTCACCGAGGTGAGTTCACGCGTGATTGGTAACCTGCGCCGACGCGCCGACGGGCGCAACGATGTGGAAAGCTCGATGCAGGAAGAAAACCTCGAGCGACGTTTCCGCCTGGCAGCGCTGCGTTCAGAACGCGCGGAGCTTTATCACCTGCGCGCCACGCGTGAAATCAGCAATGAAACGCTGCAAAAACTACTGCACGACCTGGATTTGCTGGAAGCGCTGTTGATTGAGAATCAGTAAACGGTAGTGCCGAATAAGGCGTTAGCCGCATCCGGCGAAGGGTGTGCCTGATGCGCTACGCTTATCAGGCCAACAAGATCGGCAATAGCGATGTAGGCCGGATAAGGCGCTAGCCGCATCCGGCGAAAGGTGGGCCAAATGCCGCGCAACTGGCTGCAAGAAATTATTCATCGTGTAATTTGTGAGTGGCTTTCCTGAACGAATCCATCCCTCTTGTCGATTCCCTCTTTTCTCCATACGGTTGAGGAAAGGGGGAAACATGTCCAACTATCGACGAAATTACATCAATGGGGGAACCTGGTTTTTTACGGTAAATCTGCAGGACCGTCGAAGCCACCTTCTGACAGACAACATTCACGCGCTTCGGTGTGCAATCGCTGCGGTCAATAAGGTTAGGCCTTTTCGCATCAATGCGTGGGTCGTTTTACCCGAGCATATGCATTGTATATGGACGTTACCTGGCAATGATGTGGATTATTCCTCTCGCTGGCGGGAAATTAAGAAGCATTTCACCCACTCATTGTCTTCCCGACATATCTGGCAATCTCGCTTTTGGGAGCACACCATCCGTGATGAACATGATTATCGCCAGCATGTTGATTATATTTACATTAACCCGGTGAAGCACGGTTGGGTAAAGCAGGTACAGGCTTGGCCTTTTTCAACATTTCATCGTGATGTGAGGCACGGTTTGTACCCGCAAGATTGGGCAGGTGAAATCATGGATTTTAATGCGGGTGAACGTGCCTGATGCGCTACGCTTATCAGGCCTACAACACCGGCATACCGATGTAGGCCGGATAAGGCGTTAGCCGCATCCGGCATTTTACGACGCTTGCGGTAGCCAAAACCCTTCACAGCATTTGAGCCACGCCTGGGCGCTGTGCGACAGATACACGCCTTCGCGCCAAATCATGCCCAACTGCCAGCGTAAGTCACTCTCCAGAGGGATCCAGCGCAACGTTTGCTTATCCAGCCGCTGGCAAATCGGCTCCGGTAAAATGGCAATCCCGACCCCGGCTTGTACCATTGCCGCCAGAAAATCCCACTGCCCGCTGCGAACCGCGATGCGGGGCTTGACGTTGTGTTGGCTAAACAGCTCAAGCAATTGGCGGCTCAACGCGAAATCTTCGTTGTAGATAAGCAGCGGATGTTCCGCCAGCGCCTCGGGGGAAATGGATTCGCACGTTGTCCACTGACCGGAGCGAGGAACCAACACGCAGAGTGGATGGCTAAAAAGCGGTAAGGTTGCCAGACCGCTCTCTTCTTCAACTGGCAGCGCGGTCATCGCGACATCCAGGTCACCGTTCATTACCGCCTGCTGAACGGTTAAGCCGCCAAATTCAGAGACCTTCAGCTCAACGCCGGGATAGCGCTGGCGAAACAGGCCGATCGGCCCAGCCATTAACATCCCCACCATGGGCGGGATACCGAGGCGCAGCACGCCCTTGTTGAGGTGATTAATGTCACTGAGTTCCGCTTCAAGCTGGCGAAACTCGGCAAGGATTGCCAGGCCGCGTTCGAAAACGACCTGCCCGGTGTCGGTTAACAGCAGTCGCCGACCGTCGCGGATTAACAGCGTGCAGTTAAGCTCGTCTTCAAGGTTCTTCAACATCTTACTGATGGTGGGCTGGGTGACAAAAAGCTTCTCCGCTGCGCGGGTAAAGCTCTGCTGACGAACCACCTCAACAAAATATCGCAGCGTTCTGATATCCATGATTATTCCTTAAGACTATGCCTGCAATGAGTTTAATTCATTTCAGTCCTGGAAGGGGGCTCTCTATACTGGCGCTCTCTATTTTTTAAGGACATACCCTCATGGCTGTGGCGATAAGCCGCGTGACGCCTGCCGTTATTCATCGACTCCAGATCCCCGTTCAGGTTCTGTTGTATGCAGGTCTCTTTGTATTTGCTCAATATCTTGTCTCCTGGCTGCATCTACCGCTTCCTGCCAACCTGGTCGGGATGGTGCTGATGCTGGCGTTAATTGTCTGCCGGGTTATCCCGCTGAACTGGATTCGCGCAGGTGCTCGCTGGTTACTGGCTGAAATGCTGCTGTTTTTTGTCCCGGCGGTGGTCGCCGTTGTGAACTACACGCAGCTGTTGCTGGTTGATGGCTGGCGTATATTTGCCGTGATTGCGATCAGTACGCTGATGGTGCTCGGCGCAACGGCGTGGGTGGTGGATAAAGTGTATCGCTATGAAATGCGCAGGCTAAACCGTGAGTAATTTCCAGTTAAGCGTGTTGTGTCTGGTGATTACGCTGGGTATCTACTTTGCCAATAAGCGCCTGTATCGCCGTTTTCGTAAATTACCCCTAATGCCATTAGTTCTCACCCCGGCCCTGCTGGTGCTGATGCTGGTCTTCGGCCATATCTCCTGGCAAAACTATATCGGTGAATCGCACTGGTTGCTGTGGTTGTTAGGCCCAGCGACCATCGCGTTTGCCGTTCCGGTGTATGACAACCTTGCCGTGATTAAGCGTCACTGGATGTCGCTGACGGCGGGCGTGGTAACGGCAACGCTGGTGGCCGTCACCAGTTCCGTATGGCTGGCGCGCCTGTTTATGTTGCCTGATGAGATCCAACGCAGTCTGGCGGTGCGCTCCGTCACCACACCGTTTGCGCTGGCGGCGGCAGAACCGTTGGGCGGGCAGCCGGACCTGGTGGCATTGTTCGTGGTGGTGACCGGCGTATTTGGTATGGCGGTCGGCGATGTGCTGTTTTTACGGCTTTCCATTCGTGAAGGGATGGCGAAAGGCGCAGGATTTGGCGCAGCATCGCACGGCGCAGGCACGGCACGCTCTTATGAACTCGGTCAGCAGGAAGGGGTCGTTGCCAGCCTGGTGATGATGCTTTCCGGCGTGGTAATGGTGCTGGTGGCACCGCTGGTGGCGAGGCTGATGTTCTGAGGAAAGATATATTCCTCCGGCCCGAAAGCCGGAGGAGAAGGGAAGTTAGTGCGCGCGACCTTGTTCTACGCCGTACCCGGTCTGGGAACGGATGAACTGAGCACGGAACTGCTCGCGTTCGCGGTTGCCTTCTTCTGAGTTGTCGGTGGCAGAGAAGAACCAGATCCCGAGGAATGCTACGCTGATGGAGAACAGCGCCGGATACTCATACGGGAAAATGGCTTTTTCGTGACCGAGGATCTGGACCCAAATCGTTGGACCAAGAATCATCAGCACCACTGCCGTCAGCAGGCCTAACCAGCCACCCAACATTGCGCCACGCGTGGTCAGTTTCGACCAGTACATAGAGAGCAGAATGATGGGGAAGTTACAGCTCGCCGCGATGGCGAACGCCAGGCCGACCATGAAGGCGATGTTCTGGTTCTCAAACAGCACGCCGAGCACGATGGCAATCACGCCCAGCACCAGCACGGTGATTTTCGAAACCCGCAGCTCTTCACGTTCGGTGGCGCCTTTGCGGAACACGTTGGCGTACAGGTCGTGAGACACTGCCGATGCGCCCGCCAGAGTCAGACCGGCAACCACCGCCAGAATGGTGGCAAACGCCACGGCTGAGATGAAGCCGAGGAACAGGTTACCGCCCACCGCATTCGCCAGGTGAACCGCCGCCATGTTATTACCGCCAATCAGCGCGCCCGCAGCATCTTTGTACGCCGGATTTGCACCTACCAGCATGATTGCGCCAAAGCCGATGATAAAGGTCAGGATATAGAAATAACCCATAAAACCGGTGGCGTAGAACACGCTCTTACGTGCTTCACGGGCATCGCTAACCGTGAAGAAGCGCATCAGGATGTGCGGCAAGCCCGCCGTACCAAACATCAGGCCGAGACCTAACGACAGTGCAGAGATTGGGTCTTTTACCAACCCGCCCGGGCTCATAATGGCTGAACCTTTCGGGTGTACCGCCATCGCTTCGGTGAACAGATTATTGAAGCTAAAGCCGACGTGCTTCATCACCATAAAGGCCATAAAGCTGGCACCGAACAGCAACAGTACGGCTTTGATGATCTGTACCCAGGTGGTCGCCAACATGCCGCCAAACAAAACGTACATCATCATCAGCACGCCAACCAGTACGACAGCGATGTGATAGTTCAGACCAAACAGCAGCTCAATCAGCTTACCTGCACCAACCATCTGCGCGATCAGATACAGCGCAACCACCACCAGGGAACCACAGGCGGACAGAATACGGATTGGCCCTTGCTTCAGACGATAAGACGCAACGTCTGCAAAGGTGTAACGACCCAGGTTACGCAAACGCTCAGCAATCAGGAACAGGATAATTGGCCAGCCGACCAGGAAGCCGAGTGAATAGATCAGCCCGTCATAACCGGAGGTAAAGACCAGCGCGGAAATCCCGAGGAACGATGCCGCCGACATATAGTCGCCCGCAATCGCCAGCCCGTTCTGGAAACCGGTGATGTTACCGCCAGCGGTGTAGTAGTCATTACGCGAACGTACGCGCTTTGACGCCCAGTAGGTAATGCCGAGCGTAAAGATGACGAAAATCAGGAACATGATAATCGCCTGCCAGTTGGTTGGCTGGCGTTGGACTGCACCGCTAATAGCATCCGCCGCGTTTGCGGCGAAGGGCAGCGTGGCGGCAAGCGCCGTCAGGACTCTCTTCATGATGCTTTAACCTCGTGCAGAACCGCATTGTTCAGGCGATCGAATTCACCGTTTGCCCGCCAGATGTAGATCCCGGTCAGGATGAAGGAGATAAGGATCACACCGACCCCAATCGGAATACCGCGGGTGACGCTGGTTCCCGCGTGTAGCGGAGTACCCAGCCAGCCCGGCGCAAAGGCAATCAATAATATAAAGCTGATATAAACTGCCAGCATGATGATGGACAGAATGGTGGCAAACCGTTGCCGTTTTTCTACTAACTCCCTGAAACGCGCACTGTCTTCTATCCGCTGATAAATTTGGTCATTCATCACAGAGCTCTCCAGAGGTCCCCCTGCGTCTTTCGTGCTACAGGTTCGTTGGCCGCACTCGCCCACCCCAGTCACATAGTGAACTATGCTCTTGGGGATGTGCTCGCTTGCCGCCTTCCTGTAACACGAAATCCTTTGGGGGAGGTTTTTTATATTTCCCTCCCGGTGAAGAGAGGGTAGGGTCAGATTTGTAGGCCGGATAAGACGCTTTCGCGTCGCCATCCGGCATTTTCAGGACTTTGTTATGATGGCATCGCGATGGCCTGCTTCTCTTCGAGCAGTTTCTCCACGACGCCAGGATCGGCGAGGGTCGAGGTATCGCCCAGATTGCTGGTATCGCCCGCCGCGATTTTGCGCAGGATGCGGCGCATGATTTTGCCGGAGCGGGTTTTCGGCAGTGAGTCGGTCCAGTGCAGCACGTCTGGCGTTGCCAACGGACCAATTTCTTTACGCACCCAGTTGCGAACCTCGGCGTACAACTCAGGTGACGGCTCTTCACCGTGATTCAGCGTGACGTAGGCGTAGATCGCCTGGCCTTTAATATTATGCGGAATTCCCACCACCGCGGCTTCGGCAATCTTCGGATGCGACACCAGCGCTGATTCGATTTCAGCCGTTCCCAGACGGTGGCCAGAGACGTTCAGCACATCGTCCACACGTCCGGTGATCCAGTAATAGCCATCTTCGTCACGGCGCGCGCCGTCGCCGCTGAAGTACATATTCTTGAAGGTAGAGAAGTAGGTTTGCTCAAAGCGTTCGTGATCGCCAAACAGCGTTCTCGCCTGGCCTGGCCACGAGTCGGTAATCACCAGGTTGCCTTCGGTCGCGCCTTCCAGCGGATTACCTTCGTTATCGACAATCGCAGGCTGCACGCCAAAGAACGGACGGGTTGCGGAACCGGCTTTCAGCTCGGTAGCGCCCGGCAGTGGGGTGATCATGAATCCCCCGGTTTCGGTCTGCCACCAGGTATCGACGACCGGACATTTTTCGTTGCCGATCTTCTTCCAGTACCACTCCCACGCTTCCGGGTTGATCGGCTCGCCAACGGAACCCAGGATACGCAGCGACGAACGGTCAGTACCTTCAATCGCTTTGTCGCCTTCTGCCATCAGTGCGCGAATGGCGGTCGGTGCGGTATACAGAATATTGACCTGGTGCTTGTCCACAACCTGCGACATACGCGCAGGCGTTGGCCAGTTTGGTACGCCTTCGAACATCAGCGTGGTTGCACCGCAGGCCAGCGGGCCGTACAGCAGGTAGCTGTGTCCGGTTACCCAACCCACGTCAGCGGTGCACCAATAGATATCGCCCTGATGGTAATCAAACACGTACTTAAAGGTGGTTGCAGCGTAGACCAGATACCCGCCGGTAGTGTGCAGCACGCCTTTCGGCTTGCCGGTTGAACCGGAGGTATACAGGATAAACAGCGGATCTTCCGCGTTCATCTCTTCCGGTTGGTGTTCTGAGCTGGCTTTCTCGATAAGATCGGACCACCACAGGTCACGGCCTTCCTGCCACTCCGTTTTACCACCGGTACGTTTGAGGACGACCACATGTTCAACGGTTTTCACGTTCGGGTTTTTCAGCGCATCATCGACGTTCTTTTTCAACGGGATAGCGCGTCCGGCGCGTACGCCTTCATCGGCGGTGATCACCAGGCGTGAATTGGAGTCGATAATACGTCCGGCGACGGCTTCCGGTGAGAAACCACCGAAGATGACAGAATGCACGGCCCCAATGCGGGCACAGGCCAGCATGGCAACCGCAGCCTCTGGCACCATCGGCATATAAATGGCCACCACGTCACCTTTTTTTATGCCTAAATCCAGTAGCGTATTGGCGAAACGGCAGACATCGCGATGCAACTCGCGATAGGTAATGTTTTTGCTTTGGGTAGCGTCATCGCCCTCCCAGATAATGGCGGTACGATCGCCGTTTGCCTGCAGATGGCGGTCAAGGCAGTTTGCGGCCAGGTTCAGGGTGCCGTCTTCGTACCATTTAATAGACACGTTGCCTGGTGCGAAGGAGGTGTTCTTCACCTGGCTGTACGGCTTGATCCAATCAAGAATCTTTCCCTGCTCGCCCCAAAATGTGTCGGGTTCGTTAACGGATTGCTGGTATTTCTCTGCGTACTGCTCCGGATTTATCAGGCAACGATCCGCAATGTTTGCGGGAATAGCGTGTTTATGTATTTGGCTCATGGCTTTTGTTCTCCTTGTAGGATGTTAATAATATGTCTCATAAACGTTAAATGTAGGGGCTTTGAGAGTTTTGTTTAGTATTTGCGCGGCAGATCACGCAATAAACGAATTGTGCAAATTAGCGACAAACTGAATTTTGAAGGGAACTAGCAAAAATTGATTAAATCTCGCGATAACATGCAGTTATCTAAAGGATTGTTGAAAAGGTGATCTGTCTCTGAATTAGACAAAAGAGTGAGAGATTAGAGGGGTGTTATAACTCTAAAGTGGTATTTTACATACACTTACAATTGATTAAAAACAACATTTTCAGTGTGGTTTCTTGTTACAAATAGGGTGGAGCAATGTCATGACAGTATTCGTGTGGTTGCTGTTGTGGAAAACAATAAAAGAACCGCCATTGCAGATAATGGCGTCATCTGGATGAGACCCCTATGGCAAGGATAAAATCACGCGTACGCCGTTTCTTCAGCCTGTTATTACCTTTATTATTTATTTCTGCTGTTCACGCTGAACAAACTTCTGTACCTGCAAAAACCGTCACCGTTGAAGCGAAGAATGAAACCTTCGCACCTCAGCATCCCGATCAATATCTCTCCTGGAAAGCCACGTCTGAGCAATCAGCCCGTGAAGATGCACTGGCAGAAGATCCGCGTCTGGTGATCCTGTGGGCGGGATACCCATTCTCGCGCGATTACAACAAACCGCGGGGACACGCGTATGCCGTGACCGATGTCCGTGAAACCTTACGTACCGGCGCACCAAAAACGGCAGAAGATGGTCCGTTGCCGATGGCCTGCTGGAGCTGTAAAAGCCCGGACGTAGCGCGTCTTATCCAGAAAGACGGTGAAGATGGCTACTTCCACGGTAAATGGGCGCGCGGCGGTCCGGAAATTGTTAACAATCTCGGTTGTGCGGATTGCCATAATACCGCGTCACCAGACTTCGCCAAAGGCAAGCCAGAACTGACCCTGTCGCGTCCTTATGCAGAACGCGCGATGGAAGCCATCGGTAAACCGTTTGAGAAAGCCGGTCGCTTTGACCAGCAATCCATGGTCTGCGGCCAGTGCCACGTGGAATACTACTTCGACGGTAAAAACAAAGCCGTTAAGTTCCCGTGGGACGACGGCATGAAAGTCGAGAACATGGAGAAATACTACGACAACATTGCTTTCTCTGACTGGACCAACTCCCTGTCTAAAACGCCGATGCTGAAAGCGCAGCACCCGGAGTATGAAACCTGGAGCGCGGGCATTCACGGCAAGAACAACGTGACCTGTATCGACTGTCACATGCCGAAAGTGCAAAACGCGGAAGGCAAGATCTATACCGACCATAAGATTGGTAACCCGTTCGACAACTTCCCTCAGACCTGCGCGAACTGCCACACCCAGGACAAAGCGTCCCTGCAAAAAGTGGTCGCCGAGCGTAAACAGGCTATTCATGACCTGAAAATCAAAGTTGAAGATCAGCTGGTTCGTGCGCACTTCGAAGCGAAAGCCGCATGGGATGCGGGCGCGACTGAAGCGGAAATGAAGCCGATTCTGGAAGATATCCGTCACGCACAATGGCGTTGGGACCTGTCTATCGCCTCACACGGCATTCATATGCACGCCCCGGAAGAAGGCCTGCGGATGCTGGGTAGCGCAATGGATAAAGCCGCCGACGCGCGTACCAAACTGGTCCGTCTGCTGGCGACCAAAGGCATCACGCATGAAATTCCGTTGCCGGATATCTCGACCAAAGAGAAAGCCCAGGCGGCGATTGGTCTGAACATGCAGCAAATCAATGCTGAGAAGCAGGACTTCATCAAAACGGTGATTCCACAGTGGGAAGATCAGGCACGTAAAAACGGTCTGTTAAGCCAATAACCCCATTCCGCCCCGCAAGGGGCGGATAACTCAACGGAGTGAATATGAGCGTATTACGTTCGTTATTAACTGCTGGGGTGCTGGCGTCAGGCTTGTTATGGAGCCTGAGTGGAATCACTGCCACGCCAACGCCGCAGGAGTCGGATCAACGCTGGACGGTTACCCAACAGCGTAATCCGGATGCCGCCTGTCTGGACTGTCACAAGCCGGATACCGAAGGCATGCATGGTAAGCATGCGGAAGTCACCAACCCGAATAACAAACTGCCGGTCACCTGCACCAACTGTCACGGCCAGCCATCACCGAACCACCGTGAAGGGGTGAAAGATGTGATGCGCTTTAATGAGCCGATGTACAACGTGGAGCAGCAGAACAGCGTCTGTATGTCCTGTCACCTGCCTGAGCAGCTGCAAAAAGCGTTCTGGCCGCACGATGTCCACGTAACCAAAGTGGCGTGTGCCAGCTGTCACTCACTGCACCCGAAGCAAGACACGATGCAAACGCTGAGCGATAAAGGACGGATCAAGATTTGCGTCGATTGCCATAGCGATCAGCGTAACAATCCGAACTTTAACCCGGCGTCGATTCCGTTGCTTAAGGAGCATCCATGAGTTGCTCTCGTCGCCAGTTTATCACCGGCGTCGGCGCGCTGGTGGCAGTGAGCGGGACGGCGGGGCGCGTTGTGGCGAAGACGCTGAACATCAACGGCGTGCGTTACGGTATGGTACATGATGAGTCATTATGCATCGGCTGTACGGCCTGTATGGATGCTTGTCGCGAAGTCAACAACGTGCCGGAAGGCGTATCGCGTCTGACGATTATTCGCAGTGAGCCGCAAGGAACGTTTCCTGATGTGAAGTATCGCTTCTTCCGTCATTCGTGCCAGCACTGCGACCACGCTCCCTGCGTTGACGTCTGCCCGACGGGGGCATCGTATCGCGATGCCGCCAGCGGCATTGTGGATGTGAACCCGGACCTTTGCGTTGGCTGCCAGTACTGCATTGCCGCGTGTCCTTATCGCGTGCGCTTTATCCATCCGGTGAGCAAAACGGCGGATAAATGCGATTTCTGCCGGAAAACCAACCTGAAAGCGGGCAAACAGCCCGCCTGCGTTGAGTCATGTCCGACGAAGGCGCTGACGTTTGGTAATCTGGACGATCCCAACAGCGATATCTCCCGTTTGTTGCAGCAGAAAACGACCTACCGTTACAAGCTGGCGTTGGGTACAAAACCGAAGGTCTACCGCGTTCCCTTTAAATTTGGGGAGGTGAGCCAATGACATCCGCTTCTGCATTTCATTTTGAATCACTGGTGTGGGACTGGCCCATTGCCATCTATCTGTTCCTGATAGGTATCTCTGCCGGACTGGTCACGCTGGCGATTCTGCTGCGTCGCTTCCATCCGGAGGCGGGCGGTTCGGACAGCACGCTGCTGCGCACTACGCTGGTGTTAGGGCCGGGGGCGATTATCCTCGGTCTGTTGATTCTGGTGTTCCACCTGACGCGGCCATGGACTTTCTGGAAACTGATGTTCCACTACAGCTTCACTTCGGTGATGTCGATGGGGGTCATGCTGTTCCAGTTGTACATGGTGGTGTTAGTGCTGTGGCTGGCAAAAATCTTTGAAAAAGAAGTGATTGCCCTGCAACAGCGTTGGCTGCCGCGGTTAGGGATCGTGCAGAAAGTATTGACGCTGATCGGGCCTTTCCATCGTGCGCTTGAGACGTTAATGCTGGTGCTGGCGGTCCTGCTCGGGGCGTACACCGGCTTTCTGCTGTCGGCGCTGAAATCTTACCCGTTCCTGAATAACCCGATCCTGCCGGTGCTGTTCCTGTTCTCCGGGATCTCCTCCGGCGCCGCGGTGGCGCTGATCGCCATGGCGTTACGCCATCGTAGCAACCCGCACAGCACCGAAGCGCACTTTGTGCATCGCATGGAAGTCCCGGTGGTATGGCTGGAGATCTTCCTGCTGGCGGCGTTCTTTGTTGGTCTGGCGCTGGGCGATGACGGCAAAATGCGCGCGCTGGCGGCGGCACTGGGCGGTGGATTCTGGACCTGGTGGTTCTGGCTTGGCGTGGCTGGGCTTGGGCTGATACTGCCGATGCTGCTAAAACCCTGGGCCAACCGCAGTTCGACGTTTCATGGCGTGCTGGCAGTGTGCGGCGCCAGCCTGACCGGCGTACTGCTGCTGCGTTTTTTTATACTCTATGCGGGTCAGCTAACCGTTGCGTAAGGTGATATCTGGACGTTCTCCTTCCTGAAGCCGGTTTTCTGGCGCTGTTATTAAGCCTTGGGGTCAACGTGTTGACCCCGCTTGCCGTGCTGGTGGGTGTCCGCCAGCGCTGGCAAGGGGTGATGCGGCTTGCAACGGTGGGCGTGTGGGCGCAATTTACCCTGCTACTGCTGGCTTTTGCCATTCTGGTATTCTGCTTTTTGACCAGCGACTTTTCGGTGGTCTACGTTGCTCAGCACAGCTACAGCCTGCTGCCGTGGGGATTAAAACTGGCGGCGGTGTGGGGCGGTCACGAAGGATCGCTGCTGCTGTGGGTGCTGTTTCTTTCCGGCTGGAGCGCGCTGTTCGCTTTACGCTATCGGCGTGATACCGACGCGCTGTTTCCGCTGACGCTCAGCGTCCTTTCAATGATAACGGCCCTGCTGCTGCTGTTTGTGGTGGTATGGTCCGATCCGTTCGTGCGCATCTTCCCGCCTGCCATTGAAGGGCGCGACCTTAACCCGATGCTGCAACATCTCGGGTTAATCCTCCATCCACCTCTGCTGTATCTGGGTTACGGTGGTTTGATGGTGGCGGCAGGTGTGGCGCTGGCCTCGCTGCTACGTGGTGACTTTAATGCGCAGAGCGCCTGGGTGTGCTGGCGCTGGGCGCTGCCCGGCTGGTGCGCGCTGACGCTGGGAATTATCCTCGGCTCCTGGTGGGCCTATTGCGAGCTGGGCTGGGGCGGCTGGTGGTTCTGGGACCCGGTTGAAAATGCCTCCTTATTGCCCTGGCTTTCCGCCAGCGCGCTGCAGCATAGCCTGTATATCACGCGCCAGCGCGGAATCTTCCGCCACTGGTCGCTGCTACTGGCGATCGTCACGCTGATTTTATCGCTGCTTGGGACGCTGATTGTACGTTCCGGCATTCTCGTTTCGGTACATGCTTTCGCGTTGGATAACGTCCGCGCCGCGCCGCTGTTTGCGCTGTTTACCGTGTTGAGTCTGGCGTCGCTCGGGCTGTACGCCTGGCGGGGCCAGCAAGTCCGGCAGAATGCGCGTTTTGGCGGTTGGTCACGCGAGATGCTGATTCTGGTTGCGCTGCTGCTCTTTAGTGCGGTGCTGCTGATTGTGTTGATTGGCACGCTCTACCCGATGATTTACGGGCTGTTCGGCTGGGGACGGCTCTCCGTAGGCGCACCATACTTTAACCGTGCTACGCTGCCCTTTGGCCTGCTGATGCTGCTGGTTATCGTGCTGGCAACGGTCAGAAGCCGCAACGTGTCTTTCCGCATCCAGCTTCCGGCACTGCTGGCGCATGCCGGGGTGCTGGTGTTTGCGGCGGGGATCGTCTTTTCCAGCGGTAGCCGTCAGGAGATAAGCCTGAACCTGAGCCCTGGGCAGCAGGTTGAACTGGCGGGTTACATTTTCCGTTTTGAGCGTCTCGACCTGGAAGCCAAAGGTAACTACACCAGTGAAAAAGCGCAGATCACGCTGTGGCACAATGAGAAACGTATTGGCAGCCTGCAACCCGAAAGGCGCTTCTATGCCGCGCGACGTCAACAGATGATGGAGCCGGGGATCCGCTGGAATCTGATGCATGACTGGTACGCGGTAATGGGTGAAAAAACCGGACCTGACCGCTATGCCATGCGTTTGTACGTGCAGACCGGCGTGCGCTGGATTTGGGGTGGGGGACTATTAATGGTCTTTGGCGCGCTGCTGAGCGCGTGGCGAGGAAGGAAGCATCCAGAGTTATTGCCTGATGGCGCTGCGCTTATCAGGCCTACGAGTGAAAAGCATGGTAGGCCGGATAAGGCGTTCATGCCGCCATCCGGCAAAACGATGTTACTTGTGGCTTTACTGATTTTTCTACCTTTTACCACCCATGCCCAGGTTGTGGATACCTGGCGCTTTGAAAATCCGCAACAGCAGGAACAAGCGCTGTCCATTGCCAGCCAGCTTCGCTGCCCACAGTGTCAGAACCAAAACCTACTGGAATCCAATGCGCCGGTAGCGGTCAGTATGCGCCATCAGGTTTATAGCATGGTGGCGGAAGGGAAAAGCGAAGCCGAGATCACGACATGGATGACCGAGCGTTACGGTGACTTCGTTCGTTACAATCCGCCGCTGAATGAGCAAACGCTGCTGCTGTGGGCGTTACCGTGCCTGTTGTTATTGCTGGTAGGTGTGGTGGTCTGGCGAGTGAGAAGACGTCAGCATACGGAGGAAGGTGAACAATGAACCAGTCCGAACCGCTGTTACGCCCACTGCCTGTGAAGTGGCTGACCGCTGCGGCGGTGCTGATGGTTGTGGCCTGCATTGGAGGCTACTTGTTGACGCCAAAATGGCAGGCGGTTCGTCAGGAGCAGACGAGACTGGCGGACCCTTTACATGCTTTCTCCGATGAGAATGTTCAGGAAAAACAGTTGCTTTTGCTGCAATCGCAGATTCGCGCTAATCCCCAGGACGGCGTGAAATGGGCGCAACTCGGGGAGTACTATCTTTGGCAAAACGCGTATCATAATGCGCTGCTGGCCTACGAACAGGCGCTGCGTGTCGGCGGTGAAAATGCTGAGATCTATTCAGCGATGGCAACGGTATTGTATTACCAGGCCGGACAACATATGACGCCGCCCACTCGCGAGATGATTGATAAGGCTCTGGCGCTGGACCCGGCAGAGGTCACCGCGCTGATGCTGTTAGCCTCAGATGCGTTTATGCAGGCAGACTACGCCCAGGCTATTTCAGTGTGGCAAAAGGTTATGGATTTAAATTCGCCTAGGGTGAACCGGGCACAGCTCGTTGACTCTATTAATATGGCGAAGTTATTGCAGAATCGGCAAAAATAAATTTGTTTTTTTTGTGATTTGTATCATTTGGCCTGTTTAAAAAACAGGCAAACGAACAAATGGGCGAAAAAAACTCACACCATGACTTCTTCATTTTTGAACATATTAAAATTCTTTTATAACAAAAAGTTATTCATCAATACCGCGATAAAATTGCATTTTTATGCATAAAATCAGCCAAAAGCCCTGTTCTTAGAGGGTTGCGCGGAATGCCATGCAGATGATAATGATAATAAGCGTTAAAAAACTCCATAAACGAACGCAACACAATTCATACCCTTTCAGTATGTACTATTCCCACACACCGCATGTGGAATAGCGCTCCATCGAGGAAGTCCGTTGTTATGAAAAATTTGAAAGTCAGCCTGGCATGGCAGATTCTAATCGCCATGGTGCTGGGCATTCTGCTAGGGAGTTACCTGCATTACCATAGTGACAGCCGTGAATGGCTGGTTGTAAACCTGCTGTCACCGGCGGGCGATATCTTTATCCATCTGATCAAAATGATCGTTGTGCCCATTGTCATCTCTACGCTGGTTGTCGGTATCGCCGGAGTCGGTGATGCAAAACAGCTGGGCCGCATTGGCGCCAAAACTATTCTCTATTTCGAAGTGATCACCACCGTGGCGATTATCCTTGGGATCACGCTGGCTAATGTGTTCCAGCCGGGTTCCGGGATTGATATGTCGCAACTGGCGACCGTAGATATTTCGAAATATCAAAGCACGACTGCAGAAGTACAGAGCCACGCGCATGGTTTGATGGGGACAATTTTGTCACTGGTGCCGACCAATATCGTCGCCTCGATGGCAAAAGGCGATATGCTGCCGATTATCTTCTTCTCGGTGCTGTTCGGTTTAGGTTTGTCTTCCCTGCCGGCAACTCACCGCGAACCGCTGGTTACCGTGTTCCGCTCTATTTCCGAAACCATGTTTAAAGTGACCCACATGGTTATGCGCTATGCGCCAGTCGGCGTTTTCGCGCTGATTGCCGTTACCGTCGCGAACTTCGGTTTTGCCTCCCTGTGGCCGCTGGCGAAGCTGGTGCTGTTGGTGCACTTTGCCATCCTGTTCTTCGCGCTGGTGGTGCTGGGGATTGTCGCGCGTATCTGCGGTTTGAGCATTTGGATCCTGATCCGCATTCTGAAAGACGAGTTGATTCTGGCTTACTCTACCGCCAGCTCCGAGAGCGTACTGCCGCGTATTATCGAGAAGATGGAAGCCTATGGCGCACCGGCTTCAATCACCAGCTTTGTGGTGCCGACCGGCTACTCATTCAACCTTGATGGTTCAACGCTGTACCAGAGTATTGCCGCGATCTTTATTGCGCAGCTGTATGGTATCGACCTGTCGCTGTGGCAGGAAATAGTGCTGGTGTTGACGTTGATGGTGACCTCGAAAGGGATTGCGGGCGTGCCGGGCGTATCATTCGTGGTGCTGCTGGCAACGCTGGGCAGCGTGGGGATCCCGCTGGAAGGCCTGGCGTTTATTGCTGGTGTTGACCGTATTCTCGACATGGCGCGTACCGCGCTGAACGTGGTGGGTAACGCACTGGCGGTGCTGGTTATCTCCAAGTGGGAACACAAATTTGACCGCAAAAAAGCGCTGGCCTACGAGCGCGAAGTATTAGGTAAGTTTGATAAGACCGCCTTGTAGGCCGGATAAGGCAACGCCGCCATCAGGCAACCTGCTCTGGGTTGCCTGATGGCGCTACGCTTATCAGGCCTACAACGACTACCCGTTGGTTAACTTATCAAACTCTTCGCAGCCGGTATCGAATCCTTCCGTACAGCTCAGATTCAGCCAGTGCAGTGCCTTCTGTTTATTCTTCACGATAAAACCCTGCTCACCGTTTAAGAACATCATCCCGGCCCAGTATTCGGAATAACCGGTGCGGGAAATGGCAGAGCTACGTTTGAAATACCACGTCGCTTTCTCATCGTCTGCGGGAATACCCACGCCGTTGGCGTAAATCAGCCCAAGCAGCATTTGCGCGTCGACGGCGGAGTCGTTTTCCAGGTCCTCGGAGGCGTTTTGCAGCAAGGTAATGGCTTTGGGGTAATCGGTGTGTCCAGCCTGAGTGTTGACCAGAATACGCGCCAGCGTAATTTCCCCAGTTTTACTGCCTGCCTGGGTCGCTTTTTCCGCCAGCGTTTTGGCCTGGGGGTAATCCAGACTGACCGGATTGGTAATCTTAATTTGTGCCAGCAATGCGTAAGCATCGGCATCACCATTGTCGGCGGCTTTTTGCGCCCAATATTCCGCTTTACCCAAATCGCCTGAGCTAAACCAGGTATCAGCGAGGAAATATTGTGCACGTCGGTCTCCGGACTCGGCGGCTTTCAAAAACTGACTACCGGGCTCTTCGGCATGGACAAAGCATGTCATTAACACCATCAAGGCGAAAAGTCGTTTCATCTTATATTTAGATTTAGTGTAGGGAATGAACAGTATAGAGAGATTATATGCATAAAAAAACGGCCTCCGAATGGAGGCCGTCAGGGGAAGCTTAACCCATCGCGCTTTCGCGCAGGCTGGCTTTCAGCTTGGTGTACTCATCAATGACATACTGCTCGGCAGCGCGCTGATCGGCAATGCGTTCAACGTTTACAGCACAGTACTTGTACTCCGGCGTTTTGGTAATCGGACTTAAGTTCTCGGTTACCAGTTCATTACATGCGCCAATCCACCACTGGTAGGTCATGTAAATCGCGCCTTTGTTTGGACGATCGCTGACTGCCGCACGGGTAATGACCCGGCCTTTACGCGAGTTCACCCACACCAGCTCTTCATCCTGGATGCCCAGGCGTTCTGCGTCGGCGGTGTTGATCTGGGCATAGCCCGGTTCATCCGCCAGCGCGGCCAACGCCGCACAGTTACCGGTCATCGAACGGCAAGAGTAGTGGCCGACTTCACGCACTGTAGACAGTACCATCGGGTACTCCTCAGTGAGTTTGTCGATTGGCGCTACCCAGTCGCAGGTGAAGAACTGCGCCAGGCCGTTCGGGGTGTCGAACTTCTCTTTGAAGAGATAAGACGTACCCTGGTCGGCTTCTGAGGCGTCGCGGCAAGGCCACTGGATATAACCCAGTTCGCCCATTTTCTCGTAAGTGGCACCGTAGAAATCCGGGCACAGATGACGCAACTCGTCCCAGATTTCCTGGGTGTTGTTGTAGTGCATCGGATAGCCCATACGGGTGGCGATTTCACTGATAATCTGCCAGTCCGTTTTCAGATCCCACTTCGGCTCAACGGCTTTAAAGAAGCGCTGGAAGCCACGGTCAGCTGCGGAGAATACGCCTTCATGCTCACCCCATGACGTAGACGGTAAAATAACGTCTGCGGCAGCGGCAGTTTTGGTCATGAAGATATCCTGCACGATGACCAGTTCCAGATCCTCAAAGCCTTTGCGCACTGCGGAGAGTTCAGCATCGGTTTGTAATGGATCTTCACCCATGATGTACGCCGCGCGTACTTCGCCATGCGCTGCACGGTGCGGCAGTTCGCTGATGCGATAACCGGTATGAGCAGGCAGACTTTCCACGCCCCAGGCTTTAGCGAACTTCTCGCGGTTAGCCGGATCTTTCACATACTGATAGCCCGGATAAGTATCCGGCAGCGCGCCCATGTCACATGCGCCCTGAACGTTGTTCTGCCCACGAACCGGGTTAACGCCCACGCTCGGCTTACCGAGGTTGCCGGTCAGCATTGCGAGGCTGGTCAGTGAACGCACGGTTTCCACGCCTTGATAGAACTGGGTAACACCCATGCCCCACAGGATGGCCGCGCTTTTCGCCGTGGCATACATACGTGCAGCCTGACGAATATCCTGCGCGCTAACGCCAGTGATATCTTCGACGGACTCTGGCGTGTAGCCTTCGACGATCTTGCTGTACTCTTCGAATCCTTCCGTACGGGAGGCGACGAACGCCTGGTCGTACAGTTTTTCTTCGATGATGACATGACCCATAGCATTGAGCAGCGCGATGTTCGAGCCGTTTTTCAACGCGATGTGCATGTCGGCAATACGCGCGGTTTCAATTTTGCGCGGATCGCAGACGATGATTTTCGCCCCGTTACGTTTAGCATTAATCACGTGATTCGCCACGATCGGGTGGGAATCCGCCGGGTTGTACCCGAAGATGAATACTAAATCCGTGTTATCAATTTCATTGATAGCATTACTCATTGCGCCGTTACCGACCGATTGGTGCAGACCTGCAACCGATGGGCCGTGTCAGACGCGAGCGCAGCAGTCAACGTTATTGGTACCAATAACGGCGCGCGCGAATTTTTGCATTACATAGTTGGTTTCGTTACCCGTACCGCGAGATGAACCGGTCGTCTGAATAGCGTCCGGGCCATACTTCGCTTTGATGGCGCTCAGACGACTGGCGACGTAATCAAGCGCTTCATCCCAGGAAACGGATTCCAGTTTGCCGCCACGCTGGCGACGAATCATAGGGGTTTTCAGACGAGGGGTCAGGATCTGGGTATCATTGATAAAATCCCAGCCATAGTAGCCCTTCAGACACAGGGTACCCTGGTTGGTTTTCCCCTGCGCCGCTTCAGCCCGGACGATTTTGCCGTTATCGACCACCAGGTTGATTTTGCAACCTGATGCGCAATATGGGCAAACCGTGACGACTTTTTTCATCGGTCTCGCTCCAGTTAATCAAATCGCGCATACGCGCTTGTCGTTTTTGTTATGCATCTTTTATGCCATGTTTTTATCAGGGGCATTAGTCGATATTACGGGCGAATTTTGCGCAAAACCCTGACGAAAAACAGTCTGTCGTCATATTTGACGTGACGAATCTCCAATACGTGACGCCCCGGCAGTGTGACCGAGGTTATGTTTCCCGCACATCCTTGTGCCTTATCGCTGTCACTCTGTGCAGAATCAATCACACTCATTTAAGTTGGCCAGAAATGGGGAAAAACAATGAAGCCAGCCATACTGGTTGTGGATGATGACATCGCTGTCTGCACGCTTTTACAGGATGTGCTGAGCGAACACGTCTTTACGGTGACCGCCTGTCACACCGGGCAGGAGGCGCTGCGCTGCATTGAGACTCAGCCGGATATCGCTCTGGTATTGCTGGACATGATGTTGCCCGATATCAACGGTCTGATGGTGTTGCAGCGGGTGCAAAAGATGAGACCCGGATTACCGGTGGTGATGCTGACCGGGCTTGGCAGCGAGTCGGATGTGGTTGTTGGGCTGGAAATGGGGGCTGACGACTATATCGGTAAGCCGTTCAATGCGCGGGTGCTGGTGGCGCGGGTAAAGGCGGTGCTCAGACGCGTTGGCGTGTTAACGGCAGAAAGCGGCGGCCCACAGACCACGGGGCTTTCTTTTAATGGCTGGCATCTTGATACCGCCGGTTGCCAGTTACATAATCCCCAGCAGTTGAAGGTGGAGTTGACGCAAGGGGAATACAGCCTGCTGTTGGCGCTGGCCCAAAATGCCCGGCGGGTGCTGAGCCGAGAACAGCTGCTGGAGCTGACGCGCAGCGACAGCGTTGAGGTGTTTGACCGCACTATTGACGTGTTAATCATGCGGCTGCGGCGAAAAATAGAGAACAACCCGCACCAGCCAATGTTGATCAAAACCCTGCGTGGGCTGGGTTATGTGTTTGCCGCCGACGTGCAGCATCACGATAAGGCGGCGTGATCGTGCGCAGTTGCCGGATGCGGCGTAAACGCCTTATCCGGCCTACAAAAGCGATAACAACTCCGTAGGCCTGATAAGCGTAGCGCATCAGGCGTCAGCCATTTCTGCTTTCAACTCTGCCAGCGTCTTCGCGCCATCTATCGCATTCGCGCACAGCAAGCTTGCCCGCGCACAGGCGTGTGCCAACCTGACGCTGTCCGTCAGCGACCAGCGCTCATGACAGCCATACAAAAATCCAGCGCAAAACGCATCTCCCGCTCCGACGCTGCCAACGATCTCCTCCTGCGCCAGGTACTGCGACGGGATCCAGACGCCCGGCAGATCCGGTGCTTCACCCCAGGCACCTTCCGGACAGTGGATCACCACCCGCTGGCGTACACCTGCATTCAATAATTCGCGTGCGGCGGTGGCGATGTGCGCAATATGCAGTTCGCCGTTGGGCTGGCGGATCTCCAGCCCGCTGAACTCGCCGGCTTCCAGCTCGTTAATCACCAGATAGTCTAGATGGCGCAGGGCTGGCATCACCAGCGGTTGATAGCGCGGGTCGCCCTTGCGTGAGACCAGATCCAGCGACGTTTCAAAGCCGTTGTCGCGCATTTGCGCCAGCAGCCGTGCGCTACGCGTCCCGAACTCCTCATCCGGCATGTCCAGACTGTCGAGCAGCAGCAGATATCCCAGATGGAAGATTTTCATCGAGGTATCCAGTTGCTCAAACGCAGGCAGATCGAGTAGCCGATTGGCACCGGGCGAGTGGAAAAAGGTGCGCTGACCGCTGGGATCGGTCATCACCTGCGACATCGACGTGGGGGCGAATGTGGTGCGCTGCACGTGTTGGCGATTAACGTGATACTGCTCCAGCATCGCCATGATGTAGTCGCCGTCGCTGTCCTGACCGATTAACCCCACCGCCTGCAACGGCAGCCCAGTGTGCATTTTTGCCAGCGTCAGCAGCACATTAAGCGGCGCACCGCCCGTGGCGCGTTCGCTACGGGTGATTTCCGCCAGCCAGCCACGTTCCGGCCACTGCACAATTTGATGCACGTGATCGACCAGCATGTTGCCTGCGGCGATAACGCCTTTGCGTTCCATCAGACCCGTCCCGCGCTGCCAAAAATGCGCATCTGTTCCGAAACGGTATCGGTAATGGCCTCTTCAATGCCGAGCAGCAGTTCGGCGAATTCGTCGTACAGCGGCTGGCGATTCGCCATCCGTGTTTCTACCGCCGACAGCGCCGCCTGCGACATGCCGGTATAGAAGTTGATTTTGTGAATGCCGAGTTCAATCGCGCGCTTGAAATCGTCGTCGCTAATGCCGGAGCCGCCGTGCAGTACCAGCGGGATTGCCGCCTGCTGGCGAATGGCGTCCAGACGCGGGAAGTCGAGCAGCGGTTCGCCTTTGTATTTGCCGTGGGCATTGCCAATGGCGACCGCCAGCGCGTCAATCCCGGTTCTGTCGACGAAATCACGCGCCATCATCGGGTCGGTAAACAGCGACTCGTCGGCATGGCCGTACAGCGCGCCGCCCTCATCACCGCCCACCGCACCCAGTTCGGCTTCCACCGACACGCCGACGGCGTGGCACATCTTTACCACTTCTCGGGTCTGGCGGATATTTTCTTCATACTCCAGCGTGGAGCCATCGAACATCACTGAACTGAACCCTAAGCGTAGTGCCCGAACTACCGACTCAAAGTGCAGGCCGTGGTCAAGGTTTAGCACCACCGGAATGTCATGCCGCGCGGCTTCGAACTTGACCGCTTCGACCAGAGAATCCAGCGAGATATATTTAAAATGTACTTCGGCGATATTGATGATAAACGGCGAACGTTCCTGCTTTGCCGCGGCAAACAGCGCGCGCAGGAAGTGTGAATCCAGAACATTAAATGCCCCTAAGGCATAACGATGCTCACGGGCATGTGCAAGGCCATCAGCGAGAGATATCAACGGCATAATACGCTCCTTGGTTAGCGGAACAGGCGATATTCGTTACACAGCACCAGCTGCGCCGGCTCGTCTTCTTCAATGTCGTTATAGCGGGCGATCGGTTGCAGAAAGTGGTTATCGTGGTCGTCGTCATTAACAGAAGAAACCTCGCCGACCAGCACGTCGCCAAAACCTTCTTCCGCCCAGAAGCTGTGATACAGGCCCGGCGGCAGGCAGATGCTTTCACCCGGCGTCAGGCGTAACTGACTGCCCGCGGCATGGGTTTGCCGACAGCCATCAATCACTACGCTCACGTCGGTCTCCTCCGTTTGTTCCCGGATCCCCGCATTCCACAGTTCCACAATTAAATTGCCGCCGCCGCGATTGATAATGTCTTCGCGTTTGCGCCAGTGAAAATGCATCGGCGTGACCTGCGCATCGCGAACATGCATGATTTTCTCGGCGTAGCATTTCTCGTAAGGCATGCCTTTCGGCGAGCCATTACGCAGAGTGAACAGCGTTAACCCTTGCGCGGCGAAATTGTTGCCGCCAAATGCGGTGACATCCCAACCGAGCTTAAGGTCGAACACTTCGCTCCAGGCTGCAGCATCAAGCTTGCGCCATTGGGTCGGGGGGAAGCTGGCAAAAGGGGGGAGATGCACGTCGTGCTGAGAGAAAAACTGGCGCGTGTGGCCAAGGATCTCGTTTATTGCGGAGCGTTTCATCGGCTGAATCCTCCTTAATATAATACCGGATGGGCCGCGCTTATCCGGCCTACAAATTCATAGCGATCTTGTAGGCCGGATAGGGCATTTTCGCCGCCATCCGGCGTTGTTGTGGCGGGCTATTTAACCGTCCAACCCTTATAACTGCCGACGTTGTTTTTATCGATCATCGTCACCGGGATTAGCACGGGTTCTTTCGGGGCGGGTTTCCCCTGCAATATGTCATAGCCGATTTCGACCGCTTTGGCAGCCATCACCTGCGGATCTTGTGCCGGAGTCGCCACAAATAGTGAGTTTTCGCGCTTAAGCGCTTCTTCACCGTCCGGGGATCCATCTACGCCGACAATAAAGAATTCGCTACGCTGCGCCTGTTTTGCCGCCAGATCGGCACCGATCGCCGTCGGATCGTTAATGGCGAATACGCCGTCGATCTTCGGATTCGCCGCCAGCAACGCGGTCATGATCTCCAGCCCGCCTTCGCGACTGCCTTTGGCGTTTTGGTTATGCGACAGCACCTTGATGTCCGGGTGGCGTTTGAACTCAGTCTGGCAGCCTTCCACGCGGTTCTGGACGGCGGAAACCGGCGGCCCGTTGATGATGACGACGTTGCCTTTGCCTTTCAGGCGGTCGGTAATGTATTTACAGGCCATTTCACCTGCCTGGGTGTTATCGGAGGTAATGGTCGCGTCTGCGCCTTCCGCCGCCACGTCAACGGCAACCACCACGATCCCGGCGTCTTTCGCGCGTTTTACCGCCGGGCCGATGCCTTTGGAGTCGGCGGCGTTAAGGATAATCATGTCGACTTTTGCGGCAATAAAGTTGTCGATCTGCGACACCTGTTGCCCCAAATCGTAACCGCTGGAAACCAGCGTTACTTTAACGCTATCACCTGCCAGCTTGCGTGCTTCCAGCTCCGCGCCTTTGGTGATCTGCACGAAGAACGGGTTGGCCAGATCGCCCACCGTAACGCCAATCGATTTCAGTTCTTTTGCCTGCACAAACGGAGCTGCAGCAAGCAGGGCGCCAGCACAGAGCGCGGTTACTAATGGCTTCAAACGCATACTCGTTTCCTCACGTAGGGTATTGTTGTTATACGCCTGATGGCGCTGCGCTTATCAGGCCTACGAATGAGTAGGCCAGTAAGCTTGTCTATGCACTTTGATGGTGTCGGGTACGGTATTTGTCGATCAGCACCGCTATGATGATCACCGCCCCTTTGATCACCAGTTGCCAGAAATAGGAGACGCCCATCAGCGTCATGCCGTTATTGAGCGTGGCGATTATCAACGCCCCCACCAGCGTGCCGGTGATGGTGCCGATCCCGCCAACAAAGCTGGTGCCGCCGAGGATCACCGCCGCGATGGCGTCCAGCTCGTAACCCATGCCTAAGTTGCCGTTGGCGCTATACAGCCGCGAGGCGCTCATCACCCCGCCAAGGCCTGAGAGCAAACCGCTCATGCCGTAGACGAACAGCAGCACCAGCCACACTTTGATCCCGGTTAAACGTGCGGCCTGCATATTGCCGCCGACCGCGTAGATATGAACGCCGAGCGTGGTGCGGCGCAGAATGAACCAGCACACCACCACCACCGCTAGCGCAATGACCACCAGCCACGGAACCGGGCCGAGATAGTTGTTACCGATCCACTCAAAGCTGATATTGGAGTTAATCACCGTTGTACCGTCGGCCAGCAGATAGGCCGCACCGCGCAGCGCCGTATAGGTTCCAAGCGTGACGATAAACGGCGGTAGTCCGGCAAAAGCGACCAGCGCGCCGTTAAACAATCCCAGCACCAGACCGAGCATCAGCGCCGCCGGAATCGATAGCATGGCAAGCTCAGGAATAAGAGAAACGACCATGGCTGCGACAGCGGTGGTACCGAGAATCGAGCCAACCGAGAGGTCGATCCCGCCGGTCAAAATAATGAAGGTCATGCCAGCCGCCAGCACGATGTTGATCGAGGCCTGACGGGTAATATTCAGCAGGTTACTTTCGGTAAAAAAGTTAGGCGCGATAAAGCCAAATACCGCCACAATCAGGATGAGAATCGGTAAGATGCCGACCGTTTGCATCAGATCGCTCATCAGCATTTTTTTTGCGGAGGCGGATTTTGCCACCTGCTGGGGAGTGGTTGGATTATTCATGGGGCACCGCCTGATGGTGGGAGTCGTTCACGCCGGTTGCCAGCGTCATAATATTTTCCTGGGTAATACTTTGTCCGTTCAGCTCGCCGGCAATGCTGCCTTCCCGCATGACGTACACGCGATCGCTCATACCGACGACTTCCGGCAGTTCGCTGGAGATCATCAGGATCGCTACGCCTTTGCGCGCCATATCGTTCATGATCCGGTAGATCTCGCTTTTGGCACCGACGTCCACGCCGCGCGTGGGTTCATCGAGGATCAAAATACGTGGGCCGATCGCGACCCAGCGTGAAATCAGCAGTTTTTGCTGATTACCGCCGGACAGCCCACCCGCGCGTACCTGTGCGTGCGGCACGCGGATGTTGAGCAGCTTGATGGCGTCATCGGAAATAGCCTGCGCCTTTTTGCGATCGAGCATGCCCCAGTTGGCGTCACGCTCCAGCGTTGCCATGGTGATGTTTTCTGCCGCTGCCAGCTCTAAAAATAATCCCTGTTCTTTGCGGTTTTCCGTCAGAAAGCCAATGCCGTGGTCAATCGCCTCGCGGGGGGAGTGGATCACTACCGGTTCACCGTCTACTTCAATCATGCCGCCGATGGCTTTACGCACGCCAAAAATAAGCTGAGCCAGTTCAGAACGCCCGGCACCGACTAGCCCGGCCAGGCCGACGATCTCCCCGGAGCGCACCAGCAAGCTGCACGGCTGGACTTTATGGCCGTCGGTCAGGTGATGAACATTGAGGCGTGCTTTACCTAAGGGAATGTCGCGCTCTTTGTTGAACAGATCGCTCAACGGACGGCCCACCATCATGCGTACCAGCTCCGAGGCGTTGAGCTTGTCGCGGGTCAGACTGCCAACATATTGCCCGTCGCGCAGGACGCTGACGCGGTCCGAGAGTTCGTACACTTCCGCCATGCGGTGGCTGATGTAGATAATCGCCATCCCCTCATCGCGCAGGCGCATGATCAGTTCAAACAGGCGGTGGGTTTCACGTGAAGAGAGGGCGGCGGTGGGTTCATCCATTACCAGAATGCGGCTGTTACGGTGCAGGGCGCGGGCAATTTCCACCTGCTGCTGTTCGGCGATGGTCAACGTCATCACACGGTCGCTGGCCTTAAACTGGGCGCCGAGTCGGTCGATGACTTTCTGCGACTGCATGACCATCTCTTTACGCTGGACCAGCCCGCCGCGCGACAGCTCGCCGCCAAGAAAGATATTTTCCGCTACCGTCAGGTTCGGCGCGAGCTGCATCTCCTGATAAATCAGCGTGATACCTGCGCTAAGTGCATCTTTGGGACCGCGAATGTGAAACGGCTGACCGTCAATCAGGATCTCACCGCTGGTGGCGGTATAGGCACCCGCGAGGATCTTCATCAGGGTGCTCTTCCCCGCGCCATTCTCGCCCATCAGGGCATGAATCTCGCCCGGCCAGACCGTTAAATCGACCCCTTTCAGCGCGTAAAATTTGCCAAACGCTTTAGCAATGTTGCGCATCTCCAGAACCGGTGTCCTGCTCATGGCGGATCTCCTGTGGGGTGGCCGATATCAGCAGTCCATCACAGGAATGTAAATGCAAAATGTCAGAAGCCGTTCATATTTGTCATATTGCGATTTTTCTTCACGGAGCGTGATATGCCGCAACCGGGACGTCACTTTCTCGCCAGTGCGCGCGGACGATTGCTGTTCTTCAATCTGGTGGTGGTGGCTGTCACGCTGATGGTGAGCGGCGTGGCGGTGCTGGGTTTTCAGCATGCCAGTCAGATTCAGGAGCAGGTGCAGCAGCAAACCGTTGACGACATGACCGGCAGCATGAACCTGGCGCGGGATACGGCGAACGTGGCGACGGCGGCGGTGCGGCTGTCGCAGGTGGTCGGGGCGCTGGAATACAAAGGGGAAGCGGAGCGGCTGCAGGAGACGCAAAGGGCGCTGAAGCAGTCGCTGGAACAACTGGCTACCGCACCGCTGGCACAGCAAGAGCCGGTGCTGGTCGAGCGTATTATCCAGCGCAGTAATGAACTACAAAGCAGCGTAGAAGGGATGTTGCAGCGCGGGCAGCGGCGACACCTGGAGCGTAACGCGTTGCTCAGTTCGCTGTATCAAAATCAAAGCTATTTACGTCATCTGCAAAAGTTGACCGGCGCGCAGGATGATGCGTTGCTGGAGCAGATGGACCGCTTAATTGTTGCCGCCATCGACACGCCCACGCCGCGTTCGGTGGTGAAACAACTGGATGCGGTGATGCCTGCGCTTCCCTTGCGCCATGCTAGTCCGCTGATTAGCGGTATCCTCAACGACTTCAACCAGGAGCTGCATAAGCTGGAGCCGCTCTCTTCCGCGCTGGAGCAGAGCGATTTGGCCATCAACTGGTATATGTTTCATATCAAAGCGCTGGTGGCGATCCTCAACAGCGATATCAATCAGTATGCCTCGCAGGTGGCGCTGATCTCAGAGCAGCGGGTGGCGCAAAGCCATCAGGAACTGCAATCCGGCGCGTTGTTTATTTTAGTGTTTGCGCTGCTGGCGGTGGTGATCACCGGTTTTGCCGGGTGGTATATCTACCGTAATCTCGGTTCCAACCTGACGGCCATTTCACGGGCGATGACCCGGCTGGCGCACGGTGAATCAGACGTCAGCGTCCCGGCCCTGCAGCGTCGCGATGAGCTGGGCGAGCTGGCCCGCGCTTTTAGCGTCTTTGCCCGTAACACCGCGTCGCTGGAGCACACAACCCGACTGCTAAAAGAAAAAACCAGCCAGATGGAAATCGATCGCACCGAACGTCAGGGGCTGGAAGAAGCGCTGTTGCACAGCCAAAAGCTGAAGGCGGTGGGGCAACTGACGGGTGGATTAGCACATGATTTCAATAACCTGCTGGCGGTTATTATTGGCAGTCTGGATTTGGTGGATCCGGATTCTCCCGACGCGCCGCGGGTCAATCGGGCGCTAAAAGCTGCCGAGCGCGGGGCGCTGCTTACCCAGCGGCTGCTGGCCTTTTCGCGCAAACAGTCGTTGCACCCTCATGCGGTGGAGCTGAAAACGCTGCTGGAAAATCTGGGCGAACTGATGCGCCACTCTCTTCCGGCCACGTTGACGCTGGAGATTGAAGCCCAGTCTCCCGCCTGGCCCGCGTGGATTGACGTCAGCCAACTGGAAAACGCTATTATCAATCTGGTGATGAACGCCCGTGACGCCATGGACGGGCAGGCGGGCACGATTAAAATCCGTACCTGGAATCAGCGGGTCACGCGCAGCGATGGACGCAAGCAGGATATGGTGATGCTGGAGGTTGCCGACCAGGGGAGCGGGATGTCACAGGAGGTGAAAGCCCAGGTCTTCGAGCCGTTTTTCACCACCAAACAGACCGGTAGCGGCAGCGGACTGGGGCTGTCGATGGTTTACGGTTTTGTGCGCCAGTCCGGAGGTCGGGTGGAGATTGAAAGCGCTCCCGGGCAGGGAACGACGGTCAGGCTACAACTGCCTCGCGCCGTTGTGCCGGTGCAGGCTCAGGCAGAACCGGTGGCGGTACATGCGGCGAACAGCGGTGAAAAACTGGTGTTGGTGCTCGAGGATGAGGACGATGTACGCCAGACGTTGTGCGAGCAATTACACCTGCTGGGCTACCTGACGTTAGAGGCCGCAAACGGGGAACAGGCGATGCATATGCTGGCGGCTTCATCCGAGATTGATATTTTTATCAGCGACTTAATGCTGCCAGGTGGTTTAAGCGGCGTGGATGTGGTTAACCATGCCCAAGCACATTATCCGCAGTTGTCCATCCTGCTGATAAGCGGTCAGGATTTACGTCCGGCGCATAACCCGGCGTTGCCGGATGTGGCGCTATTGCGTAAGCCTTTTACTCGGGGAGAACTGGCGCAGGCGCTGCGGCATTCGCGTAATTGAGATTCCTCCGCTACCCGCGCAAATACGCTTTGATTACCGTGGGGCGAGTTTCTTGATGAGGCTGGTTTTATGCAACGCTCCGCGACATTCCTTCTTTTTAGTTTGCTGATGCTGACCACCGTATCGGCACAGGCGGATATTATCGATGACGCCATTGGTAATATTCAGCAGGCGATTAACGACGCATACAAACCGGACAACGGGCGGGATTATGATGATTCCCGTGATGAAAGCTGGCAGCGCCAGATGAGTGACGACCGGCGCAGGCAATATGACAATCGCCGCCGCCAGTTTGAAGATCGACGTCGCCAACTGGATGACCGTCAGCGCCAGCTCGATCAAGAACGGCGTCAGTTAGAAGACGAAGAGCGCAGAATGGAAGAGGATTACGATCGTTAGCGGTAACGATTAAATTTATGGGTATTTTATCTTTCTGGCAGGGATTTACCTGCTCGCCCAACAGCTCACCATTTTATGTTAATGAATGCACTTGAGCACAGTGCATGTGTGCACTACAATCTCTCTATGCTTATGGAAAAGGTGCTGGCAATGGAATGTCTAAATCATTAAACATCAGAAATTTTCGGGATACATGGCTTGAAGATTTTTTTGAACGGGCGACATCGCACAGAAAAATACCTGCGGATATTCACACTGCATTAGCCAGAAAGCTGGATATCATTAATGCGGCTGTTTCGCATCGGGATTTGCGCTCGCCACCCGGTAACAGATATGAAGAGTTAACCGGAAAATTACAGGAATATTCTTCAATCAGAGTAAACAAGCAGTACCGATTAATATTTAAATGGATTAATGGTAAGGCCGAAGATGTGTACTTAGATCCACACATCTATTAGAAAAACGTAAGGTAACGATATGAAACAGGCATCCAGAAAACCAACGACTGTGGGTGATATCCTGCAATATGAATACCTGGAACCGCTTGATCTGAAAATCAACGATCTGGCTGAAATTCTGCATGTTCACCGCAATACAGTGAGCGCACTGGTCAACAATAATCGCAAATTAACAACGGATATGGCGTTTCGTTTGGCAAAAGCGTTCGATACCTCCGTTGATTTCTGGCGTAACCTACAGGCGGCGGTTGACCTGTGGGAAGTTGAAAATGACATGCGGGCGCAAGAAGAACTGAACCGGATTGTTTCAGTTAAAGATTTTATTGCGCAGCGAGATGTCGGCGCAAAAAAAGTCGCTTAATCATCTGTTTGTAGGCCGGATAAGATGTTTTCATCGCATCCGGCAAATTTCCTTACTCCAGCACAATCTCCATTCCGTCATATCCTGCCTCAAACCCTACTGGTAGCGGATGTTCCATCATCCACAGATCAAACTGATGGCTGATATGCGTCAGGATCACCCGTGGGCAGCGGATAACTTCGTTTAAGGCGATAACGGTATTTAAATCACAATGATTGCGCGGTGGCTCGGCGCGCGGGGCATGGCTGCAGTCAATGATAATCACCTGAGGCTGGTTATTGTGGAGAAACTTCAACGTCTTGTCGGGAAGTCCGGCGGTATCGGAGAGCCACGCCACGCGGCTATGTGCGGTCTCCAGCAGATAACCAAACGTCAGCTTTGAATGGTTGAGCGGTAGCGGCGTTACCTGCAATCCTTGCAGGTCGAACACCACGAACGGTGCCACGGTATGGCTAAAATCGAGGATGCCGGGATGCTTAAACAGATCGTCGCAACCCTGTTCATCCGGCGGACCGTACACCGAGATGGTCGCCCCGACACCCCAGCGCAACGGAAACAGCCCTTGCACATGATCCATATGATAATGAGTCAGCAGAAACTGCTGGAAGCTGCCCGCCGGCCAGTCGTCCATCAGATGCGGGATCCCCGCGTCCAGCAGCGTCACCGCATTATTGAACCTGACCACCCCGCTACAAGGGCGTCGACGGTATTGCGCCTGTAAGTGTGCTCGTTGGCAAGCCGCACAGTCGCAGCCAAATGTCGGCACCAGCTGCGCGCCGCCCGTTCCCGTCAGCGTAATGGTCAGACTCATGGCTCCCCCTACAACGGTTTAGTGAAGCGAAAATGGCTCTGGGTATAGCCTTCGCGCTGATAAAAACGGTGAGCGTTAAGGCGTTGAGTGCTGGTGGAAAGCTCGGTCATCTCTGCACCCGCTTCGCGCGCGGTGGCTTCGGCCCAGGCCAGTAACTGACTGCCTACCGTTAATCCTCGCGCCTGCGGCATCACCACCAGTTCCTGTATTTCGCCAATCCAGTTAGCGTGGTGCAGATGAAACTGCAGGTGCAGACCGATCAAGCCGACGACCTGTCCGTCGAGCAGCGCCAGTTGGTAGTGCATATTGGGATCTTGCAGATTTGCGGCGTATCCGGCACTAAAGGCCTGCAGGTCGAATTGACCCTGTTTCAACTCACAGATGAGCGCATAAACCGCATCGGTATCGTATAGCGTAGCGCGGCGTAATTCACAGACAGACATGTTTCTTCTCCTTGCGTCCCATCAGTGTGAGTAGTGTATCGACAGACTGTAGCAAACTTCCATCGTTGTTCAGGACGTGGCAGTCATACGGGGCGTAGCGGGCTGCGCGCTCAAGACGGGCGGCGATTTCCGTTTCGCTCTCCCGTCCACGAGCCTGCAAGCGCTGGCGTAAAATCGCCGGAGAAACCTGTAAGCAAATGGGGAGTAAAGATGTGCCGTAACGGGCCTGCGCCTGGGGCAGATGCGCCCGTGAGCCGTTGACCACCACATCAAAACCGGCGTGTAGCCAGAGGTCAATCTCCACGCCAACGCCGTAGTAGAAGCCATTGGCGTGCCAGCTCAGCGCCAGCAGGTTCTGCCCGGCGCGGGTAAAAAATTCTTGTTCGCTCAGCGCAATATGATTTTCATTCCCGGCGTTGGCGGCGCGGGTGATGTAACGGTGCGCTACCAGCAGTTGCGCCGGTTCCTGCTGGCGGAGTTCGGCCAGCAGACTGTCCTTACCGGAGCCGGATGGCCCCATCAGCCAGATCAGTTTACCCATAGTCAGAATACCCTTTTGCCCTGACGCCAGACGTGGTCGATATGGATGTTGCCGCCTTTGCGGTGTGCCAGCACCAGATCCGCGCGTTTGCCTTCGGCAACAACGCCACGATCGTCGAGATTTAATGCCCGCGCCGGATTGCGGGTCACCAGACGAATGGCCTGTGGCAGCGTAAAGCGGTTGGCGTCGTCGTCCGCTACGCGAAACGCCGCATCGAGCAGGCTGGCGGGGTAATAGTCGGAAGAGAGAATATCCAAAAGCCCCAGCTCAGCCAGCTTATGCGCCGCTACGTTGCCGGAGTGAGAACCTCCGCGCACGATGTTGGGCGCCCCCATCAGCACGTTCATACCATGCTGGCGCGAGGCTTCAGCCGCTTCGAAGGTAGTGGGGAATTCGGCGATCACGCTGCCAAGCTGGTGCGATTCCAGCACATGATCATGGGTGGCATCATCATGGCTCGCCAGCGCAATCTGGCGCTCACGACACATCTGGGCAATCGCCGTGCGATTGGGCTGTGACCAACGCGCCGCCAGCGCTAATTGTTCTTCTTCATAGCGGGCCATCTGCTCGTCGGTGAGCGAATACTTGCCTTGATAATACTCGCGGTACTTCTCGCGATTGGCGAACTGACGCTGGCCTGGCGAGTGATCCATCAGTGACACCAGCGTTACCGGCTCGCGGCCGACCAGCTTTTCAAACAGCGGCAGGGTAGTGTGATGCGGCAGCTCACAGCGCAGGTGCAGGCGATGCTCGGCGCGATTGACCCCGCGCTTTTGCGTCTCTTCGACCGCATTGATCATCTTCTCCAGATTTTCCAGACGGTCGCCGCCGTCGCGCACATCGCCAATTGCCACCGCGTCCAGCACGGTGGTAATGCCGCTGGCGACCATTAGCGCGTCGTGGCTGCTCATCGCCGAGTGGGCAGGCCAGTCTACCTTCGGGCGCGGGGTGAAAAATTTGTCGAGATTATCGGTATGCAGCTCGATAAGCCCTGGTAGCAGCCAGCCGCCTTCGCCGTCCAGCGCCTCAGGTAGGCTGCTCGGACTTTCTGCAAAGGTGCGAATGACCCCGCCCTCGATTTCCAGCGATCCTTGCACCACTTCATCTTCCAGTACCAGCTTTACATTATTGATAATCATGCTGTTGTTCCCATCAGATGCAGACGATCCGCTACGCGGTCGCGCACGGTTTGATCGTGAAAAATGCCGACAATTGCTGCGCCGCGGGCTTTCGCCTCTTCAATTAATGCGACGACGGCGGCGCTGTTTTTGGCGTCCAGCGAGGCGGTAGGCTCATCGAGCAGAAGAATTGGGTAATCGACGATAAACCCGCGAGCGATGTTGACGCGCTGCTGTTCGCCGCCGGAAAAGGTCGACGGCGCCAGGTGCCACAATCGCTCCGGCACGTTCAGGCGGGTAAGCAGGTTAGCTGCTTTGGCTGCACACTCCTCACGGGAGACCCCCAGATCCAGCAGCGGTTGCATCACCACGTCCAGCGCGGAAATCCTCGGGATCACGCGCAGGAACTGGCTCACCCAGCCGATGGTTGAACGGCGAACCTCCAGTACTTTGCGCGCCGGGGCCTGCACCAGATCGACCCATTCATCGCTGTGGCGGATGTGGATGTGTCCTTCATCCGGCAGGTAGTTGGCGTACAGCGAACGCAGCAATGTGGATTTGCCGCTGCCCGAGTGACCGTGCAGCACCACGCATTCGCCGCTTTTAACGTCCAGAGTGGCGTTTTGCAGCACCGGCAGACGCACGCCGTTTTGCTGATGCAGGACAAAGGTTTTACTGACATTTTCAACGCGGATCGCGTTCATTTTTAGCCTCTTTAGACATTTTTGCGTTCGATTGCCTGATGGCGCTTCGCTTATCAGGCCTACAACCAATGCCACTCCGTAGGCCGGATAAGGCGCAGCCGCCATCCGGCACAACAAAAAATCAGTTCTGCAACACCGACGACACCAGCAACTGGGTATACGGATGATGCGGGTCGTCGAGCACGCGGTCGGTTAACCCACTTTCCACCACCTGACCTTGCTTCATCACCAGTAAACGGTCGGCCAGCAGGCGCGCGACGCCCAAATCGTGGGTGACAATCACTACCGCCAGATCCAGTTCCACCACCAGGCCGCGCAGCAGGTCCAGCAGTTTGGCCTGTACGGAAACGTCCAGCCCGCCGGTAGGTTCGTCCATAAACACCAGTTTGGGATGGGTGACGAGGTTGCGGGCAATCTGCAGGCGCTGCTGCATGCCGCCGGAAAAGGTGGTGGGTAGATCGTCGATACGCGAGGCAGGGATCTCTACCTCCTCCAGCCAGCGCTGCGCGGTGGCGCGGATGTCGCCGTAGTGACGTGCGCCGGTGGCCATCAGACGTTCGCCGATATTGCCGCCTGCGGAGACCTGACGGCGCAGGCCATCCAGCGGATGCTGATGCACTACGCCCCATTCGGTGCGCAGCAGACGGCGACGGTCGGCCTCGTTCATGCCGTACAGCGAACGGTTCTGATACAAAATCTCACCGCTCTGCGGCGTCAGCCGTGAAGAGATCGATTTCAGCAGCGTGGTTTTGCCGGAACCGGACTCGCCGACGATACCCAGCACTTCGCCTGGCCACAGGTCAAAAGAGACATCGCTGAAGCCCTTGCCCGGCGCGTAGAGATGGGTCAGGTTGTTGACTGAAAGCAGCGGTTGCGTCATTTGCTGAGGGCCTCGCTCTGTTGGCGGCAGTAGTCGGTGTCGGAGCAGACAAACATGCGTTTGCCGGTGTCATCGAGCACCACTTCATCGAGATAGCTGTGGGTTGAGCCGCAGATGGCGCAAGGCTCATCCCAGCTCTGCACGGTAAACGGGTGATCGTCGAAATCGAGGCTTTCCACGCGGGTGTAAGGTGGAACGGCATAGATACGCTTTTCGCGGCCAGCGCCAAACAGTTGCAGGGCTGGCATCATGTCCATCTTTGGATTGTCGAATTTCGGGATGGGCGACGGGTCCATGACGTAGCGGTCATTGACCTTCACCGGATAGGCGTAAGTGGTGGCGATATGGCCGAAGCGGGCGATATCTTCATACAGTTTCACCTGCATGATGCCGTACTCTTCCAGCGCGTGCATGGTGCGAGTTTCCGTTTCACGCGGTTCGATAAAGCGCAGCGGCTCAGGGATCGGTACCTGGAAGATGATTATCTGATCTTCCACCAGCGGCGTTTCCGGGATGCGGTGGCGGGTCTGGATCAGCGTCGCATCTTCCGTACGCTCAGTGGTATTCACCCCGGTCACACGCTTGAAGAAATTACGAATCGACACGGCGTTGGTGGTGTCATCCGCGCCCTGGTCAATCACCTTCAGTACGTCCGGCTCGCCAATCACGCTGGCGGTGAGCTGGATGCCGCCGGTTCCCCAGCCGTAGGGCATCGGCATTTCACGTCCGCCAAACGGGACCTGGTAACCCGGGATTGCCACCGCTTTCAGAATGGCGCGGCGGATCATGCGTTTGGTCTGCTCATCAAGATAGGCAAAGTTGTAGCCGGAGAGGTTAGTGGTCACGGGTGGCCTCCTGTTGCAGGCGTTTGAGCAGTTCCAGTTCGGCCTGGAAATCGACGTAATGGGGAAGTTTGAGGTGCGAAACAAAACCCGCCGCCTCGACGTTATCCGCATGCGCCAGCACGAACTCTTCGTCCTGCGCCGGTCCTGTGACCGTTTCATCGTATTCGGCTGCCTGTAGGGCGCGGTCCACCAGCGCCATCGCCATCGCTTTACGTTCGCTCATACCGAACACCAGCCCGTAGCCGCGGGTAAAATGGGGAGATTCGTTTTCTGGTGCGACAAACCCGTTCACCATTTCACATTCGGTCATCAGCAGTTCGCCGACGTTAACCGCAAATCCCAGCTCTTCCGGCACCGTTTCCAGTGCCACATAGCCGCTGCGGATTTCGGCGGCAAACGGGTGGTTGCGCCCGTAGCCGCGCTGGGTGGAGTAGGCCAGCGCCAGCAGATAGCCCTCATCACCGCGCATCAGCTGTTGCAGACGTGAAGCACGTGAGCAGGGGTAAACCGGCGGCGTGCGGGTGATGTCGTCGGGTGTCGCGCCATCATCCTCTTCACGCTTTGCCAGTCCCTGGTTGGCCAGCAGGGAAAAGACGTGCGGGGAGGCATCCTGCGCGCCGTCTGCGCTGCGCAGAGGCGGCGTTTCGCCATTGGCCAGCAGGGTAAAATCCAGCAGGCGATGGGTGTAGTCATAGGTTGGACCCAACAGTTGCCCGCCGGGAATATCTTTGTAGACCGCCGAGATTCGGCGCTCAAGGCGCATTTCTGCACTGTTAAGCGGCTCGCTGACCGCCACTTTTGCCAGCGTAGTGCGGTAGGCGCGGAGCAAAAAGATGGCTTCGACGTTATCGCCGCTGGCCTGCTTCAGCGCCAGTGCCGCCAGTTCACGGTCGGCAATACCGCCTTCGGTCATCACCCGGTCAACGGCCAGGTTCATCTGCTGTTCGATTTGTGCCACGCTCAGTTCAGCAATGGTTTCATCGCCCCGGCGTCGGTTTTCCTGTAGGGCGTGGGCGTTGGCTATCGCCTTTTCGCCCCCTTTGACGGCGACGTACATCAGCACACCTCCACATGGGTGGTTCGCGGAATAGCCAGCAGGCGTTCGCCGCAGGTGAGGATCAGATCGACCCCCAGTGGGAACGGGTGCGGGCGTTCGGTGAGTTCGTGAATCAGACATTCCGGCAGCTGTGGCGCGATCATGCGCTCTTCGGCGATGCCCGCGCCGGTCAGACGCAGCATGCGTCCGCCGCTTAAGCCAGAGACCTGCACAATCAGCGTGGCGCTGGTCTCTGGCGCGACGGCTGAACCGGCGGAGAGGGCGTTAAGCTGTTCGCTGCTGATGCGCTCGTCGGCGACGGCAAAGGCCGCCAGCTGCGGCTGATCCACCAGCGGCGCGTTGGTATGAAAACGCAGGTTCTGGCGGGCAATATCGTTATCCATCGACGGTGCCAGCCAGACCGGCGTGTCGCCATCGACCAGGGTCAGCAGCACGCTGGTGGTCGCCAGACCCAGCGGCTGCCAGCCGTGTTTCAGTTGATGCAGGGCGACGATTACGCCCGGTTCGCTCATGGCTTTCAGCAGGCGACGAAAGCTCTGCTGAGCATCCTGAACGGGTAAATTAAAAGCGGTCAGAAGTGCTGTAGATCGTGTCATGCGTTATCTCCGCGTACCAGCGTGAAGAAGTCGACCCGGCTGGCGTTGACTTCGGCACGGCGTGCGTTAATCAGCGCATCGCGTTCCGCTTCCAGCGGGGCAATTAAGGTTTCCATTAGGTTCTGGAAATGCGTTTGTTCCTGCAGCAGTGCGTCAATCACCGCGCACTGCTCGGCATGTTGTTTATTGCGTCCCAGCAGGTAGCTGTAACCCAGCGTGCCGCTCTTCAGGCGTACCACTGCGCGAGTTAGCGTGGTGTCACCGGCAAAGAAGCGGTTGCCGGTACCGCCCATACGGGCCTGGATCTGCATCAGTCCGCTTTCCGGGGCGCGGATAAGTTCATAGTCCGGCGTCAGTTTGAGCGCGGTGATGCGGGCGTTCAGGGCATCGGCATTGCTGTAAGCCAGCGCGCGCATCCAGCGCTGGCGGGTGGCGGTATCGAAATGCATTCAGTGCTCCATAGTGAATTCGATCATGTCGGCGCGGGTCAGGCTGACGGAGTATTCCGCCGCGTGTTCTTCGCCTTCACGGTGGTTCAGGGTGCGCACGCACAGCAGCGGCGCCATATTGGGGATTTCCAGCACCTTGCTCTCTTTGGCCTGCGCACGGCGGGCGCTGATGCGCGTTTGCGTGCGTAGCAGCGTCAGACCGGACTGTTCGCGCAGGTAGTCATGCAGCGAACCGCTGTTGAAGCCTTGCAGCAGCGGCCACAGCGAGAGGTCGGAAAAATAGTGGTCGATCTGGCACAGTGCGATGCCGTTAACCCGGCGCAGGGTGCGCAGGTGAATCACGTTATCGCCCTCGTTTATGCTGAGCGCATCGGCAATGTGGCTGGAGGCCGGACGCAGCACCGCCAGCAGTTTTTCGCTGGTGGGATGGCTGCCCTGGTCCAGCAGATTCTGACTAAAGCGCGCCTGGGCATTAAGCGGGTAATCGAACGGGCGCATCAGCACCAGCACGCCGACGCCCTGACGACGCTGAACCCAACCGCGTTCAACCAACTGGTCAATGGCGCGGCGCAGGGTGTGGCGGTTTACCTCGAAGCGCGCGGCAAGCTGATGCTCGGCGGGCAGATAGTCACCGCAGCGATAATGTTGACGTAGCTCCTGCTCAAGTCTCGCGGCAATTTCCTGATAACGCGTTGGATAACTGGTCGGATGTGTAGACAAGTGCATAGCAATCAATGCCTCGCTAATCAGATAAAGTGCTTACGCAAACGCTGGGAAAGGAAATCCAACAGGCTGACGGTGACGATGATTAACACCATCAAGGCGCAGGTTTGCTGGAACTGAAAGCCGCGAATCGCTTCCCATAAGGTCACACCAATACCGCCTGCACCCACCATTCCGACCACCGTGGCCGAGCGAACGTTGGATTCAAAGCGATACAGCGAGTAGGAGATAAGCAGCGGCATGACCTGTGGCAGAACGCCGTACAGAATCTCTTCAATTTTGTTGGCACCGGTGGCGCGAATGCCTTCTACCGGACCTGGCTCAATAGCTTCTACCGCTTCAGAAAGCAGTTTGGAGAGCACCCCGGTAGTGTGGATAAACAGCGCCATCACCCCGGCGAATGGGCCTAACCCGACGGCGACCACGAACAGCATGGCGAAGACCATTTCATTGATGGCGCGGCAGGCGTCCATCAGGCGACGCATCGGCTGGTAAATCCACCACGGCACGAGGTTATCGGCGCACATCAGGCCGAAGGGAATCGACAGCACAACGGCGAGGGCAGTCCCCCAGACGGCAATTTGCAGGGTGACGGCCATTTCACCGAGATAGTCCTGCCACTGGCTGAAGTCCGGCGGGAAGAAGTCGGCGGCGAAGGTCGCCATATTGCCGGAATCCTGGATCAGCGTGAGCGGGGCCATTTCGGCACCTTTCCACGAGACCACCAGCACGGCGAGAAGAATGGCCCAGCTCAGCAGCGAGAACCAGCTACGTTTGGGCGGGGCGACGGTGATGGTTTGCATGTTTAGCTCCTGGGTGTCGATGTTTCGGGTCTGTTGTAGGCCGGATAAGGTGCTGGCACCGCCATCCGGCATGGAATCCCTTGCATTGCCTGATGGCGCTGCGCTTATCAGGCCTACAATTTGGTCACCAGGTTTACTGCACCGCTTTGGTGACGCTGGTCATAGCGCCCAGTGCGGCGGTCAGACGGTCAAGGTCATCGAGCTGCGCTTTCAATGCCGAGGTTTTGCTGGTTTTCTCTTCCTCGTTCAGCCCTTTGTTGTCCTTCACACCCTGCATCTCTTTAAACAGTGCCAGCTGGCGAATCGGCACCAGTTGCAGATCGCTGGAGGCGCGGAACGGTGCCCATCCCAGGCGTTCCAGTACGGTTTTCTGTTCCGGCGTTTTGCCGTAATTCATAAAGAAGTCGTACACCTTGTCCTTGGTGGTTTCGGAGAGGTTTTTACGCCAGACGATCGGATCGCCCGGGATCAGCGGCGACTTCCAGATCACCTTCAGCTCTTTCAGTTTTTCCGGTGCAGAAGTTTTCAGCTTGTCGAGGTTTTCGGTGTTGTTGGTGGCGACATCGACCTGCTTGTTGGCGACGGCCAGCGCGTTGGTTTCGTGTCCGGCGTTAACGGTGCGTTTGAAGTCGCTGGCGGAGATGTTGTTTTTGGCGAAGACGTAGTAGCCGGGGACGAGGAAGCCTGACGTTGAGTTGGGATCGCCGTTGCCGAAGGTCAGATCCTTACGTTTGGCGATCAGATCGTTCAGGTTATTGATCGGACTGTCTTTGTTAACGATCAACACGCTCCAGTAACCTGGGGATCCGTCGGCGGCGACGGTCTGGGCAAACACTTGCCCGTTAGCGCGATCCACCGCTTCCATTGCCGAGAGGTTGCCGTACCAGGCGATATCAACTTTGTTAAAGCGCATTCCCTGGATGATCCCGGCGTAGTCCGGGGCGAAGAAGGCGTTCACTTTCACGCCCAGTGATTTTTCCATGTCCTTCAGGAACGGTTCCCACTGCGGCTTCAGATTTTGCTGTGATTCGGTCGAAATAATGCCAAAGTTCAGCGCTTTTTCTTGCTCTTCGGCATGGGCCGGGGTGAGCAGTGTGCTGAGACTAAACATGCTGGTGAAAGCCAGCGCGGCAATTGTTCTATAACTCATTTCCATTCCTCATTGTGGGGATGTCAGGCAGCCTGCGCGCTCTGTTCGATGCGGTTCATGCTGCGGTAGAGATGGTCAAAACGATCGTTATCAAAATGCTGGCTGCTGCCATCAAAGAAGACGTTGCCCTGGCGCAGCGCGACGATGCGTTCGCAGTAGCGCAGGGCGTAATCCACCTGATGCAGCGTGACGACCACGGTGATGCCGTCGGTCTGGTTTATGTCGCGTAGGGTGTCCATCACGATGCGGGCGGATTCCGGGTCCAGCGAAGCAATCGGCTCATCGGCGAGGATCACTTTGGCCTGCTGCATCAGCGCGCGGGCGATTGCAACGCGCTGCTGCTGACCGCCCGAAAGCGTGGAAACGCGCTGGTATGCAAAGTGCGCCATGCCCACGCGGGTCAGCGCCTGTAATGCACGCTGTTTTTGTTCCTGGCTAAACCAGCTAAAACAGGTACGCCAGAACGGCGTGCTGCCGAGCGCGCCAATCAGGACGTTCTCCAGCACTGTCAGGCGGTTCACCAGATTGAACTGCTGGAAGATGTAGCCGGTGTGGGCGCGGCTTTTGCGGATATCGCGCGCCAGGCGGCCTTCATGTTGAACGGTGCGGCCCAGCAGCTCGACGCGGCTGCCGGGGGATTTATCACCGGTGATCAAACCGCTTAAATGACGTAAAAGGGTGGATTTGCCGGAGCCAGACGGCCCAAGCAGAGCCACCATCTCACCGGAACAGATGTTCAGATCAACCGCATTGAGCGCCTGATGTTGATTGAAGGACTTGGAGAGTTTCTCGACGCGAATAATCGTTTGCATGATGCGGCCTCCCTAAAAAAGTGGCCCCATCGTGGCGGATCAATGTGACGTTTTCGTTAAGGGATGGTTACTCGACGATGAAGAGTTGAGCGCTATTTGATGACAGTACGGGAGGGCTGGCCTCCCGTTGGATTACTCTGTAGGGGGTTGCTGTTGTTTGACAACGTTGATCATCCACGGCACGCCATACTGGTCGCTCACTTTACCGAAACCGTGGGCCCAGAAGGTTTCCTGCCAGTCCATTTCGATTTTTCCGTTTGCTGCCAGATTATCAAACCAGCGTTTGCCTTCATCGACGTTTTGCGTGTCGAGCACCAGCGTGAAGCCAGAGTAGTGAGCATTTCCGTCCGGGGCGCTATCGCTCATCATGATGTCACTGCCCGCAACGCGCAGGTTGGCGTGGGCGATGGCGGTGTCGGGGAATTTCAAGCCTGAAGGGCAACCATCTTCGCTATCCTGCGCCGATTTGGGCATTTCACCGAAGTTGATTTTGTAGAGTAGCTCAGCGCCTAGCGTTTTTTGATAGTAGGCGATAGCGTCAGCGCAGTTGCCTGCAAAGGAGATATAGGGACTTAACGGCATAATCTTTACCTCAGGTAAAAGAAGCCAATTAAGTGTAGTTAGCGTCTGCAAAAATAAACCAGGCGGGAAGTATGAGCTTCCCGCCTGGCAGATGAGCTGGTGTTGACCTGATTAGCGTCGCGCTATCAGGCAATTTGCATCAGTTCTTTTTCACAAACTCAGATTTCAGCTTCATTGGGCCAAAGCCATCGATTTTGCAATCGATGTTGTGGTCACCTTCAACCAGACGAATGTTTTTCACTTTGGTACCAATCTTCAGCATGGAAGAGCTACCTTTTACCTTCAGGTCTTTCACGACGGTAACGCTGTCGCCGTCAGCCAGCAGGTTGCCGTTGGCATCTTTAACGATCAGTTCGTCGCTGTCCTGCGCCGGTTCAGCATCGTTCCATTCGTGAGCGCATTCCGGGCAGATGAACATGCCGTTATCTTCGTAAGTGTATTCGGAGTTGCATTGCGGGCAGTGTGGTAATGACATGTGGATTTCCTCAAAAGTCAGCAGGGGCAAATGCGCCCAAAAAATGGCAGATTGCCGAAAAAGGCCGCAATTATACATAAAATCCCTGCATTTGTCGGGACTACTGCGCGATTACGCAAAATGATCTGCTGTAAAGACCCTGTGCTTTCACCTCAATGAAAGTATGGCGGAATATTTTTTAAGGGAAATTGCTACGCTTAGATATTTAAGATAAGGTGAGGCGAAATATCTGATATTCATAGGTAACATTGCTTAGAGATGCCTAAGTCATTGTGATTGAATATCATTGAACCCCTTAAATTTAGTAGGGGGATTCCGCTGGCATTTTTTAAAACTGAACTACGCTGTCTATCTTTCTTACTTATTTTCATAAGTGAGAGGCATCAGGCCAGCGGTTATACACCAAATTTATTTTAATAATATCAATTGGTTGTTTTGATTTTAATTATTTCTATACGTAATTATAAAAGCCAAAAAATCTATAAATAAAACGATTGGGCTAAATAAAAGCAATGCCATTTGCGTTAAGGAAAAATTTTCCATGCACACACAGACAATATATGAATTAAGTCAGGAAGCGGAACGCTTGCTGATGCTCTCGCTTGAACATCTCAGGCAATTGCAAAAATTGCCTATGACGTCGTTGGATGATGTCGCGCTAAAACAAGGAGAGCATAGCAGTCAGGTTGTTCAGCCCCTGCATTTCAGCGCGCGTGGCATGGATGTCCAGCAAGCAACGCTCAATAATGAGCTGCGCAAGATTACGCGTCTGGAAATGGTGCTGGCGATTGTTGGCACGATGAAAGCGGGAAAATCGACGACGATTAACGCGATTGTGGGGACAGAGGTGTTACCTAATCGTAATCGCCCCATGACGGCGTTACCAACGCTAATACGCCATACGCCGGGGCAGAAAGAGCCGGTGCTGCATTTTTCACATGTCGCGCCGATCGATGCCTTAATGAAGGTTTTGCAGCAGCGCGTGCGCGAGTGCGATCGCCTGCGTCTTACGCAGACCCTGGAAATTGACAAGGATATGAATGTCCTGCTGCAACATATTGAAAATGGTGTGGCATTTGAACGGTATTATCTTGGCGCACAGCCTATTTTCCATTGCCTTAAAAGCCTGAACGACCTGGTGCGCCTGTCAAAAGCATTGGACGTTGATTTTCCTTTTGCCGCCTATGCCGCGATTGAGCATATTCCGGTTATTGAAGTTGAGTTTGTCCATTTGGCCGGACAGGCAAGCTACCCAGGGCAATTAACGCTGCTGGATACGCCGGGGCCGAACGAGGCAGGACAACCGCACTTACAAAAAATGCTCAATGAACAGCTGGTGCGGGCCTCTGCGGTGCTGGCGGTGTTGGATTACACCCAACTGAAATCGATTTCCGATGAGGAAGTGCGTCAGGCGATTATGGCGGTCGGCAAGTCAGTACCGCTGTATGCGCTGGTGAACAAGTTCGATCAGAAAGACCGCAACAGTGATGATGAAGAACAGGTGCGGGCGTTGATTTCCGGCACGTTGATGCAAGGCGGAATTGCCCCTGAAAGAATTTATCCGGTCTCCTCAATGTGGGGCTATCTGGCGAACAGGGCGCGTCATGAGCTGACGACGCGCGGGCGACTGCCGGATCATCAGGAGCAACGTTGGGTGCAGGATTTTGCCGAAGCGGCGCTTGGCAGACGCTGGCGCACCACCGATCTTGACGATACAGAACACATCCGCCATGCCGCCGACCTGTTGTGGGAAGACTCGCTGTTTGAACAGCCAATTCAGAAAGTGATCCACGCCGCTTATGCTAATGCTTCGTTGTATGCGCTTCGCTCAGCGTCACATAAGTTATTGAACTATGCACAAAGCGTGCACGAATATCTGGAATTTCGCGCCCACGGGTTAACGGTCGCCTATGACAAACTGCGGCTGAACATCACGCATATTGAAGAGGATATGCAGCAGTTAGAAGTGAGCCAGGGGCGGGTGAGCGATGAAGTCAGCCATGAAGTAGAACTGGCGCTGGAGGCTGCCGCTGCCTATCTCAGTGAGCAACAGACTGAGATTCTTTGCGGTATCAACACGTTCTTTGTCAAAGAAAACGTCCTGATGATGTCACAACACGGTCTGGGGAATGCTGTGAATACGGCAGAAATGGCCGGAGAGATGTTGGTGTTGCATGATGAAGGGCAGGCGAAAATTGTGTTAGATAAAATTCGCTCGTCCTGTGAGGGGGTATTGCTGGCGGCGCAGGAAAGCATCAGCCGGGACTTAGCCCTGCGTTTTGAACAGCTTGAGTCGACGCTCTCCCGGGCGCTAAATGACGCGATGCGGCCAATTGAGCAAAGGGTGAAAGAGGAGCTAAACCACGCCGGTTTTCGTGCGCGGATCCGTTTTCCAGCGTTCCATACGGCGATGTTTAATTTCAATACCCGCCAATTGTTTAACGAGGCCATTGAGCAGGATATTCCGGCAGAAAATGCGCCGTCTACTGGCGGTGTGGTGCGTGACACTTTCTCTCGTTGGCTAAATCAACCCAACTGGGGATGGAATGATTACGTCGAAACAAAAACGCGTTATCTCATTGATATGGGCGCATTGCATAAAAACCTTGTGCAGTACGTCTCCCAGTTTTGCCAACAAATTCGTAAAGCTTTAGCTGCTCAGGTCGATATCTCCGTTACGGCTGGCATGGCCACATTTTTTGCTGATTTCTCTCTGTGCCTGGCGCAATTGCAGGCGAGTCTGAGTGAGAGTCTGACGCTACGCCAACAAAATGAATCCGCGGTGAATGCAATGAATGAGCAATTGCAGCAGCGCATTACGATTGCGGCATGGCTTTATGAAGATTCCCGATTGCTGCGTGACGATATCAATACCCTTTTTGCAACCGAGCACACATGACTAACGTTTTACTGGAAGGCCCCGGGAGGACGCTGGAGTGTGTCTACCCGAAGTTTATGGTCGATCTGGTTCAGGGAGATGAAACCAAACGTTCCGGCGGTTTTCTGCAACAGCAGCAGCGGCTGCGCGCGCGTCTGACGCAGGAAGTGTTATCCCAGACGCAACTGCGTGCGTGGGTGATGGCGGGAGTGTCCAGCGAACATCTGGTGATGCGCCTTAAGCTGGTGGAGAAGCTGGCAGGCATGATTGACCCGGGTCATCTGGCGCTGGTACGGATCGCCGAAGGGCTGATGTTTTTGCAACAAACAGAACACCCGCGTGGGCTTTCAACCCCCGGTCTTTTACAGCAAATAAATTCACTGACTGACTGGTTTACCCAACGTGCGGCGTATAAAGAGAAGGCGCTGACCCAGCGCGGCCTGACGGTTCAGGCGGGTGAGCATAGCGAACAAATTTTTACCCGCTGGCGGGCTGGCGCGTATGACGGCTGGTCGTTACCAGGACGCTGTTTTGTCGCGCTGGAGGAGCTACGTTGGGGAGCTTTTGGTGATGCCTGCCGGTTAGCGAATGCCGATGTGGTGTTAATGCTAAAAGACAACCTGCGAACCATGGCGGCTCAGGCGTTGGCGGATAGCGTGAATGCAGCGCCTGCTACGCGTCATTACTATCATCATTGGCTCAGCACGCCAGCTGTCGGCGGATCGGGCGAGTATAACGATATGCTGAGCTGGCTGGGGAGCTGGTGCGATGCGCAACGCCATCCTGTGAGCTGGTCGGTGACGCAGCGTTGGCAAAATGTGGCGCTGGGAATGCCGCGATTGTGTTCGGCAAAGCGGCTGGTCGATGCGATGGTTGAGGAGATTTTTGCACCGACCCTGCTCGTCAATTGAGCAGGGCTGGTGAGTAGGATAAAGGCAGGTTTAGTGGTGCAAAGAGTCTGCCGGGGTGGCCACCGCTTCGTTGGCGACCAGGTTTTTATTAAAACGTTTGGCGTACAGCGCGGTGATAATCGGCACCAGAATGGCGGTGACAATTACGCTGGCGGCAACCAGCGCCGTAGCGGATGCGGCAACCGGTTCGAACGCCGGGTTAATCTGAGCGATAATCACCGGGTTTGCTACCGCAGCGCCTGCTGCTGAAGAGGCTGCGACGCCTGCCGTACCGTTCCCGCCACCAATAACACGGTCAGCAATAATCAGCGGGATACCGGTGATGACGATAACCGCGACACCCAGCAGGATACCCAGCAGACCGGTATCAACGATCACGCTCAGGTTAATAGTGTTACCCAACGCGAAGCCGAAGAACGGGATCAGCACCGGTGTGGCTTTGCTGAAGAAAGAACGCAGGTCGTGATCCAGGTTGCCCAACGTAAAGCCAATCAGGAACGGTAATACCGCGCCGATGAAATGGTGTGGCTCGAAGGAGGCCAGACCCGCGGAGCCGAGGATCACCATGGTCATTAACGGACCGGATTCCAGAGACATCAACACAAATGCGCCGGACTCTTCTTTGGTGCCGTACTGGTTCATCAGGCTGGCGTACAAACCACCGTTGGTCATGTCCATTGCGGAGACAATTGCCAAAACTGAGAGGCCTGCAAAGAACCCAGTTTGAATACCGGTATCAGGAATAAATGAAGCAGCAATCATTGCCACTACCCAAGCCACGGCTATTTTGGTTATTACCAGCGTACCGGACTTGCGTAATACCGTACCGGTTGCCCGCAAATCAATAGATGCGCCGATACAAAAAAACCATACTGCCAGAATCGGTACCGTTCCGCTGATCATTCCTTTGGTAAACGAACCGAAATACGCACCGGTATCCGGAGCTAACGTATTTAACACTGCGCCTAATAACAGAGGAATCAACATCATTCCGCCGGGGATGCGTTCAATCGTGGCTTTAATTTTCATAAACGTCCTCATGTCTTGTCGCTGCTAAAACTCGCGCAAGAGGGTAAAAATTAATAAATTCAAATGGTTGCTGGTATTTCTTAACAAAGAAAATCGCTATCTCTTTGTTTTATAAAATCTAACGCGGCATACGTTGAGCGTGTTGCTGCTCCCAGGGATATTGCGTCTGGAATTAGTTTGCATTCACAGGAACATTGATTCAATCAAAATAAAACGATGTTTTAGTTATCTTCATCACATATTCCGCGCAAAAATTCCCGGTCGCTCTGATTATTAAAAAAGCTGTGATCTTTTTGTGAAGGGATTAGGTGGTTTTTTTGCTAGCAGAATAATAGTGACCGCTGTGATTGTTGGTGCAATAAAGCGATTTATTCTTGTATTTAATTGTCAGTAAATCGCAAGCATTACATGTAAAAAAGCTGACTAAGAATGACCTAATTTACGCATGTTGACGAAATGAAAAACTATATGTGAAGTTGATCACAAATTTAAACGCTGTTAGGGTAAAGAGGTCATTAACCGCCCAATCAGGCGTCAACAGGTTCGGTTGTACTGTGCGTTTCTCGTCAGTGTAAGTAAACCTGCTACGCTTGTTACAGGGAATGCGCCTGTGCATTCCCCGCTCGGTGATGACCCTGACGCATGGGCGTTAGGGGACTCGAACTGGAGCGTGACAGGGCTAAGTCTATGAGGACGAGTATGCTAAAAAGGAAAAAAATAAAACCGATAACGCTGCGCGACGTTACCATCATTGATGACGGTAAATTGCGAAAAGCCATTACCGCAGCGTCGTTAGGTAATGCGATGGAGTGGTTCGATTTTGGTGTTTATGGATTTGTTGCTTACGCATTAGGTAAAGTGTTCTTCCCGGGGGCTGACCCCAGCGTGCAGATGGTTGCCGCACTCGCCACCTTCTCTGTTCCCTTTCTGATTCGACCGCTTGGCGGATTGTTCTTCGGTATGCTCGGCGATAAATACGGTCGTCAGAAGATACTCGCTATCACCATCGTGATCATGTCGATCAGTACCTTCTGTATCGGTCTTATTCCCTCTTATGCCTCAATTGGTATCTGGGCACCGATTCTGCTGTTGCTGTGTAAGATGGCGCAGGGGTTCTCGGTCGGCGGAGAGTATACCGGGGCATCGATTTTTGTCGCAGAGTACTCGCCAGACCGTAAGCGCGGATTTATGGGCAGTTGGCTGGACTTCGGCTCGATTGCCGGGTTTGTGCTGGGCGCGGGCGTGGTGGTCCTGATCTCAACTATCGTCGGCGAGGATAACTTCCTTGAGTGGGGCTGGCGTATTCCGTTCTTCCTAGCGCTACCGTTAGGCCTGATTGGTCTGTACCTGCGCCATGCGCTGGAAGAGACGCCGGCGTTCCAGCAGCACGTGGATAAACTGGAGCAGGGCGATCGTCAGGGTCTGCAGGAAGGTCCTAAGGTCTCGTTTAAAGAGATTGCAACTAAGCACTGGCGCAGCTTGTTGGCATGTGTTGGTCTGGTGATTGCTACCAACGTCACCTACTACATGCTGCTCACCTATATGCCGAGCTATCTGTCGCATAACCTGCATTATTCTGAAGACCACGGCGTGTTGATTATTATCGCCATCATGATTGGTATGCTGTTTGTGCAGCCGATTATGGGGTTGCTCAGCGACCGTTTCGGGCGTCGTCCGTTTGTGATAATGGGCAGTATTGCGCTGTTTGTGCTGGCGATTCCGGCATTTATTCTGATTAACAGTAATGTTATCGGCCTGATTTTCGCCGGGTTGCTGATGTTGGCGGTGATCCTCAACTGCTTTACCGGGGTGATGGCGTCAACGTTACCGGCGATGTTCCCGACGCATATTCGCTACAGTGCGCTGGCCGCCGCGTTTAATATCTCGGTATTGATCGCCGGTCTGACTCCGACATTGGCCGCATGGCTGGTGGAAAGCTCGCAGAATCTGATGATGCCTGCTTATTATCTGATGGTGATTGCGGTAGTAGGTTTAATTACCGGCGTGACCATGAAAGAGACGGCTAATCAGCCGCTGAAAGGCGCGACACCTGCTGCTTCGGATATTCAGGAAGCGAAAGAGATCCTCGGCGAACACTACGATAACATTGAACAGAAAATCGAAGATATCGATCAGGAAATTGCTGAGCTACAGGTTAAGCGCACGCGTCTGGTGCAGCAGCATCCGCGTATTGAAGAGTAACGGTGTTATTGCCTGATGGCACTACGTTTATCAGGCCTACGGGCAGCGTTGTACTCAGTAGGCCGGATAAGGCGCTAGCCGCCATCCGGCGCATGGCCCGGGCATTCGCGTTATTGCCTGATGGCACTACGTTTATCAGGCCTACGGGCAGCATTGTACTCAGTAGGCCGGATAAGGTGTCTTATGATATCAACTTAAGGTTGGCTTAATCTGTGTCAGGCAAACTCTCCTCCATAGTTTCGGAGGAGAGTGTCATGAAAACCCGTATTTATGAAAGTTTGACCACCGTGTGCAGTGTGCTGATTGTCAGCAGCTTTTTGTATGTGTGGGTGAGCTCTTACTGATCTTTCGCCAATTCCACCCATGCGCGAGTGCCGCTGGCTCCCTGGCGATTTTGCAGATAGAAATGCCCGTGATGTAACTGGGTGATGCGACTGACAATGCTCAGCCCCAGCCCAATCCCACCAAAACGGCTGTCCATACGGACGAATGCTTTACTTAACTCCCCGCATTTACTTTCATCAATGCCCGGCCCTTCATCTTCGACGGCCAGGACGGCATCATGCTCGGTGTTCAGGCTAATCGTAATATGGGTGCCTTCCGGGCTGTAACGATGCGCGTTTTCCACCAGATTTCGTAGCAGCATCCGCAACAGCGTAGCATCGCCACGCACGACAACGTCCGCCGCGCTTTGTGGCAGGAGCAGCGTCTGTTTACGTTGGTCCAGCATGGTGCTGAGTTCATCGTAGGAGGGCAGAATAACGTCCTCCAGCAGTTTGACATGCTGGTAGCTCCCGGCCGAAAACGACTGTCCGACGCGGGCGAGTTGCAGCAGCTGCGATACGCTGTCCATCATTTGATCAAGGCGGGCAATCAACGGCGTAACGTCGACCTTATGGGTTTTGGATAATAATTCCAGATGCAGGCGAACGCCTGACAGCGGTGTGCGCAGTTCGTGGGCGACATCGGCGGTAAATAAACGTTCGTTTTCAATAGTGCTGGTCAGCCGCGTTACCAGGTCATTGAGCGCTGAGACAACGGCCTGGATCTCAACGGTTGAGCTGTGAATTTCAATCGGGGCCAGGTTATCGGCTGCTCGCGCCTCTAACTCTTTTTGCAGATCTGCCAGAGGGCGGGTAATACGTCGCACCGCCTGGTAGCAAATTAGCAGCGTCAGGCTGACCATAAAGATGCCGGGGACGATCAGGCTGGCGATAGCCTCGCGGATCTCATGCATGATGTGGCGATCGTTGTTACGGTTATCGCGCAGCGCCTGTTCGAATAACTGTATTTGCTCGGTACTTTCGTGCCACAACCAGAAGGTGCTAATGAGCTGAAAGACCAGCAGAATTAGACCGATCGTCAGTATTAACCGTTGGCGAAGAGGGAGAGGTCGTTTTAGATATTGCAGCAGCTTCACTTAGCTTTCCTCAGTGGCGACCAGCATATAGCCAAATCCCCTGACCGTGCGGATACGTGATTTCCCCACTTTATCGCGCAGATTGTGAATGTGCACTTCCAGCGTATTGGTCGACGGTTCGTTATCCCAACTGTAGATGTCGTTATACAGAATTTCCCGGTGAACAGGACTGCCTGCCTTGAGCATCAGACGCGACAGGAGCGCGTATTCTTTCGGCGTTAAGATAACCTCTTGTCCGTCCATCCACACCTGGCGACGACCGATATTCAGCGTCAGATTGCTGACAATTAATTCACTTTCACCCTGATTGTTGTGGCGACGCAGAAGTGCCCGGATGCGGGCGTGCAGTTCTTCCAGTGCGAACGGTTTGACCAGATAGTCATCGGCACCCACGTCCAGCCCGCTGACCCGGTCTTTGAGCGTGTCACGGGCGGTGAGGATCAGCACGGGGAGAGAGTATTTCTTCTGTCTGATGCGGGTCAGGAAGTGCAAGCCGTCTTCATCCGGCAAGCCCAGGTCCAGAACAACCAGACTGTAATGTCCGGTCTCCAGACACTGCTCGGCTGCACGGGCGGTTGACACGCCATCACAGGCGTAGCCTTCTGTTTGCGCAGCGAGTATCAGTCCCTGTAATAACAACGTATCGTCTTCAACAATCAGAATTTTCATTCGTTTAGCCTCCCCGGCAGGGTTGCAGAATATCATCTGCCGCCTGATATTTCTGTGTTTGCACGCCCGTTAATCCCAGCAGAGTTGAGAAGAGATTATCCTGCGAGAAGTCTTCTGAGCTTGCCCGTTTTTGCAAACATGTCTGAGAGACCTGATAGCGTTGCTGATAATCCTCGGAGAGCCACAGCAGCATCGGCACATGTTTTTGCGTATCTGGTGCAATCGAATACGGCAGGCCGTGCAAATAGACGCCATTTTCCCCTAAGGATTCGCCGTGATCGGAAAGATACACCAGGCTGGTGGTGAAATTGTCCTGATGCTCTTTCAGTATATTGATCGCTTTATCAACAATATAGTCAACGTAAAGAATGGTGTTGTCGTAAGTATTGACCAACTGTTGCTGCGAACAGGTCTGGATTTCGTTGGTATCGCAGGTTGGCGTAAATTTCTTAAACTGCGCAGGATAGCGGTTGTAATAGGTCGGACCGTGGCTGCCGATGGTATGCAGCACAATCACGCCGTCGCCTTGCAGGTTATTAATGTACTCTTCCAGCCCGTGGAACAGGACTTCATCGTAGCATTCACCGTCAATACACTGCCCTGGCAGGTTCAGCTTAGTCATATTCTGGTGTGGAACCCGGTCGCAAGCCCCTTTGCAGCCGCCGTCGTTATCGTTCCACAGAACGTTAATTCCCGCCCGCTGAATGATGTCGAGTACGCCTTCCTGATGCTGTGCCAGTTCTTCGTCGTAGTGCGCGCGTGGCATATCCGAGAACATGCAGGGTACTGATACTGCCGTTGCCGTTCCGCAGGATGTGGTGCGGGGGAAATAGACCACATCATCTTTTTCCAGCAGCGGGTTGGTCTGGCGCGAATAGCCTGACAGCGAGAAGTTATCGCCGCGCGAGGTCTCGCCGAGAACCACAATCGTCAGGTTCTTACGCTTTTCTTTTACCATCAACGGATTGCGATGGGCATCTTCGCCAATGCGCACCAGCGGCAGGTGGGCCAGTCGCTGGTGTGAATACCAGGATGACGTTGCCACAATGCTGTTGGATGGACTGAGGGATTTCACCAGTTCTTTGTTGTTGCGAAACAGTGAGGCGTAATCTTTATAGAAGAACGCAGCGACCAGCACGATCAGCAGCGCGGAGATCAGAATGTTCGCGCCACGAAACAGTATGCTGCGCATAACTGGCGTGATCGGTTTAATTTTTACCCAGCAGGCAATGAGCGCGGCCAGAATGCCGCTCACCCCGAGCGTGATGAGCATTTGCGGCGTCAGCAAAGCAAAGGTTTCGGCGGGCGTAGTGTCCATCATATTGGCGATCATCGAGCGGTCGATGATGATGCCGTAGGTCATGATGAAATATTGGGCCGATGCGCCAACCAGAATGAAAATGCACGCCACCAGGCGATTAAGCCACAGGAATGAGGCCAGCGTCAGCACAATGTTCATGACGCTGAACGCGACGACCGGCATTGATAAAAATACCAGCACGTTACGCACGGAATCCAATGGCAGGGCTTGCAGCACTTGTTTGTAGAACGCAATGTTCAGGAAGGTCGCAAGATAAAATGAGATCAGCAGGAGCCAGCTGATTAGCCCGAGAGTGGGCCTTTTAAACAAGAGCTTTAACATTAAGGGGGTTCCATCGACTATGTGGCGCAAATCCTCTCAAAGTAAAGTTAAGCCAACCTTAAGTTCTTAATGTTGATTTCTCGAATATCAGCGAGGCAGCGTAGGCCCGATGAACTGACGCCATCGGGCAATGACGATTGCTTAAGTTAGTTATTGTTTACCGGGGCATCCAGTGGATACGGGTTTTTATGGATCCGGTTGTAGTTCAGTGCGTACAGCGCGGTGATGATCATCAGCGTGACGAACGACCACATCACTTCTTTGGCGCCGGAACCGACAACCGCCCAGATGCAGTAGACAAAGGCGATAAAGGTCACCAGTAAGTACATCGGGCGTGCTTTACCAAAGTGACCATGGCCGAGCAGCAGCAGCGCGGCGCAGGTATACAGATACGGCACCAGGGTGAAGATAACGGAGACCGAAGAGACCAGACCAAACTCTTTCGCTGCGTTCGGCGACATGCTGCTGAACTGGAAGATGGTCATCAGGATGCCGACGATAATTAACCCGGCCACTGGCGTACCGGCTTTGTTCACGCGGGCAAAAATCGGTGGGAACAGGCCGTCATCGGCTGCGGCTTTGGCGGTTTGCCCGGCAAGCAGCGTCCAGCCGCCCAGAGAACCAAGACACCCGGCAGCAGCACAGAAGGAAACTATCGCCCCAGCGGTGTCACCCAGCGCCATACGTGCGGCATCACCGAACGGAGAGGCTGATACACGCAGCGCCGCGTTAGGGATCATACCCATGATTGCGGTGGTGGAGAGCACGTAACAAACAGCGGCAATCAGCACGCCGCCCATGGTGGCGATAGGTACGTTACGTTTGGGATTTTTAACCACGCCAGCCGCAACGGAGGCGCTTTCCACCCCGATAAATGACCACAAGGTGACGTTCAGAGTGCTTTGAATCGCGCCGAAGGTGTTCATCCCGCTGACGTTCCAGGCTGCCATATAGGTTTCACCGCGGAACCAGAACCAGCCGAAGACGGCAATCCCGACAATTGGCACCAGTGCCAGTACCGTTGCGACGGCCTGCACGCGGGTGATCATTTTCGGTCCGACAATGTTCAGTAATACGAAGATCCACAGCACTACGACGCAGGTCAGCGTCAGGACCAGCGGATCTTTTAAGATGGGGAAGAAGTAGCTCAGGTAACCGACGCCAATGACCACCATGGCGATGTTACCAATCCAGCAGGCCAGCCAGTACAGCACGTTGGTCTGGTAGCCCAAAAAAGGACCGAAGCAGCGGCGGGCGTAAGCATAAGAACCACCGGGACTGGAGTCTAAGGACGACATTTTGGCGTACACCATCGACAGTGCCAGAGCACCGATAATCGTGACCAACCATCCGTAGATTGCAATCCCGCCAGTTGACGCAAGGTTTGCGGGTAGCAGGAATACACCGGAACCCATAATATTCCCCGACACCATAAGGGTGACGGGGATTAAGCCCACTTTGTGAGCATCAGCATCCGTCGACATATTTTTTAACTCCTGATAAGGATAAATGACGCCTTATCATACCTCGTCAAAAGTCTATTTAATGATGACGGAGCTGGGGTATCGCTAATGCTGATATTATTATGGCTTATCGCTAACTGATTAAAAATCAGGCGGCGGATGGCTCCCTATGTTGACTCACATAATGCAGAGGCGTCATCCCATAGAACTCTTTGAATACGGAGATAAAGTATGAGGTACTGTTATATCCACACAGTTGAGAGACCTGAGAAATGTTTTTGCCGTCCATCAGTAATTGATTGACGGCATATCGCATGCGACATGTGGTAATTATTTGGCTGTAACTTGTATTTTCACTTTTGAGCTTTTTCTTTAACAAACTGGGACTCAGGCATAAGCAACTGGCAACCATGCTTAAATTCCAGTCTTTATGTATATCGCTCTCAATAATGTGATAAACGCTATCGCTGATACAGTTGCGCAGCATATACATGAGCAAAGAAATAAACTTTTTGCTGTCGAGAAAGCGTGATAACACCGTGAACAGTAGCGAGCGCGTACGCTCTCTTTCAGCTTCGTTCACTGTGTCCATTACGCTGTGTTGGGCTGCCACCCTGAAGACATCCGGCGTCAGACACGCGGCGGTCATCACTGGGCTGGCACTGCGTTGCCAGAGTGGGATCTGTGAAAGGTCTTTATTTAAAAAGCGCAGATAATCTTTAATGATATCGCGGCTGATATGTACGACCAATGCGTTATTAAGTGATGAGAAATCGATAATATTATTATCGCATGCCACCAGTGCCATATGATTAGCTTTTAAACTGATGGCTTCTTTACCGTTAATCCTTAACCAAACATCCTTCTCCGTTAATACAACAACACAAGCTTCTTTGCTGCAAAGCCTCATACCCAACTCCAGGAATATGAACATAAAACACCGTAGCTCAACATCAGATGAGCCAAATCGGCTAAATTGAAATTGTATGATGAAACCAGGACTGCAATAAAATAACGTGTCTGAAATTAATTACAATGTTTGGCGGGATTTTTCTTATGTACACATTTTTGTACGCAAGTGGAAAGGCGCTATTTGCGTATAAAAAAAGCGCGGGGTGGTCCCGCGCAAAAAGGTATGACAATGTTATTGTTTTGCAGCAATACTCAGGAATTACTCAAGCATGACATGTCTACCTTAAACATCGGACTATCTATAAAACGACATTATGCTTTCACGCACATAACGTGGTACACACCGTCAATAATTTCCGTTCCTTCGGTTTCATGTTCAAATCCAGGGAAGTGGTGGTCCCAGGACTGCAACGAACGTAGATAACTAATCTGCGGGCTATTGGCGTCGCCAAAGTTTTCCCCGGACAGCAGCATCGGAATTCCTGGTGGGTAAGGAATAACGGAATTTGCGGCTATACGACCCGGCAGATTTTCAATGGCCACCATCTCAACGTTATCGCTGACTATCGCGTTATAGGCTTCACGCGGGGTGATTTCAGCAACAGGCAGGCCGGAGTAGGCCGCGTTAAGACGTGCGCCAGGGTTGTTCTCTTTCAGCCAGGCGAACATGGTGTCGCCCAGATCGTGAATGCCCATGTTGGCGTAAGTGTCTGGATGTTCCTCAACCAGTTCTGGCATCACCTGTGCCAGCGGGGTATTGGCATCGTAATGGTGTTTGAAAGAGCACAACGTGTTGATCAGTGTGCCCCATTTCCCGCGGGTAATCCCCATGGAGAACAGGAACATAATCTGGAAATCGGTGGTACGGGTCGGCACGATGCCGTGACGGCCAAGCCAGGCGGTGACCAGTGCAGCCGGTACGCCGTTCTCTTCCAGTTCACCATCGTCGCCCATCCCCGGAGCCAGAATGCTGACTTTGATCGGGTCCAGCATGCTCCAGTTATCCGGCAGGTCTTTAAATCCGTGCCAGGATTCACCGGGGCGCATTACCCAGCAGTTCTGGTCGGTGGTCAGGAGTTGGGTTGGCGCATCGGCAAAGTCATAGGTTTTGCCGGTCTGCGGATCGGTCACAATCTCTTTGTTCCACGGTTTGAAGAACCAGTCGCCTTCGGCGGTGAATTCTTTGTACAAACGCGCCATGGCCTGGCGGAAATCGACCGCTTCGTCGATCACTTCCTGGGTGAGCGACAGGCCGCTGTTACCGTCCATCATGGAAACCGCCACGTCGTTTGAGGCGCAGATGGCATACAGCGGAGAGGTAGTGGCGTGCATCATGTACGCCTGGTTAAAGCGGGAGAAGTTCACGGCCCCACGACCTTCACGAACGTGAATGTAAGATGCCTGAGAAAGCGCATTCAGCAGTTTGTGGGTCGAGTGGGTGGCAAAAACGGTAGGACCGTTATGATCGCCCGGCGCGCCACGCATGGCGTAGTGATCGGCGTAAATTGGGTTGAAGCGAGCATAGCCGTACCAGGCCTCATCGAAGTGGATGCGATCGCTGGTTTGCGCGAGCAGGTCCTGGGCCTCTTTGGCGTTGTAGCAAACACCGTCGTAGGTACAGTTGGTCACAACGCTGTAAGACGGTTTTTGACCGGCTTTACCTTTGGTCAGCGGGCTTTCGCTGATCTTTTTCTGCAATGTTTCAGGCTGCATTTCCTGCGGGTAGATAGGCCCGATAATGCCGTACCGGTTGCGGCTTGGCACCATGTACACCGGTTTTGCCCCGGTGAGGATAAGCCCCTGCTCGATGGATTTATGGCAGTTACGATCCAGCACCACGACGTCGTTGTCGGTCATACAAGCCTGCATGATGGTGCGGTTAGAGCCGGAAGTCCCGACCACCACGGACCAGGAGCGATCAGCGCCAAACACGCGGGCGGCATATTTTTCGCTCTCGCCAAACGCGCCGGTATGATCCAGCAGCGAGCCGAGCGATGCACGTTCAATACCCATGTCGCTACGGAATAAGTTTTCACCATAGTAATCATGGTAGAAACGACCGGCCGGTGTTTTGGTGAATCCGACGCCGCCCTGGTGACCCGGCGCTGCCCAGGAGTATTCATGGATGTCGCCGTACTTCATCAGTGCGCTGAACAGCGGTGGCAGAAGTTGTTGGCGGTAGCGGGTCATCGCCGCAACGGCGCGACCGGCGATAAAGTCTGCGGTATCTTCCAGAATCCAGGCGAATTCATCGACAAGCTCCAGCAGGTCGCGATCCAGCGATGCGGTGGCTTTTTCGCGATCGCCCAGCAGGAAAACAGGTACGTTTTGCTGGCGCTCGTGGAGCTTGCCGATCAATTGCCTGACGTTCAGGTGTTCGTCTTGTTGTTCCATTTGATAGCTGAACATCAGGCAATCAATGGCTTCATTGGCGGCGAGGATTGCGTAACCATCGTCGAATGAGGTGGACTTAATGACGGTAACATTTTGGCGGCTTAATGCGTCAGCCAGACGTTCGACAGCGCTACCGACCCAGGTGTCCTGATGCAGAAACTCACTTTCAACAATTAATACTTTCATCATCTTTTACCCGGTTGTGGAAAGGTTGCAATCTATGAATTGCAGACACACCGTATGAATGTGACGCAGGCAAGTATTATCCTGTCAAAATGGGCTGTAAAGCGGGTAAAAAATAGTCTGACTTGTGTTTAATTTGTTTTTAAACAGTAGGTTATGTTTGCTTGTTGGCGGTTTTTCACCGCCGTTTATCGACAGGGGGAATATTTTTTTGGCTGATACTGATATTGCCGAATGATATCAACCAGCGATTGTTTGCCGATGCTGCTGGCTCAGTTTGCGGTACTGCTGCGGCGACATGCCGACAAACTTGCTGAAGGTGTCATAAAAACGGCTGCTGGATCGGAATCCGGCGGTCAACGCAACGTCGAGAATGGTTTTATCGGTATCGCTAAGCAATGCGCGGACGTGATTGATCCGCATTGCCGTGATGTACTGCTTCAGGGTGAGTTGCATTACGCGTTGGAAAATCCCCATCGCGTAGTTGGCGTTGAGCTTCACGTGTTCCGCGACGTCGTTGATGGTGAGCGCCTGATCATAGTTGTCGGCAATAAAGCTCAGCATTTGGCTGACGTAAAACTGGGCGTGCCTCGACACGCTGTTTTTGTGGGTCCGCGAGGTTTTATTGACCAGGATAGGCTGCCAACCGGAAAGGCTAAACCGTTTGAGCATCAGACCAATTTCATCAATGGCGAGCTGGCGAATTTGTTCGTTCGGGTTGCTCAGTTCCTGTTGCCAGCGCTGAACCTCAAAGGTGCTCAACTGCTGCGACGCCAGCGATTTGATGACCATTCCATGGGTAACATGGTTGATCAGCTCGCGATCCAGCGGCCAGGAGAGGAAAAGGTGCATCGGTAAATTGAAGATAGCCATACTTTGGCAACTGCCCGGACGCGTGAGCTGATGCGGTGTACAGGCCCAGAATAGCGTGATGTGTCCCTGTTTTATCTGCACGACTTCGTTGTTGATAAGGTACTCGACGTCACCATCAAACGGAACATTGATCTCCACCTGCCCATGCCAGTGGCTGGCAGGCATAGCATGCGGTGAGCGCAACTCGATATCCATCCGTTGATATTCTGAGTACAGCGATAGCGGGCTGCGAGTTTGTTCTTCATCGCTACTGCACATGTGCGGATCGGGAGGGAGAGGCGATGTCGGTAATGTACTCATGGTTGCTCCATTTCCTGAATTATCAGAATCATGTCATTTAACACGTATTAAGGCTGAGAATCAGGACACAAATTGGACCGTTACCATTGAGCATAGCGACATTTTGCGGCCGCATACTCTGCTTTTTGGGTGATTTTGTCCCATAAACTCAGATCCAATAGGGCGCAGAGTGATGATCTGAGTTTATGGGAATGCTCAGCAGGGAAGTCGGAGGTTTTCATCTATGCGCTGTGCCACCATGACTGTGTTCACTAATGTTCTGGAGAGTCATGATGTCTGCACCCAAAATTACCTTTATCGGCGCCGGTTCCACGATTTTCGTCAAAAATATTCTTGGGGACGTCTTTCACCGCGATGCGCTTAAATCTGCGCATATCGCCTTGATGGATCTCGATCCTACGCGTCTGAAAGAATCACACGTTGTTGTGCGCAAGTTGATGGATTCTGCGGGCGCGTCTGGACGAATCACCTGCTATACCGATCAAAAAGCAGCATTACAGGATGCTGATTTTGTGGTGGTCGCTTTCCAGATCGGCGGCTATGAACCTTGTACCGTCACCGATTTTACGGTGTGTAAACGCCATGGCCTGGAGCAGACGATTGCCGACACGCTGGGGCCGGGCGGCATCATGCGCGCGCTGCGTACCATCCCGCATTTATGGCAGATTTGTGAGGATATGACCGAAGTTTGTCCGCAGGCCACAATGCTTAACTACGTTAACCCGATGGCAATGAACACCTGGGCAATGTATGCGCGCTATCCGCATATTAAGCAGGTTGGGTTGTGTCATTCGGTGCAGGGGACGGCGGAGGAGTTGGCCCGCGATCTGAACATCGACCCTGCTTCTTTGCGCTATCGCAGTGCCGGGATCAACCATATGGCGTTTTATCTGGAGCTGGAGCGCAAAACGGCGGACGGTGCCTATGTGAATCTCTACCCGGAGCTGCTGGCGGCCTATGAATCCGGTCAGGCGCCGAAACCGAATATTCACGGTAATACCCGTTGCCAGAACATTGTGCGTTATGAAATGTTCAAAAAACTGGGGTACTTCGTCACCGAATCGTCGGAGCACTTCGCCGAATATACGCCGTGGTTTATCAAACCGGGGCGTGAAGATCTGATTGAGCGCTATAAGGTGCCATTGGATGAATATCCGAAACGTTGTGTGGAACAGTTGGCGAACTGGAAAAAAGAGCTGGAAGAGTACAAAACGGCTGAGCGGATCGACATTAAACCGTCGCGCGAATATGCCAGCACTATCATGAACGCTATCTGGACCGGTGAACCGAGCGTCGTGTATGGCAACGTTCGCAATGACAATCTGATCGATAACCTGCCGCAAGGCTGCTGCGTTGAAGTCGCTTGTCTGGTCGATGCAAATGGTATTCAGCCAACGAAAGTCGGGACTCTCCCGTCACATTTGGCGGCCATGATGCAAACCAATATCAATGTTCAGACCCTGCTAACGGAAGCCATCCTGACGGAGAATCGCGATCGCGTTTATCACGCGGCGATGATGGATCCGCATACCGCCGCGGTACTGGGGATTGAAGAGATTTATGCGCTGGTGGACGACCTGATCGCGTCTCACGGCGACTGGCTGCCGGCCTGGCTGCACCGTTAATACACAATCACGCCGGGCATTGTATCCGGCGTTTAACCTCTGACGTTTCCTCTTACAGAAGGCGGGCGCTGGTAACCGCGACCCGATACCCTATGAGCATATCTCTGACAACAAAACTCAGTTATGGATTTGGAGCGTTTGGTAAGGATTTCGCCATCGGTATTGTGTACATGTACCTGATGTATTACTACACCGACGTGGTGGGATTATCGGTGGGGCTGGTCGGAACGTTGTTCCTGGCGGCAAGGATCTGGGATGCGGTAAACGATCCCATTATGGGCTGGATTGTGAACGCCACCCGATCGCGCTGGGGAAAATTTAAACCCTGGATCTTACTCGGTACGCTGGCGAACTCATTGGTGCTGTTTTTGCTTTTTAGCGCACATCTTTTTGAGGGTACTGCGCAGGTCGTATTTGTTTGCGTGACGTATATATTATGGGGAATGACCTACACCATTATGGATATTCCATTCTGGTCACTGGTGCCAACCATTACGCTGGATAAACGCGAGCGTGAACAACTGGTGCCGTACCCCCGTTTCTTCGCCAGCCTTTCTGGGTTTGTTACCGCAGGCGTGACGCTGCCTTTTGTGAGCTATGTTGGCGGAGCAGATCGTGGTTTTGGTTTTCAGATGTTTACGCTAATTCTCATCGCGTTCTTTATCGTTTCCACCGTTGTGACGCTACGGAATGTGCATGAGGTTTATTCGTCAGACAGTGAGGCCACGGCAGACAGCAGTCGTCTTGGGTTGAAAGCGATCGTTGGGCTTATCTATAAAAATGACCAGCTATCCTGCCTGTTAGGTATGGCACTGGCTTACAATATTGCATCCAATATCATTGCTGGCTTTGCCATTTACTATTTTACCTACGTCATTGGCGATGCAAGCCTCTTCCCGTACTACATGTCTTACGCAGGTGCGGCAAACCTGTTGACGCTGATTTTCTTTCCTCGGCTGGTAAACGCGTTGTCACGACGGATCTTGTGGGCTGGGGCATCGGTGTTGCCGGTGCTTAGCTGTAGCGTACTACTGGTGATGGCGCTGGCAGATTTCCATAATATCTTACTGATTGTTATAGCGGGTGTTTTACTGAATATTGGTTCGGCGCTTTTCTGGGTGTTGCAGGTCATTATGGTGGCAGATACCGTTGATTACGGCGAATACAAACTTAATGTTCGTTGTGAAAGTATCGCTTATTCGGTGCAGACAATGGTGGTAAAAGGTGGGTCAGCATTTGCCGCTTTCTTTATCGCGTTGATACTCGGGGTGATTAATTACGCGCCAAATGTCGCGCAGTCTGCCGAAACCATCGTTGGCATGCAGTTTATTATGATAGCGCTACCCGCACTCTTTTTTGTGGTGACCTTAGTCCTGTATTTCCGCTTTTATCGACTGAATGGCGACACCCTGCGCAGGATCCAGATTCATTTACTGGATAAGTATCGCAAGGTGCCGCAGCACCATGAGCAACCGGATATCCCGGCTATTGCGGTAGTGGCTCCAGGCGATGTGAAGGCATAGCGATGGAATGGCATTCGTTGATTGGGTATTTGGCGGCCAGCCTGACGACACTCTCTTTCTTACCGCAAGCCATTAAGGTTATTACCACTCGCAACACGCAAGGCATCTCCGGTTTGATGTATGTGATGTTTGTGTGCGGGCTGGTTTTGTGGCTGATTTACGGATTATTGATTGAAGATACTGCCGTCAGCATGGCGAACTTTCTGACACTGTTGTTCGCCTTGCCGATTCTGGTTATCAAGTATCGCAGTAGGTAGCGTAGATTGCCGGAGAAGCGTTAGCGCTCTCCGGCCATTTTCAATTGCCGATTGTGCCAGCCCGCCAGTGCGAGGACCGTTGTTAACGCACCGAGCAGGGCGCAGAACATGTCCGACTGGGTATCCCACGGGTCACCCTGCGTGCCAAGGAAGTCATCCGCACCTTGTCCCATTGCCAGCGCAGCCCACCATTCGATGAGTTCATACATTGCGCTAATCGCCAGTGCTACGCAGCAGACCAAAAATGCCAGCATCTTACGACCACGGACAATATTGCCGCGCACTAAAATCTCTCTTGCCGTCAGGGCTGGTACCAGCCCCTGGAAGAAGTGGCCCAGCTTGTCATAGGGGTTTCGACTGAGATCCAGCCATTCCTGAACCTGAAAACCGACGGGGACTTTGGCGTAGGTATACATCCCGCCTACCATCAGAATGATGGCGTGCAAGAAAATCAACGTATAAAGCAGCGGCGTCAATGGGTACTGCTTCATGGTAGCCAGCAACAGCGGGACGACAATAATGACTGGCGTGACTTCCATCAGCCAGGTGATTTTCTCAGAGGCAGAGATACCGGTGTAGATAAGAATCAGCGCCAGGATCAATGCGGCGGTGCGCAAGATTGTGGGGTTCAGAGTGCGGAGCATTGCGAATTCACACGTAATGGAAAAGGTCACTATTCCCTGTGAACGGCAAAAATTCAATACCAGTAAATGGGGGGATAAAGTTGGCCCGGGGGGATCGCTGGACTGACGCCAAAAATTTAGTGCCAGTCCAGTGCCGGGCCGAATGGGTTACTTCGCGCAGTTAGCGCATTGTTTGCTGACGATTTGCTGGAAGAAATCGTTGCCTTTGTCATCGACCAAGATGAAAGCCGGGAAATCTTCTACTTCGATTTTCCAGATAGCTTCCATTCCCAGCTCCGGGTATTCCACGCATTCCAGATGCTTAATGCTCTGCTGCGCCAGTACCGCTGCCGGTCCACCGATGCTGCCTAAGTAGAAGCCGCCGTGTTTGTGGCAGGCGTCAGTCACCTGTTGGCTACGGTTACCTTTTGCCAGCATGATCATGCTGCCGCCGTGAGACTGCAACAGGTCAACGTAGGAGTCCATACGACCCGCGGTGGTTGGACCTAAAGAACCGGACGGGTAGCCTGCAGGTGTTTTGGCCGGACCCGCGTAGTAGATCGGATGATCTTTCACGTACTGCGGCAGACCTTCGCCGGACTCAATACGTTCTTTTAACTTCGCGTGGGCAATGTCACGACCAACAATGATAGTACCGCTCAGTGACAGACGAGTAGAAACCGGGTACTGAGAGAGCTGGGCGAGGATCTCTTTCATTGGGCGGTTAAGGTCAACTTTAACCACTTCGCCTTCGCCCGCCTGGCGCAGAGATTCTGGAATATACTGACCTGGGTTATGTTCCAGTTTTTCAATCCAGATCCCTTCGCGGTTGATCTTGGCCTTGATGTTACGGTCTGCAGAGCAAGAAACGCCCATGCCAACCGGGCAGGACGCGCCGTGGCGAGGCAGACGGATCACGCGGATATCATGTGCGAAGTATTTCCCGCCGAACTGAGCACCGAGGCCGAGTTTCTGCGCTTCTTCCAGCAGTTCTTGTTCCAGTTGCAGATCGCGAAACGCCTGGCCGTGAGCATTACCTTCAGTCGGTAGCGCGTCATAGTAGTGTGTGCTGGCCAGCTTCACCGTTTTGAGGGTGCTTTCCGCTGACGTGCCGCCAATAACGAATGCGATGTGATACGGCGGGCAGGCTGCGGTACCCAGCGTACGCATTTTCTCAACCAGGAAGTTTTTCAGTTTGCCGGGAGTCAGCAGCGCTTTGGTTTCCTGATACAGATAGGTTTTGTTGGCTGAGCCGCCGCCTTTGGCCACGCACAGGAATTTGTATTCGTCGCCGTCCACGCTGTACAGATCGATCTGTGCGGGCAGGTTGGTGCCGGTATTCACTTCTTTGTACATATCCAGCGCCGCGTTTTGCGAGTAGCGCAGGTTATCTTCGATATAGGTATTAAATACGCCTTTGGAGAGCGCCGCTTCATCGCCGCCGCCGGTCCAAACACGCTGACCTTTTTTACCCATGATGATTGCCGTACCGGTGTCCTGGCAGGTTGGCAACACGCCTTTGGCGGCGATTTCGGAGTTTCTCAGGAACTGCAGCGCCACGTACTTATCGTTTTCGCTGGCTTCGGGATCATGGAGAATTGAGGCGACTTGCTGTTGGTGTTCTGGGCGGAGCATGAAGGAGGCATCGTGGAAGGCTTGCTGGGCCAGTAGCGTAAGTGCTTCAGGGGCTACTTTCAGGATTGTTTCGCCTTCAAACTCGCCGACGCTGACGTGTTCGGATGTCAGCAGGTAGTACTCAGTTTTGTCTTCCCCCAGTGGGAAAGCCGCCTGGTAAGTGAATTCAACTTTTGACATTTGCTTCCAGCCTTTTCATTTTTCTCAGGAATTTTAAAATTCTCTGTGTCTTCATGGTGGCGTGCCGTACCAACGTGGACGGCACGCGAACTGTGATTACAGGAAACCGTACATTGCGGCGAAGATCCAACCAAAGACACAGGATACGCTTACGCCGATCAAGCCAGGCAGAATGAAGCTGTGGTTGATAACGAAGCGGCCGATGTGGGTGGTGCCGGAACGGTCAAACTGGATTGCAGCCAGATCGCTCGGGTAGGTCGGCAGAATGTAGTAACCGTAACATGCCGGAGCAGAAGCCACGATGTACGCGGGATCAACCCCGATTGCCAGCGCGACCGGAACAATCGCTGCCAGCGCAGCTGCCTGGGAGTTTACAAATTTGGATACCAGCAGCAGAACAATTGCATAGGCCCACGGATACTCTTTCACCATATTGCCCAGCACACCTTCGATTTCTGTCATGTGCGCGCCGAACATTGTTTCGGCCATCCAGGCAATACCGTACACCGCCACAATCGCGATCATACCGGAACGGAAGACTTCGTTTTTAGATATTGAAGCGGGATTGGTCTTCGTCAGGATAATAATCAGCGCACCGGTCAGCAGCATGAACATCTGGATAACCAGCACCATTGACAGCGGTTTGCCGCTAAAGGTAGGACGCAGCTCAGAGAACGCGCCAAGCACGGCAACCACGGCGATAGCAGCCAGGAAGATCCACATGGCCAGCCAGTTGCTTTTCGGCAGCTTTTTGTCTAACAGCGTGGCGGTATCGCCATACACATAGTTATGGTTTTCAGGTACGGAAATGAACTTCTGGAACTCTTCATCTTTATCCAGATCCTTACCACGGAACCAGCTGAAGATACCGATCGCCAGGATACCCAACAGGGTAGACGGGATGGTGATGCTGAGCAGGTCGAGGAATTCGAGATGCTTGCCTTCAAACGTTACGTTACCCAGCATTGCCACCAGTGACACAACGGCTACAGAAACCGGGCTGGCGATAATCCCCATCTGTGCACCGATAGAACTCGCCGCCATCGGACGTTCCGGGCGAATATTGTTCTTAATGGCAACGTCATAAATGATTGGCAGGATGGTGTATACCACGTGCCCTGTACCGCAGAGAATCGTCAGGGTGCAGGTAACGAAAGGTGCGACGATGGAAACGTATTTTGGGTTACGGCGCAGCAGCTTTTCAGCGATTTGCAGCATAACGTCAAGGCCGCCGGAGGCTTGCAAGGTTGCCGATGCGGCCACCACGGCAATAATAACCAGCATTACATCTACAGGTGGTTTACCCGGCTGGAGATGGAAAACGAAAACCAGAATGACCAGGCCGATACCGCCTAATAAACCCAGCGCGATACCGCCCTTTCTGGCACCATAAAACAAACATATTAATATTATGAGAAGTTGTATACTAAATAACATTTTATTTACCCTCGCGAAAAACCCAGTCAATTTTTTGAAAAATGGATCTGTGCCACATTCTTTTTTGCCAGAATAAGCATCAAAAAATGGTCAGTATTCGATATGTCCGTATTTGCGATTAATGTTCAAATGTCTTGCTAGAATGTTTTTTCAAATTTATGGAAATATTTAGCTTTTTTCTGTGGCTTTGATCAGAGGAGAAAATCCTCAGGCGATGGGAAGCAGAGCTGGGCATGGAAAGCTGCGGTTGACGCTGTAATTTATCTGTTTTGCGTTTTCCGCTATTACGTGAACCACCGACAGAATGGGTGAGTAGATTATTTATGTGATCACGGTCACGCCATCTCATAATGTGATGAGGTCGGCGTGCGGATACTTTTATTTGCTCACAAAAATGTACGGTGTCCATGGTACGTAGCATGGTCTCCATTGCTACCAGTCTAGATTTTGTATGTCTGGTTAATTTCAGACTAATCCTTTATGGGTAAAAATACACACTCTGCGAGTTAGATAATACTTAATTAACTTTTGTTAGCGATTTTGAAATTAAAAACAGTGTGATGGTTGTCAATATTAAAATAATACATTTAACATGCCGGATACAAATATATTTGATCTAACGCAAATTTATAATTTTACAGTGCCAGCTGGTGAAATTGGGATTTTTCATTATTTTAATAATTGTTACTTTCAAATAACAAATAATCCCAAGTGTATTTATTGGCAATATTGTTTAAGCAATGAGTAGTGTTCAGCCTGCACACGATAACGATAAACAGGTCTGCCGGTCACGCCATAATGGATGCTGGTAAATAAGATGTGACAATTGACGAGCCAGATAAGGTATTTACGGCAAGAGACGCGCGAGATATTGACCTCGTTGGCCAGCTCATCCGTGGAGAACTCCTGATCCTGGTGCTCATCAATCCACTGACACAGCGTGCGTAACGTTTGTGGCGTTAACCCTTTAGGTAAGCGCCGTGCTTCCTGTTCATTGGAAGAGCTGCCGTGAATCAGCTGGTCAAGCTCAGACTGTTCATAATACTGATGCTTGTCCATCTCATTTTTCTTGTGCAGCCAGCCGGTGAGCGCCTCTTCAAACCGGGAAGCCTGGAAAGGTTTGATCAGGTAGTCAACAACACCGTAGTGAAGTGAATCTTTGATGGTGGTGGCATCAGCGGCGGAAGAGATGACGATGACATCACACTTGCAACCTTCGCTGTGCAGAACCGGTAGCAGGTCCAGACCGTTTTCTTTTTGCATATAAATATCTAGCAAAATCAGATCGATATGATGACCGCTATGAAAGATTATCTCTTTTGCTTTCTCCAGCGTGGAGGCTGTGCCGCAGCAGTGAAAACCGGAGAGTTGCGCGACATAACGGCGGTTTAATTCCGCTACCATTGCATCGTCATCGACAATTAAGACACTGATCATCTGCTGGCCCTCTCACCATTCCACGGTAACTGTACAAAAAATTGGGTGAAGATCCCTGGTTCAGACTCGACGGAAATATTACCGCCAACGTTTTCAACCTGTTGTTTAACAAGCGCTAAACCAACGCCCCGTTCGGTTCCTTTTGACGAAACGCCCTTCTCAAAGATGTGCTCAATGTTTTCGGGGGCAATCCCCGGACCATCGTCATTCACTTCGCAATGCAACCAGCCGTGTCGATAATGCAAGGATACGCTGATCTCACCACCAGGTTCTTGACCTAGCGCCTCCAGGGCGTTTTCAATCAGATTCCCCAGAACGGTAATCAGTACCGCCACCTGATCTTCGTTGCTATTTTCCGGTAACTGGCTTTCATTGCTAATGACCAGACTATGGCCTAAATCAGATGTGCGATTAATCTTACTGAGTAAAAATCCTGCGATCACCGGTGATTTTATTTTTCCTAACAGTGAGCCAATTTCTTCCTGATAATTGTTTGCGGTCTTCAGGATGTAATTTTCAAGCTGCTTATAACTTTTCAGATGCAATAATCCCAGAATCACGTGCAATTTATTCATGAATTCGTGGGATCGTTCACGAAGTGCGTCGGCATAGTTGACCATACCATCCAGACGTTGCATTAGTTTTCGGACTTCAGTCTTATCTCTGAAGGTTGAAATGGCACCGATGATTTTACCGTTGCTGAGTACCGGGACCGTGTTAATTAAGAGTAGCCGATCCTTCACCATGATCTCTTCATCGCGGCGCGGCGTTCCGTCATGTAGTACCTGTGAAAAATCGACCACCTGTGACCACGCATGGCTGAGTGTGGAGAGCTGGGCATCATCTTGTGATTTGTGATAATCCAGCAGCTCCTGCGCCGCCTGGTTAATCAGGGTCACTTCACCGCATTCGTCAACGGCAATAACACCTTCCTTTATAGAGTGCAGCATCGCCTGGCGTTGTTCGAACAGATTGGAGATTTCATAAGGCTCCAGGCCAAACAGAATGCGCTTGAGGACTTTGACAAATACCCATGTGCCGAGCAGTCCAACCAGCACGCCAAATAAGATTGACCAGATGATGCTGCCGCGGCTGTTATTGATCTGCTCAGTCACCCGGCTTAGCTCAAGGCCGATCGACACCACGCCAATCTGCCGATGATGTTCGTCATAGATAGGAGTAAATACACGTAGAGCTTTAGCCAGGAATCCGCGATTAATGGCGACATTCTCTTTACCCTGCAGGGCCAGCAATATGTCATCACCTTTAAATGGCTGACCGATTCGCTGCGCTTCGGGATGAGAGTAACGAATGCTTTGCATATCAGTGACGACGATAAACAAAAAGTCGTTGCTCTTATTCACCGCCTGGGCAATCGCCTGAATGCCGCTTTCCTCGGGCTTTTTCATTAGGCCCTGACGGATCTCCGGAGAGTTGGCTAGCGTTCGCGCGACCGCTAGCGCTTTACTCGCTAATGCATCGCGCGTCATGTTGCTGATCTGCGAGAAATAAATCAGATGAACGACAAGCAGCACGGAGAAGAGTACTGCACTAACCATGAGGATCACGGTGGTGCCAAGCTTCATCGGGCGTTTACGTATAGCAGTACGTTGCAGGGAGTATCTCATCACGGTCCTGAAATCACGGTTTGTGCGGGTATTATTGCCTGATGGGGTGCGTAATTCAAAGGTGGTAGGGATTATGGCGCTTAAGTTGTCAGTCCTTCTTCTTTATATAGCGTAGAGTGAATTTCTTTCTATATAGAGGTTTTCATAATAGAGGTTTTCATACCGATTCTCTCCCTTTTTAGGGACGCTTACAGATAATTTCCTTACGATTGTGGATAACTCTGTGTGTAAATGGGTATAAGGCGGGGTTTTGCTGTGGAATGCAGCAGTCAGTCATTTTTCTGTCATTTAAGGGTTGCGGGCCGCAGGAAACT
>NZ_JAOWGZ010000061.1:0-269 GCF_030332875.1 Citrobacter sp. Cpo045
AGTAAGGGATGGTGGAGCTATGCGGGATCGAACCGCAGACCTCCTGCGTGCAAGGCAGGCGCTCTCCCAGCTGAGCTATAACCCCATCGTAGAATGCTAATCTCTGTATCCTAATTCGTTTCCGGGCAAGGCGCGGTGGTGCGAAGCATACTGAAGTATGCGAGCATCGCCGTAACACAGCACGGAGGCGAATTTGGTAGGCCTGAGTGGACTTGAACCACCGACCTCACCCTTATCAGGGGTGCGCTCTAACCACCTGAGCTACAAGC
>NZ_JAOWGZ010000062.1:0-420 GCF_030332875.1 Citrobacter sp. Cpo045
AGTGGCACAGTAAATTTGGCCACCTGATTAAAGGTGATATTCTCACCTCAACACAAAACAGGTGACTTAATGAACAAGAAAACCAAACGTAGTTTCACCCCTGAGTTCAGGCTGGAATGTGCACAGCTGATTGTTGATAAGGGCTACTCATATCGACAGGCCAGTGAAGCGATGAATGTGGGTTCTACTACGCTTGAGAGCTGGGTACGCCAGCTCAGGAGAGAGCGCCAGGGGATTACGCCCTCTGCCACACCCATTACTCCAGACCAGCAACGTATCCGCGAGCTGGAAAAGCAGGTTCGCCGTCTGGAGGAGCAAAATACGATATTAAAAAAGGCTACTGTAGATTCAATTGGTCAACGCAACAGTTATGTGAAAACATGGGGTTGCGGAGGTTTTTTGAATGAGACGAACATTTAC
>NZ_JAOWGZ010000063.1:0-274 GCF_030332875.1 Citrobacter sp. Cpo045
TCTGTGGGCCGTACGCTGGTACTGCAAATACGGCATCAGTTACCGTGAGCTGCAGGAGATGCTGGCTGAACGCGGAGTGAATGTCGATCACTCCACGATTTACCGCTGGGTTCAGCGTTATGCGCCTGAAATGGAAAAACGGCTGCGCTGGTACTGGCGTAACCCTTCCGATCTTTGCCCGTGGCACATGGATGAAACCTACGTGAAGGTCAATGGCCGCTGGGCGTATCTGTACCGGGCCGTCGACAGCCGGGGCCGCACTGTCGATTTTTAT
>NZ_JAOWGZ010000064.1:0-11764 GCF_030332875.1 Citrobacter sp. Cpo045
ATAGATTCAAGCAAGCCAACTTGTCGTCAAAATCGGTGTTGCAAAAACGGGAGTGACCATAGATTCCGTTTTCTGAGACGTCCCCTAGCTGGCTTATCAGGCAGATTCCGGACCGCTTTTTTGACGTTTTATCCGGAACCGAATGCGCGGAAATTGATGGTATTGCGCATGACGGTTTACTGCATGATACTGAACACAAGACAGCATACCCTGTTGCAGGAAGAGGTTTCCGAAAGGTGGATAACTGATCGGATGCTATCAGTCCATCACATCATCATGGCACCGACAGTTCCCGGACCCCATCCCCGACAGCATCAGAACCAATATCCTCCCGCTATGCGGTGTATTTAACGAGAGAGTCATAAATGGAGCAACTGAACGGCACGCCGCCTTGCCTTATGAAGGCGTGGAAGAAGCATGAACACGAACTTCTTTGCTGGTTACTCAGACAAGTGGGTAATGAGGCTGATGCTGATGATCTGATACAGGAAACCTTTCTCCGGGCAATACGACAACATGGGAAATTCTGTGCCATCGTGAATGCCAGAGCCTGGCTGTTTGAGGTTGCCCGGCATCTGCTTATTGATAAAAGCCGCCAGCAGCGTCCATTTATGCCTCTCCACGATGATTTATCATTGCCGGATAATACGCCTGAAACTGTCGACTCACTGGCTGGTTGTCTGCCCCGCATCCTGGATAAAATGGCAGAGTCTGATCGGATTATCCTTACGCTCTGTGATCTTGAGGGGATGAAACAGGCTGATTTTGCAGACCGAAATGGTCTGACACTTGCGGCAACCAAATCGCGTTTATCCCGGGCGAGGGATAGGCTGCATAGGAAACTTTCCAGCAATTGCCAGATCAGACTGGATGAGTATGGTCGGGTATGTTGTTTCACTCCCAAGTGAAGAATCTGTTTCCCCTTCTGGGGTTACCGATAAGCTATTGCAGTGAAATCCTGTTCAATAACATTTCTCAGCAAATGAAATAAATCGAAAAAAACTGCATCCTTTTCTGTCAAACAGCGTCTTCCCGAAAAACAACCGTCGTGAGGCCTGTCCGTTATGTTCCAGATTTTCACTGATTTTGCCACCTAGCTGGTCTATGAATGCCTTAGTCTGAGTCCTGCAACCAAACTCGGGGAGGCGATCCACTTTTTTGTCGAAGACGTGAGCAAAATTTTCGTTCTCTTGCTGGTCATGATCTACTTTGTGGCCATACTACGGGCCTCGCTGGATATTGAGAGGGTAAGAAACTATCTTGCAGGTAAGCACCGTGGAATGGGGTATTTACTGGGCTCCTGCTTTGGCGCCGTTACTCCGTTCTGTTCCTGCTCAAGTATCCCGGTATTTCTGGGGTTTACTTCGGCTGGTATCCCCCTCGGGATTACCATGGCCTTTCTCATCACATCCCCCCTTATCAATGAAGTCGCCGTCCTGCTTCTGGTCAGCCTGCTCGGATGGAAGTTCACGCTCATTTATATTGCTGTCGGAATGGCTGTTGGTATGGCTGGCGGTGCTTTTCTTGATCGGATTAAGGCCGAACGCTGGTTAGCCGATTTTGCCGCCGATGCCCTCAGAGACGGGCAGCAACATCAAACTGATGAGATCCGACAATCTACCATGGCACCGCATATGCCTCTCTCAAAGCGACATGCCTTTGCTAAAGAGGAAACTCTCACCATTTTTAAGCGTGTCTGGCTCTGGGTCATTCTCGGAGTAGGACTTGGTGCGGCATTGCATGGATTTGTGCCCGACGGATGGATCGCGTCGCATCTCGGTGCCGGTCAGTGGTGGACTGTCCCTGTAGCTGTGCTGGTTGGCATACCTCTCTATTCCAATGCTACCGGTGTGATCCCTGTGATGGAGAGTCTGATCACGAACGGCCTGCCAGTGGGGACAACTCTGGCTTTTTGCATGAGCACTGTGGCTGCCAGCTTTCCTGAGTTCATTCTGCTCAAACAGGTGATGAAGTGGCAATTACTGTGCACCCTGCTGTTGCTGTTGTTGACCTCTTTCACACTGGTTGGCTGGATTTTTAACGTTGTATTCCCGTTAATTCCCTGAAGAGGATTATAAAATGAAGCATGTAAAAGTACTGGGTACAGGCTGTTCCGGTTGTAAAACAACCATCCGCCTTATCCAGCAGGTGGCTGATGAGAGAGGCGTCGCTATTCAGCTTGAAAAAGTGGAGTCACTGTCTGAAATAATGAAACACAAAGTGATGGCGACCCCGGCGGTTGTCGTTGATAACATCGTTGTACATACCGGAGGAATACCATCAAGAGACATTATCGAAAGCTGGCTCTGACCTGCAGGCAGGGAAATAATTCCTGTTCGTTCATTGCCTGAAATATCAAGCTCTGATCTCTGTAGAGGACTTCCGGCAGCCCCTTTTTTAATGAAAAGTTCAGACCCAGAGATGAAGGTATACCTTCATCTCTGTCGCGGAGCTCCGCCACAGCAGGTAAAGTTTACACTCTGATATCTCACTTATCACAGTCAGTTCAGGTCCGTTTTTTGCTCTCTGACAGCTGGCCGTCTTACTGCAGTCCCTGTTCAGCCTTTAGTTATCATATTCCTGACGCTTATTCGTTTAAAGTCTGAAACTTCGCTTCAAGCTCAAGTATTCTGAGACACATCTGCTCAATAAGTTCTGGTGTGATGGTTTTTTTAAAACGAGCGATGAGTTCAGCATCCGTGTCATCCATATATTTTATGGGTTTATCAAATGCAACCTGGCTAAGCCGGGCAAGCGCAAGAACTTCATCAATCATAAGGATTTTCTTCATAATGTCGCCTTTTCTTCCCGACTCAGGGTTTTAATGCCAGTCTGGAATTAAGTTTTCCCGGAGTTTCCTCCGGGTTCCGACTTATCTGAGCATTAACAGCGGGACTCTGGTCTGTTCGAGCATCGCAGTTGTGTTACTGCCGATGAAAAAACGTCGCAGGGAAGAGTGCCCATATGCCCCCATGACAATCAAATCCACGCCGTTGTCTGCGGCGTAACGACAAAGCGCCTCCGTTACCGAGCGTCCTTCAGCTAACCGGGATATCGCACTGATGCCAGCGCACTGCAGACTACGCTTTGCCTCTTCGAGGGTATGAGCATCGCCGTTAACCATTACGATATGACATTCCAGGCTCTGCAGCAGAGGGCTGAGCGTCAGTCGACGCAGGTTTCTCCGGCTTTCCTCACTGCCATCAAACGCAAACATGACTCTTGAAGGTACAGAAAAAGTTTCAGGTACAATCATTACCGGCTTTTTCTGCAGGCGGATAATGCTCTCCAGATTGCTGCCAACCGGGTTCTGTGCTCCCCGGCGACCGAGCACCATCATACGAATACCCTTCAGGTCAGCCAGGATGATATCCAGTGCGCCATGTTTCTGAAGTTGCTGAACATCCGGGATACCGATCTGGCTGAGCAGTTCCGCGCATCCGGCAAGAATGGCGCGTCCCTGAGTCATCAGCAGGCGGTTACGCTCCCCTTCTATTCGGACAAGGTCCTGCGTCAGTTGCTCCCGGCTGTCAATACCGATAGTCCCCGTAAGGTCAGAAACTGCCGGTTGTTCATTTTTTTCAAGCACATGCAGCAGGGCAAGAGGAACGTCAAGCTTCCCGGCAATCCAGGCTGCATACTCACACACGGCGCGTGTTGATGACGATCCATCCACGCAGGCAATAACGGTGTTGTCCATAGCATTAATTCCTGACATTAATGACCTCCCATCAGTTTTTCGATTTCTTCGGGTTTATCGTGAACACCAAAGCGATCAACGATAGTACGGGTTGCTTCGTTCATCCCGCGGATCTCAACGTCTGTTCCTTCTCTGCGGAATTTAATAACCACCTTATCCAGTGCGCTGACCGACGTGATATCCCAGAAATGGGCATGCGTAACATCAATGACAACTTTCTCTGCAGCTTCGCGAAAATCAAAATACGCCATAAAGCGGTCGGCGGAGGCAAAGAACACCTGCCCGGTGACCTTATAGAGCCGGGACTCTTCCCTGAGTTCTGAAGAGACAGCCAGAAAACGCGCCACTTTAGTGGCAAAATTCAGGGAAGCGATAAGCACACCGGTCAGTACCCCGAATGCTAGATTATGAGTGGCCACCACCACCACCACTGTTGCCAGCATCACCACGCTGGTAGAAATGGGATGGCTTTTAAGGTCGGTAACTGAACGCCATGAAAAGGTACCAATCGAAACCATGATCATTACGGCGACAAGCGCGGCCATAGGGATTTGCGAGACCAGGTCCCTCAGAAAGACTACCATACACATCAGGACCACACCGGCAGTGAGGGTGGACAGACGGCCCCGACCGCCGGATTTCACGTTGATAACAGACTGACCAATCATTGCACAGCCCGCCATTCCCCCGACAAATGAGGTGCAGATATTAGCGATGCCCTGAGCCTTGCATTCCCTGTTTTTATCACTGGGGGTATCCGTCATATCGTCCACAATCGTGGCTGTCATCATTGATTCCAGTAACCCTACAATGGCGAGGCCTGCGGAGTAAGGGAGAATAATCAGGAGCGTATCAAGATTCAGCGGGATATCCGGCACCAGGAAGACCGGCAGACTGTCAGGCAGTTTGCCCATATCCCCGACCGTACGCACGTCCACATGCAGCCATATGGCAATCGCCGTAAGCACCACGATACAGACAAGGGGTGAGGGGATTGTTTTATTCAGATACGGGAAGAGGTAGATAATGGCGAGCCCTACTGCCGTCATAGCATAAACATGCCAGGTCACATTGGTGAGCTCAGGTAACTGCGCCATGAAAATCAGGATCGCGAGTGCATTAACGAATCCGGTCACCACGGAGCGTGAGACGTAGCGCATGAGACCGCCGAGTTTAAGATAACCGGCTATCAGCTGGAATACGCCGGTCAGTACGGAGGCAGCCAGTAAGTACTGTAGTCCATGATCCTTCACCAGGGTCACCATCAGGAGCGCCATTGCCCCCGTTGATGAAGATATCATCGCCGGGCGACCACCAAAGAAGGCCATAATCAGCGGGATACAGAAAGCGGAGTAAAGCCCCACCTGAGGGTCAACACCGGCAATAATGGAAAAGGCGATCGCTTCTGGAATGAGTGCGAGCGCGACAACAATACCAGCCAGCACGTCACCACGGACGTTACCCAGCCAGTCCTTACGCGTCGAGGACAGCAACATAGTAATTTCTCAGTTTTTAGATGTAGTTAGCCCCGGAGGACATAAGTTTCAAATACGATAAAACACATCCGCAGACGGGATGTTATTACGTGCGTTCTGAGGCTCGCTCAGTACGGCGGAGGAAGGGAAAACTCAGGGTGGCGTAATGCGCATGATCAGCAGATAAATCCTTGAAAGCAGGTACTCAGCCCTCAGTGAACAGAATAAGTCAGCGTAATGTACTTTAGTGCTGACCACGTGCTCTGTATGATACAGAATCTATCTACTATAAACGAAAATACAGCACGATCAATGCTCACACTCTATATGGGACGTTCGTACCTGGACATGATTATCTGTGTTCAATGTCCCCGCATGACCGTCTTAACATCCAGAATATTACGTTTCCAAAAAAACCAGAAATGATTAAAAAATGAGCTTAACGAATGGAAGGGACTTCCCCTGATTATGCGCCTGATTAACTCTTGTGCAATCATGGGGTAAACACAACCCCGGAGGGATTCGTTATGACCATTACTACTGTCGGTATCGATCTTGCTAAAAATGTGTTCGCTGTTCATTGCGTTGACCAGAATGGCAAAACCGTTCTGGTTAAATCCAGAGTAACCCGCGCAGCTCTTCCCGGGCTGATTGCTGGTTTGCCGCCCTGTGTTATCGGGATGGAGGCGTGCTCCGGGGCTCATTACTGGGCAAGACTGTTTCGGCAGTATGGTCATGAGCCGCGTCTGATGGCCGCTAAATTTGTATCGCCTTACCGCATGGCTGGTAAATCAGGGAAAAATGATGCAGCTGATGCTCAGGCTATCTGCGAGGCGGTTCGTCGCCCACATATGCGGTTTGTGCCGGTTAAGGATGAGAGCCAGCAGGCAATGCAGTGTCTGCATCGTACCCGACAGGGTTTTATCGAAGAGAAAACAGCAACATATAATCGTCTCCGGGGGTTGATATCTGAATTCGGCGTTATCGCCCCACAAAGTACAGATGCCCTGCGCCACATAGTTTTTGAGCAGAAGAATTCTTTACCACTTCAGGTTCAGCAATGTGTTGATGATTTGCTGGAGCACGTTGCTCGCATTGAAGATAACATCGCTGAATATGACCGAATTTTGTCCCGCATGGCCAAAACAGATCATCGCAGTCAGCGGCTGATGGAATTGAAGGGCGTTGGCCCCACAACGGCCTGTGCGCTGGTCGCCAGTATCGGTAATGCACATGATTTTAAGAATGGGCGCCAGCTGGCAGCCTGGCTGGGACTGACACCATCGCAGTACAGCAGCGGCGGAAAGTCGAAGCTTGGCAGGATAACGAAAGCTGGCGATTCGTATCTGAGAACACTTCTGGTTCAGGGTGCCCGCTCGGTACTGATCGGGGCGGAGAAAAGGACTGATTTATTCAGTCGTTGGGTCTGCTCACTGGTCGAACGCAGAGGATACTGGCGCGCTGTTGTTGCCATCGCTGCCAAAAATGCAAGACTGTGCTGGGCATCATTGCATTACGGTGATGATTTCAGGTTGTACTCAGCTAGCTAAAGTACAAAGCTGTATGACCATCTGTTCTGCAACTCGTTGATGATAAAGGGTTAGACCCCGTGAGGTATATCTGCTTATTGTACAGGGCAAGTGTACCCGACTAACGAACTAGAGCCTCACGAGCGTCTTTCATCAGGGTCCGAATCGATGACGATTCATCATGACCGTTTATAGTACCGCAGTCTCTCCCCTTTATTTTTTTACTATAGTGCAGACAGAAACCGTAAACACCGGCGTTGACATGCCGGGGAAGCCCTTATAGTACAATAATTTTCGATATCCAAACTGACCCCAATCACATCACTGCCCGGTTGTATGCGCGAGGTTACCGACTGCGGCCTGAGTTTTTTAAGTGACGTAAAACCGTGTTGAGGCCAACGCCCATAATGCGTGCACTGGCGCGACATCCGACGCCATTCATGGCCATATCAATGATTTTCTGGTGCGTACCGGGCTGAGAGGCGATGTAAGTGAACTGTAGTTGCCATGTTTTACGGCAATGAGAGCAGAGATAGCGCTGATGTCCGGCAGTGCTTTTGCCGTTACGCACCACGCCTTCAGTAGCGGAGCAGGAAGGACATCTGATGGAAATGGAAGCCACGCAAGCACCTTAAAATCACCATCATACACTAAATCAGTAAGTTGGCAGCATTACCTATTATCCGTATATTAAGTCAGCATCAGAATGCCGGCCGTCATATCAACTGGCAATAGTCAGTTACCACATTGCGCTACGTGAAAACTGACAGGGTTACAGGGGTGTACCAGGTCAGAATTCACGTAGCGCATCCTCTTCTTCTCTGCTCCATTCTCATTATGGTCCGATCATGTATGTCCTGGCATTACCCCATTTCTCCCAAAAACCGTAAAACAGCCCTCAGGCCGCGTCATGACTGGCTTTAACGTGGATCTATGTTGAAAAAGGATCCTTTACGCATTTGGTTTTACCCGCAATAATGCGGGATAAGACAATAAAAGGATCCGCGCGCTGCGATTTATTGTCATGGCAGGATCGGCCGGTCAGGTGCAAAATACCTGTATCCATAAAAAGTGCGTGCGCTACGTGAAAAATAGCCGATGAACAACGTCATTCCCCTGCAGAATTCACCAGAACGCGTTTCGTTGTTGCCGATCGCCCCGGGCGTTGATTTTGCGACCGCCGTGGCATTACGACGCATGGCCACCTCCACCGGTGCCACCCCGGCTTATCTGCTGGCGCCGGAAGTGAGTGCCCTCCTCTGGTATATGCCCGACCAGCGCCATCACATGCTGTTCGCCACCATGTGGAACACCGGTATCCGTATCGGAGAAGCCCGGACGCTGACCCCGGAGTCATTTGATCTCGATGGTCTGCGACCCTTTGTGCGGGTACTGTCTGAAAAAGTACGGGCCCGACGCGGGCGCCCACCGAAAGATGAGGTCCGCCTGGTCCCGCTGACCGATATAAGCTATGTCAGGCAGATGGCGAGCTGGATGGTCACCACCCGTCCCCGCCGGCGTGAACCGCTGTGGGCCGTCACCGATGAAACCATGCGTAACTGGCTGAAGCAGGCCGTTAAGCGGGCCGAAGCTGACGGGGTCCATTTTTCAATTCCGGTAACGCCCCATACCTTCCGGCACAGCTATATCATGCATATGCTCTATCACCGCCAGCCCCGGAAAGTGATTCAGGCGCTGGCCGGCCACAAGGATCCGCGCTCGATGGAGGTATATACCAGAGTGTTTGCGCTGGATATGGCGGCCACACTAGCCGTGCCGTTCACCGGTGACGGGCATGATGCCGCGCAGATCCTCCGGACACTTCCCCCTCTGACGTGACAACGTCACTCGCCACAGTTTATATAAGCTGTAGTGAGTAAATCTTCCCGGAGATAAGCTGTAGTGAGTGAAATAAGCTGTAGCAGGCAACATAAGCTGGAGTAAGCAGATTGTGATATGTGGAAGCCTGATGCAATAAGTCCGCAGGGCTGCGGCAACTGCAGAAAAACAATGGTGGAAGTTTGTTGCTCAGGAAGCACGGGCCTCAGACATGAGCCGCACTCATCACCGCTTATATAAGCTGTAGTGAGCAGGACACTCACCAGAGGCAGCAATATAAGCTGTAGCAAGTAAACAGAGAGGTGTTACTCACTACAGCTTATGTTCAGCGGGATTTGAAGAGTTTTTCCAGGTCATCGAGCGTGATGCCAAGTTTCTCTAAAAGCGCCAATTTCTCAGCCATCTCCGGACTCACATCACCCGGTGCGGCTGGCAGTTGAGGGTTCTCAGCACTCTCATCATGCGGTGGTTTTAACTTGGGCCGCCGGTAATGAATGCAGAAGAGTTTAGTGCGTCCCCGCTGGATCTCCGTGTAATCCAGATAGCCAATCTCCCGGAGCTGCTCCATGGCACGCCTCACCGTCTGGTTCTGCGAGAACACAGGGGATTTCAGGTTCAGGCGGGCCCGCAGACGCGCCAGAGATATCGGTGCCGGATCCCGGGGCAGACTCTCTATAAAGGTATAAAGGGCCTGGGCGGACTCCCGGCGTTTCAGGGCATTGATGGCCTTGAGCTGCAGTAACACTTTCCGGTCAAACTGGTAGAGTTCAAAGAGGCGCGGATCGGCCTGCAACTGGACGATATCCTTCTCCGTATCATAGTAGGCCGACTGCACCAGGTGTGTGATGTACTCTTTGGTGTGACTTTCGGTCGTGCGGGAAAACGAGATCACGGTACCCGCGATACGTTTTAGCGAGGGGCTGATACGCTCCCGGAGCTTGCGTGATGACTGACTGGAGGGGATCCCACAGAGTTTGGCGAACTCAACAAACGGCAGTTCAACCTTATCGCCGATAACCTTATGGCGTGCAAAGGAATGGATCACCCCTACCCAGGTCTTGAAGTCATTATCCATATCCAGGCGGGGACCGGTGATCTCCACCTTATCAAACCCTTCGGCTCTGGCGAGAGATAGACGCGTCAGTTCTTCCGTCGCATCAGTACGCGAAAGCGTGTTCTTTTTACTGTTTTTCAGTGATTTGAGAGTAGGGACAAACACTCCGAGCCGCATCAGTGCCACTGGCTGCACTGTATTACTGGCATTAGGAGTGAGATTTACGACTTCACCGGAGGATTTATCCACCTCTTCAAACAACTTTTTTAAGTCCAGATTGTCCTTGTCCAGAGAGCCCCCCGATCGGTGGATTGTTTTAGAATAAAAGCAGCCACTGTTCTCATGTTATGGCCTGTAAAACGCCAGACAACTGGCTTCAGTTTATGCACAGCCCTGATGAACTTTCAGGTGACATACTCACTGTAGTTTATATCAATCGCTTATTACAGCATATCCGTTGCATAATACAGCTTATTGTCTACCAGTTACAGCTTATGATTAACATGCTACAGCTTATGTGATCATGCTCCAGGCTCAGTCCTGACGCGGCCTTCAGAGGTGTCGGGATCTTCTTTGGATCTTACAGGGATCGCTTTAAGGATCTTATTACTGGATCGAATGACTGTATATGTGGATAACCTGCTGACCGACAAGGTAATTCAGACTGTTCATTAATGATCCCTTTTCATACCGGCAACAACGCGTACCTGCTCCTGCCAGCATCTGTGCTATTGCGCTTCCTCGCCGGTTCGCGGGCATAAGCCCGGTCACCGGACTGCGGCGAGCACTGATCTATTCATTTCTCAATACAGACTATGTCAAAACTGCACTTCTCTCAGAGCCATGATACGGAGGTTACATAGTACAGTTTGATTCTGGTTTCTTCCGATCAGACACAGCAACGGTAATTTGAGCCTGACCGATCAACATCGAGAAGTTTTTCTCTACACCTTTACGTGCTGTACCCGGATCCACAGCCAACTAGTGGTTGAAACATGCATACCATAACTCTATTATAATTGTACGGTATACATCCGTACATGCTATCGCCTTAAGTCCCGAACTCAACAAAACTGTCCGCTCTCTCAGATTAAAGAGTGGCCTGGGAGAGAAACCATGTCAGCACTGAAAAAGCAGCGCATTGACCTGAGATTAAATGAAGACGACAAACACATGATCGAAGAAGCTGCAGCAATGACTAACCAGTCAATTTCGCAGTTCATGGTCAGTACCGCCTCAGAACGCGCTGCAGAAGTTATTGACCAGCACCGTCGTCTGCTCCTCAATGAGGAGTCTTGGAACCTGGTTATGGATGCAATCATTAATCCGCCAGCACCGAATGACCGGCTGAAACGCGCCGCTAACCGTCTCCGGGAACTGGAGTAATAAATGGAGGGTTTAAGGATTGAGATTTTTTCAGAGGAAGTTGAATATGAATTAAGCAACTTCGATTGTGGAGAAGAGTATCTGAATACTTTTCTTACTGACCATCTGAAACGGCAGCATAACAGTAAGATCTTACGTGGTTATGTTCTCGTGACGAGAGAGAATAAACCGCGTGTGATGGGGTACTACACGCTATCAGGAAGTTGCTTTGAGAAAATACTTCTACCCAGCAAAACACAACAAAAGCGTGTACCCTACAAGAATGTGCCGAGCGTGACTTTGGGCCGTCTGGCAATTGATAAAAGCATTCACCACCAGGGATATGGAGAAACACTTGTTACCCATGCGATGAAAGTCGTGTATCAGGCCTCGCAGGCTGTGGGTATACACGGAATGTTCGTGGAAGCGCTGAACGACAACGCCAAAAAATTCTACCTTCGACTGGGTTTCATTCAGTTAAAGGAAGAAAACTGTAACTCGCTCTTTTACCCGACAAAATCTATTGAAGAATTGTTCGAAGTAAATGATGAATAAAACAGGTTTAGACTGATCCAGTAAAGCCGTACCGCTTATGTAAAGCGGCCTAGTCCTATTACAGTATTTTTGCCGAAACAGCTCTTCTGCGGTATCTAGGGAAGGTGCGAACAAGTCCCTGATATGAGATCATGTTTGTCATCTGGAGCCATGGAACAGGGTTCATTATGAGTCATCAACTTACCTTCGCCGACAGTGAATTCAGCAGTAAGCGCCGTCAGACCAGAAAAGAGATTTTCTTGTCCCG
>NZ_JAOWGZ010000065.1:0-317 GCF_030332875.1 Citrobacter sp. Cpo045
GCTGGAGAAAGGGTCATTCTGAGAATGAAGATTCCGACGTTACTAACTGAGTGTTGTATCTAATCGTGGGGGCAGGTCACTTGGTCGGTGCCATGACGCGACTATTTTCAGGTGATTGCTGATACAACTCACAACAGGCTTGAGCAATGTCGCTCTTTGCCGTTTCGTGGAAGTGAATAGCCCCCGTACTTAGTTTTTCAGGCACGATACCTTGATTAATGAGCTTGGAGTATTCAGGAAGGCACTGTTGCAAAGTTAGCGATGAGGCAGCCTTTTGTCTTATTCAAAGGCCTTACATTTCAAAAACTCTGCTTACC
>NZ_JAOWGZ010000066.1:0-795 GCF_030332875.1 Citrobacter sp. Cpo045
CGCTGTCGTTCTCAAAATCGGTGGAGCTGCATGACAAAGTCATCGGGCATTATCTGAACATAAAACACTATCAATAAGTTAGAGTCATTACCCACCTCGCATTTACAGAGGGTTTACTGTAGTTCTCATGGAGGTATCTTAATCGGTGTCCTGCTATCTTAATAATGGCATAGGTTATAGAGCAATCCGGCTATTCTTCATGCTCTAAACCTATACTGATGCACGTGATTATTGGTAGTTAAAACTAATTTACGAGCAACTTTAAATTGTTAGAAGGCTATGTTCTGTATACCTTTATAACCATACAAAGAAATTATACATAACCCCGTCTTTAATATTATTAGCTTATCAGAATGAAATTCCACTCAATCCTATATTGCTGGAGTTTTTTTCCAAGCACCTATTTGCTCATAAATTTGACGCTCTATTTTTTCTACATCATTAACCAAGTCAGAATAGTCAGGTGGGTTGGTACCAATTGCCCCCTCCCATTGCCTCGTCAGCTGTGAAACTTTATTTTTGATTGTAGAGAGCTGATTTAGCTGCTTTTTGGCAAACAATACTTCTTCCGAATACAGGTTTTTTTTGGGCATTACAGTACCAGACAACGAATTTAACTTAAGTGCAGGCCGTCTTTTTAACATAAACAACTATCATTGCAACACATTTTCCGAGTTTTTCGTGGTAGGTGGATTGGCCCCTATATTTCCATACACTTTTTATCACTTAACCCATGACTGGTTCGTCGCCGCAGATATTCCCGTGGCGAACGATACCCCAGTGCACTATGCGGAT
>NZ_JAOWGZ010000067.1:0-8456 GCF_030332875.1 Citrobacter sp. Cpo045
GCTCATGATGTCCCTCTGGGATGCGCTCCGGATGAATATGATGATCTCATATCAGGAACTTGTTCGCACCTTCCCTAAGTCACCGGCGGCTTGCCTGCCACACATTGAACATTACAGACCAATTAGCACTTTGTCACCGGGGAAAGATGTAAAGATTATGTATAAATAGATTGGCTTAGAAGTGACATTTCAACTTTGGAGAAACAGGTGACATTTTAAACTTGCTTTAACAAAATTTTGGGACTGACCGAAACAAAAAGGCCAGCCCCGGAGGGCTGGCTATTCAGTACAGGGCAATGACAGGTTTCTTGATGCCGCAGGCGTGAGCGTAGCGGGTCAGTGTGTCGATGCTGGCTTTGGTGATGTTGTTTTCCAGGCGAGAAATAACCGGAGGTGTAACCCCCATGCGTTCAGCAACCTGCGCTTTTGTCAGGTTGTCATGCTTGCGCCATTCAGCAAGCAGCTCCCTGAGCTTTTCCTTACGTTCTTCTTCCTGCCATGCAGCGCGATATTCATCGTCCTGCATCCACTCGTTATGCAGTTCTTTATGGCTTACCAGTTTCATTAAGTACCTCCGCTAACCGCTTTTTGGCGAGATCGATTTCTTTCGCTGGCGTTTTCTGTGACTTCTTGATGAAAACACGGAGCATGATGATGGTATTGCCTTTGTGGTATACCCAGATTCCCCTGGCTATGTCCGTCCCCATCGTGCGGATCTCAAAAAGTCCATCGCCCAGGGGCTTCGTGTCCGGCTCCCGCAGTAATCGGGCGTCATACTCCAGTTTGCCGATGAGACGGTCAAACTTCACCCTGATTTTTACGGGTAATGCTGTGGCTTCTTCCCTGGCTTCCGGGTGATAAACAACGCTAAACATGTGACCTCCCATTTCTATTAATATTAACCTATAGGCTAATTTCAGACAAGGTAGAATTAACCTATAAGCTAATTTTGTTGGCAGTTATCGTGGCTACCCGGTCACTACCCTGTTAGCGTGAGTTTTCGTTCCACTGAGGAACGGGGATTTATGCGCGTTAGCGCATGTAAGGCGGCAGGATGAAATGACAGGTAGCACCGAGGGTTAGCCGCCGATACCAGTGAGGGATCGAAAGGGATCGCCTATCCATCCCTTCACCCTGCAAAGCCATATTCCGCTAAAAGCGGCTCAGAGGCTTTTGTGCGCGGTCGGAGTGGTCACAACAAGGCCGAAGCCGCAGTTGGGGCGTATCTCCGCGTTAGCGGGTCGTAAGAGCCGCTTACGAGCGTGTAAGCTAATTCTTCAGCGATATTTGCTGACGTATCCGGCGTGGCCGGATTTGTCCAATCCCTCGATGGCTAACAGGCGAGCTGTTAGCCATCGAGGGATTCCGTTCTGAATGCCCCGCGCTTTAGCGTGGGGAGCTACTTTTGAGGCGCTCGCGCCGATGCTGTTCGGTTATCCACTTTTTGGGGTTTGAGAGCCAATGGAACGAAAACGTACGCTAAGAAGTTAATTCATTGTTTAAATTGAAATTTAGTTCTCTCAGTTCCCCCTTCAAAATATCCTCCGGTAGCGTAAACGTATAATGCCCCAGCATATTGATATGCCCGTGCATCAGTGGGGACAACCGGGCGATATCTTCAACCCCGATTTCTTCTCCATTACTGCGTATCCAGCTCAGGGCTTCCTGCATATAAAGTGTGTTCCACAGTACCACTGCGTTAGTGACCAGGCCCAGTGCCCCCAGCTGATCTTCCTGACCTTCACGATAGCGCTTTCTGATCTCACCGCGCTGCCCGTAGCAGATCGCCCTCGCCACAGCATGGCGGCCTTCCCCCCGGTTTAGCTGCGTCAGGATCCGCCGACGATAATCCTCATCATCAATATAATTAAGAAGGTACAGCGTCTTGTTGACGCGCCCCACTTCCATGATCGCCTGTGCCAGCCCTGATGGGCGCGAGCTTTTCAGCAAAGAGCGAATGAGTTCTGAAGCATGAATGGTGCCCAGTTTCAGCGAACCGGCGGTTCGCATCATCTCATCCCACTGATCCTCGGCTTTCGACAGATCGGCACAACCACGTGCCAGTTCGTCCAGTGCACCGTAATTTGCCGATTTATCCACTCGCCAGAATACCGCTTCACCGGCATCGGCAAGCCGGGGGGAAAACTGGTATCCCAGCAGCCAGAAGAGGCCAAAAATAATGTCGCTGGTACCGGCTGTGTCTGTCATGATCTCAACCGGATTCAGCCCTGTCTGCTGCTCCAGAAGGCCTTCCAGCACAAAAATGGAATCTCGTAATGTGCCGGGGACAACGATGCCGTGGAATCCAGAGTACTGATCAGAGACGAAGTTGTACCAGGTGATGCCACGTCCGGAACCAAAATATTTTCTGTTAGGTCCTGAATTGACGGTTTTCACCGGCGTGACAAAGCGCATGCCATCAGCTGAAGCCACTTCGCCACCACCCCAGCGGCCAGCAAGCTCCAGTGTGGACTGAAAATCAACCAGGCGGGCATTGGCGCTGACCAGCGTTTCTGCCCGGAGGTAATTCTGTTTTACCCAGCTAAGCCGGTGGCGCGTCAGCGCCGGTATATTGTGCTTTATCAGCGGTTCCAGCCCGATATTGCAGGCCTCTGCCATCAGGACCGCGCACAGGCTGATGTGCAGATCCTGTGCCCGGGCCCCGGATTCACTGACATGCGTAAACTCACGTGTAAATCCCGTTCTGGCATCTATTTCAAGCAACAGTTCCGTCAAATCTACTGGCGGGAGTAGCAGCCTTACCCGACTGTTGAGACGATGCAACGATGTTGGCTCCTCCAGTTTCTCCAGGCTGCTGATAGTCAGGGAAGGATGTTTACCGTCATGGCAAATATGAACCTCCGCATTTCCTTCAAAGCGGGATGCGACGGTTTTCCAGGTTTCATCTAGCTGGACCGCCAACTGTTGCACGCCTTTATGTCCATCAGTGGGATGTCCCAGCGCCCGGCAAACGGGGACCCGCTGAGCCTGCCATTCTTCCCCCTGCAACAGCTTCTCGCGGGGATTTCCCCAGCGATCGCTGTTTTCGAGCCAGATGTCCCTTCGACGTAGTGCATCCTGAAGGCGCTCCAGCAGACAAAGCGAGTAACCGGCACGCTGTATCCGGCCCTCCGCATCGTATACCAGGCGTTTCCAGGGGCCGGTAATAATATGTTCAGGCGCATTGTCCAGGATGCGCTTTTTCGAGCAGTTCAGTTCGGTCAGATAATGAATGGCGGACAACGTATGTTCTCCGGCTGGCGCTGCCTGGAAATGCAGGTCGCGCAATACCGCCGGAAGAAAGCGCTTTACCCGCCCGTACTGCTCCACCATTTCGTCATGGAAATTGTTGTTCTGAGGCCGGGCCAGCTCATTTACCTTGCAGACGGATTCTGCCAGCCTGCTTTTCGGTATGCTGTTGAATATGGTCTCCCTCAGTTCAGCATCGTCAGCCTGTTCATCCAGCAACAATGAACATGCCCGCGCCAATATTAGCGCAGCACGATCAAGATCTTTAAGCGTCCTGAGCCGTTTTTTCTGCCCCGTTTTCTTCGCCGCACGAGTGATATCCAGTATCAGCATATCGAGCACATCAACGGCCTCATCCAGCGCCGCAGTCTCCTGCGCTTTAACGAATGCTGTGAGTACGGCCAGTTTTCTCTGCTGTGGCATTCGCGCGATATATTTTACCGACGCCATGCCTGCGTAACGGGCCAAATTACGCAGTTGTATAGCAGGCAGACCGGTAAAATTCAGTCGGGAAAATTCCAGGTTTCGCAGCCGGATATACCGCTCCAGCGCTTCGGTAAATGCCGGGCCGCTGACGGTGACCGGTCCCTTTTTCAGTTGCTCCAGCGGTGAAGTACGCTGCCCCTCAGGAATGTCCAGAAGCTCCGTCACGCGGGCGGTCTGCCAGCTGTCCGGCAACGCGGCCAGTTTCTTCCACAGCCGCTGATTTGCCCGTTCGCGTATTTCACTGACGAGACGTACAAGTGTGGTTGCTCCGGGCAGCAGGACCTTATTCTGAAGCAGCCACGCGGTGGCAAAATCAAACATAAGGCCGGGTCGCTCATTACTGAGCCATGCGCGGGTGTACAGCAGGCGCTTCAGGCGGAAAGACCAGGGGAAATCGCCAAATTCATGGTAACCGTAATATTCCTTAATCAGCGCAGTATGCTCTCTGAGGGTGGTAACCCGTTCTGCGTAGCGGGTAAGGACTTCTGGACGGCGAATATTAAGCTGCACCGCGACAAATTGCTGAACACCTGGCAGAACCCGGGTTAAGTCTGTCAGAAAGGTGCCCAGAAAACGGGCGGTGGTGAGCTGAAGCGCAATTCCCAGCCGGTTATGCCTTCCCCGCCGCTGGTTAATGAAGGCAAGATCCCGCTCATCAAGATGAAAATAGCGCGCCAGCTGCACGTCATTGGGTTCTGCAACATAGCGACCATAATTCAGTTCCTGCTCAGTGGTCAGAAAATCGACGGGCATACCGGCCTCCCTGCCTGATGGTCATGAATTAACAATTTCGCAACCGTCCGAAATATTATGAATTATAAGACAGCATAAAACGGCAGGCATGGACTGTCTATTAAATCGTATTTTTGCCATAATAGACATACGGTGTCTGATATTCGATTTAAGGTACATTTTTATGCGACTTTTTGGTTACGCACGGGTATCAACCAGTCAGCAGTCTCTCGATATTCAGGTCAAGGCGCTCAAAGACGCGGGGGTGAAATTCAACCGCATCTTTACCGACAAGGCATCCGGCAGCTCTGCCGACAGGGAGGGGCTGGATCTGCTCCGTATGAAGGTGGAGGAAGGTGATGTCATTCTGGTCAAGAAACTTGACCGTCTTGGCCGCGACACTGCCGATATGATCCAACTGATTAAAACATTTGACGCCCAGGGCGTGGCTGTCCGGTTCATTGATGACGGGATTAGTACTGATGGGGAGATGGGGAAGATGATCGTCACCATTCTTTCAGCAGTAGCTCAAGCAGAGCGTACTCGCATCCTTGAACGAACAAATGAAGGAAGGTTAGAGGCCAAGTCTAAAGGGATTAAATTTGGCCGCAAACCAACAGTGGATAAAGCTAAAGTTCACTGTCTTCGTGAACAAGGTCTTGGCGCAACCAGCATATCCAGACAGTTAAAGATTGCACGTTCCACAGTCTACAAAATTCTCGCTACTACGTAGTGGTACACATGATGGAACGTCACTAGTAGGCTGAACACGATAGGAAATAACCTCGTATAAAGCTATGTCTACTGTTATTAGCATGAACGATAAAGGGCAATTATGGATTACGAACAACTGCCTAGGGCGGCACTGGTCCGAATGCTTCAAGAGCATGATGCGGCACTAGTCGACGCCGGTAAAAATGGCATCGTTATGAATTACACCGGCCGAACAGCTCCGTGGCAAATAATCAGACAGGTGAAGCCTAAGCTCTTCAGTATTATAAAAAAATATTCTTGTGGTGAAGAGCTTGCTCAGGCTGAAAATGAGATTTGGGATGGAGAAAATCTTTCCGCAATGGTCACTCTCTATAAATATAGAGGGCAGATTGATCTCGTACTGACAGACCCTCCCTACAATACCGGAGAGGATTTCCGTTATAACGACAAATGGGATAAAGATCCCAACGACCCTGATTTGGGCGATGTAGTTCCTAAAGACGACGGTTCGAAGCATAGCAAATGGTTGCGCTTCATGACCCCCAGAATTTGGATGATGAGGGAGATGCTGAAACCAGGTGGCGTGATGGCGATTTGTATCGATCATCGGGAACTTTTCCGCCTAGGAATGCTCATGGATGAGATATTTGGCGAGGATAATCGTTTAGCAATTATTAACTGGCAAAAGTCCGCGGCTGCGAGACCTGATAATAAACATGTCTCGACGGCAACCGAGTACGTACTGGTATACGGGAAAGATATAACCCGTGTACGGACGGCATCGCTCGCTCGTGGAGAGGCTGACAACAAGAGATACTCCAATCCAGACAACGACCCGGGAAACGACTGGCGTGAGGGAAATCTTACTGCAAAAAGTTATTCAGCTAAGGACGACTATGGTATCCAGTCTCCATTCACAGGAGTTGTGCATTACCCAGCTGGTAATGGTGCGTGGAGGCATCCTAAGAAGAATGTAAAAATATGGCTGAACGCTTGGGGACCTGAGTACGAAGAACGCGATATAGGAGATGGTCGTGGAAAAGCTTTGGTTGTTAAAGGCCAACAACCAGGAGCTATCGCGAGCTCAGTATCTAAGAAAGCATATGCCCGGCTTGCAAAAAATAACTGGCCATTTCTTTGGTTTGGCCGGGACGGTCTGGGTAGACCCCGCGTCAAAACTTATCTTGAACAAATAAAGAAAGGGAAAGTGCCCGTAACATACTGGTCAGATACCGATCTTGCCTCCGAAATCCTGACTGACATTGATTTAGGCTCTACATCTTGGGATTACTCGGAGTCGGGTCGATCTGCAGATGGTGTGGCCGAACTAACAGCTGTTGTTGGTCAAGGGCATGGTTTTTCTACCGTAAAACCTCTCAAATTGATGACCAAAATCATCCAACTCTGGTGTCGTCCGGACGGCATTGTTTTAGATCCATTTGCAGGTTCTGGAACTACGGGGCATGCAGTGCTTGAATTAAATAAAGAAGCCGATACAAATAGACGATTCATTTTAATTGAACAAGGCAATACTGAGAAAGGTGACCACTATGCAAAAACCCTCACAGCTGAGCGTGTAAAGCGTGTGATTTCAGGTGATTGGTCTAAAACTAAAAAAGAACCATTAGTGGGGGGATTTCGATTTATTGAGCTAAAGCGCGAAAAAATAGACGCTGATGCGGTGAATACGCTTGCTCGTGAGGAAATGATAGATCTATTACTCACAAGTTATTGGGATAAAGCAGAAAAAGCAAAGTCGTATCTCAGAAGGCTACCTACTCAGCCGAATCGGCATCTATTTGCGGTTAACTCGAAACAAGAAGGGTTCTTCTTAATTTGGGGGGCTCCAGATAAACCATCAGCCCTGACTAAAGCAGCATTCAGGGAAATAGCTGAAGAGTCTAGGCAGGCAGGTTTAGCCCCACATTATCATGTGTATGCTGCCCTTGCTCCATACACCGGTAGTAGTGTCGAATTTTATAAAATCCCAGATAGGGTTCTTGAGCACATAGGTTTCAGCCAGCGTCAGGACTCCTTCAATAATGAGAATGATACTGATGCCTGATTTTGAACTTAAAGTATTTCAAGCCGATGCTGCAAAGACAATCGTAGACCGCTACGCATTTTTCGCTGGGCATCCATATCGCCCTAGCAAAGGGCCAAAACCGCGACCATTTTTTCAGGCATTATCTGCACTTACAGGAGCAGGCAAGACACCAGTATTAGCACAAGCCGTTACCCTACTAAGATCTCATTTTTCTTCAGAACCCATAATATTCTGGATGTCTAAAGCGAAGTCAGTAGTTGCTCAGACCTATTCTAACTTTAGTGCAGGTGGAAAATATTCAGAAATCGTAGATGGTTTTCGTATCATAAATATAGCTCAGCTAACTCCTATGCATATCGAAGATGGGAGCACACCTTTGATGATCATGGCCACTACTGGTCTTTTTAATAACAGAGATCAATCTGAGGGGGCTTTAAATATATATAAGAAAGATGCTGATCTATTCGGCGATTCATCTCCATGGGAGCGACTTATTGCACGAAAAACAGGTGCTAAACGGCGCCCATTATTAATTGTGTATGATGAGGGACATAATCTTTCTGAGCAGCAAACAGAAATTTTATCTGAATTGGAACCTGATGCATATTTGCTTGCAAGTGCGACTTTAAAGTTGCCAGCTAATTTTCATAAGGCTGTTATCCAACCGATAAAGCTTTGGGCTGAAGAAGCCTCTAATGATTATGAGCGCTTTGCGGAACTTAGTGCACTCGGGGCTGATGGTAGCCCTGATGCACAGTTATTCGTTACGACAGCCATTAGCAGTGAAAAAGTTGTTAGCGCCGAGTTGGTTAAAAAAGCTATTCAATTTGACGGCACTACCGGGGCAATGGAAAAATCACTTGATGATCTTCATAAAAGATTAGAATTGATAAAAGCTGAGATTTCCGAGCGAGGTCTTGGATTCAGTCCAAAAGCCGGTAATGGTGCCAACTTACTGATTTAGTGTACGATGGTGTTTTTGAGGTGCTCCCGTGGCTTCCATCTCCATCAGTTGTCCCTCCTGCTCAGCTACTGAAGGCGTGGTGCGTAACGGTAAAAGTACTGCCGGACATCAGCGCTATCTCTGCTCTCACTGCCGTAAAACATGGCAACTGCAGTTCACTTACACCGCCTCTCAGCCCGGTACACACCAGAAAATCATTGATATGGCCATGAATGGTGTTGGATGCCGGGCAACCGCCCGCATTATGGGCGTTGGCCTCAACAC
>NZ_JAOWGZ010000068.1:0-574 GCF_030332875.1 Citrobacter sp. Cpo045
TGCTCCCACTGCTTGTACGTACACGGTTTCAGGTTCTTTTTCACTCCCCTCGCCGGGGTTCTTTTCGCCTTTCCCTCACGGTACTGGTTCACTATCGGTCAGTCAGGAGTATTTAGCCTTGGAGGATGGTCCCCCCATATTCAGACAGGATACCACGTGTCCCGCCCTACTCTTCGAGTTCACAACACATGCACTTTTGTGTACGGGACTTTCACCCTGTATCGTGCGACTTTCCAGACGCTTCCACTAACACACATGCTGATTCAGACTCTGGGCTGCTCCCCGTTCGCTCGCCGCTACTGGGGGAATCTCGGTTGATTTCTTTTCCTCGGGGTACTTAGATGTTTCAGTTCCCCCGGTTCGCTTCATTACGCTATGTATTCACGTAATGATAGTGTGACGAATCACACTGGGTTTCCCCATTCGGAAATCGCCGGTTATAACGGTTCATATCACCTTACCGACGCTTATCGCAGATTAGCACGTCCTTCATCGCCTCTGACTGCCAGGGCATCCACCGTGTACGCTTAGTCGCTTAACCTCACAACCCGAAGATGTTTCTTTCGATTCATCA
>NZ_JAOWGZ010000069.1:0-1651 GCF_030332875.1 Citrobacter sp. Cpo045
AAAAACCCGCACGCCGGAAGACCAAGGGTTCCTGTCCAACGTTAATCGGGGCAGGGTGAGTCGACCCCTAAGGCGAGGCCGAAAGGCGTAGTCGATGGGAAACAGGTTAATATTCCTGTACTTGGTGTTACTGCGAAGGGGGGACGGAGAAGGCTATGTTAGCCGGGCGACGGTTGTCCCGGTTTAAGCATGTAGGCGGAGGTTCCAGGTAAATCCGGTACCTTATTAACGCTGAGGTGTGATGACGAGGCACTACGGTGCTGAAGTAACAAATGCCCTGCTTCCAGGAAAAGCCTCTAAGCATCAGGTAACACGAAATCGTACCCCAAACCGACACAGGTGGTCAGGTAGAGAATACCAAGGCGCTTGAGAGAACTCGGGTGAAGGAACTAGGCAAAATGGTGCCGTAACTTCGGGAGAAGGCACGCTGATATGTAGGTGAAGTGGTTTACCCATGGAGCTGAAATCAGTCGAAGATACCAGCTGGCTGCAACTGTTTATTAAAAACACAGCACTGTGCAAACACGAAAGTGGACGTATACGGTGTGACGCCTGCCCGGTGCCGGAAGGTTAATTGATGGGGTTATCCGTAAGGAGAAGCTCTTGATCGAAGCCCCGGTAAACGGCGGCCGTAACTATAACGGTCCTAAGGTAGCGAAATTCCTTGTCGGGTAAGTTCCGACCTGCACGAATGGCGTAATGATGGCCAGGCTGTCTCCACCCGAGACTCAGTGAAATTGAACTCGCTGTGAAGATGCAGTGTACCCGCGGCAAGACGGAAAGACCCCGTGAACCTTTACTATAGCTTGACACTGAACACTGGTCCTTGATGTGTAGGATAGGTGGGAGGCTTTGAAGTGTGGACGCCAGTCTGCATGGAGCCATCCTTGAAATACCACCCTTTAATGGCTGGTGTTCTAACGTAGACCCGTGATCCGGGTTGCGGACAGTGTCTGGTGGGTAGTTTGACTGGGGCGGTCTCCTCCTAAAGAGTAACGGAGGAGCACGAAGGTTAGCTAATCCTGGTCGGACATCAGGAGGTTAGTGCAAAGGCATAAGCTAGCTTGACTGCGAGAGTGACGGCTCGAGCAGGTGCGAAAGCAGGTCTTAGTGATCCGGTGGTTCTGAATGGAAGGGCCATCGCTCAACGGATAAAAGGTACTCCGGGGATAACAGGCTGATACCGCCCAAGAGTTCATATCGACGGCGGTGTTTGGCACCTCGATGTCGGCTCATCACATCCTGGGGCTGAAGTAGGTCCCAAGGGTATGGCTGTTCGCCATTTAAAGTGGTACGCGAGCTGGGTTTAGAACGTCGTGAGACAGTTCGGTCCCTATCTGCCGTGGGCGCTGGAGAATTGAGGGGGGCTGCTCCTAGTACGAGAGGACCGGAGTGGACGCATCACTGGTGTTCGGGTTGTCATGCCAATGGCATTGCCCGGTAGCTAAATGCGGAAGAGATAAGTGCTGAAAGCATCTAAGCACGAAACTTGCCCCGAGATGAGTTCTCCCTGACTCCTTGAGAGTCCTGAAGGAACGTTGAAGACGACGACGTTGATAGGTCGGGTGTGTAAGTGTAGCGATACATTGAGCTAACCGATACTAATGAACCGTGAGGCTTAACCTTACAACGCCGAAGATGTTTTGGCGAA
>NZ_JAOWGZ010000070.1:0-161512 GCF_030332875.1 Citrobacter sp. Cpo045
AGGCGCATGGAGGCGATTTCGTACAGGGCATCTTCCATGGCACCGTCGCTCAGGTTGTACCAATGCTGCATGCAGTGAATACGCAGCATGGTCTCCAGCGGATAGGGCCGTCGGCCATTGCCCGCCTTGGGATAAAACGGCTCGATGACAGCGGTCATATTCTGCCATGGCAGAATCTGCTCCATGCGGGAGAGGAAAATCTCTTTTCGGGTCTGACGGCGCTTAGTGCTGAATTCACTATCGGCGAAGGTGAGTTGATGGCTCATGATGTCCCTCTGGGATGCGCTCCGGATGAATATGATGATCTCATATCAGGAACTTGTTCGCACCTTCCCTAGCTCATTCAGGCTCTGGCTGATATTTACCTGAAAGCGGCTACGACGGTTATTGGTATTGCGATAAGCATAAAAACTGTCGTCATCAATATCGTTAGTTCGGTTATTTAACGTTTCCGTAAACGTATAAAAATTACGGGTAGAGTAACGATAACTCGCAAGCGTAAGATTGGTGTTGGTCGTATCGATATTCTTCGCATACTGGGCACGATAAGACATCCCCTGCCAGACGTTATCAGCCACTTCGCTTCTGGCCGTTGTGGCATCAAACGAAAACGCGCCAAAATCATGAAGATCAATACCAAAACCTAATGCCGCGGAACGATAAAAATCACTGCCCAACACGCCGCTATACACGGTAAAACCATAAGGCAACCCATAGATAAGTTGCGCTTCGACCAGATTAGGATCCTCTGATGTATCATTATTTTGGTAATGCCCGGCGGCAACGCTATATTGCAATGCCCCCTGTCGCTGCATGATAGGTAAAGAAGACGACGTCTGAACGAAGCTACGCTCACTCCCATCAGCCTCCGTGATTGTTATATCGAAATCACTGCCGGAAGATACCTGCGGTATATCCGTAATTTCAAACGCCCCTGCGCTGACATAGGTTTGATAGAGAGTGTAGCCATTTTGCTTAATGGTCACCTTAGCATCGCTTTTCGCAATCCCCCGGATCACCGGCGCAAACCCTTGTTGGCTATAGGGCAGCATAGCGGTATCTGTTTGCAGACGAATACCACGAATCGGAAGGCTGTCAAAAATATCTCCCGCAGTAGAGCTATCGCCGAGCGTAAGTTGGCTACGCAGGCGCTTTATATCCCGCTGAATATACGTCGAAATGTTTTCCCAACCATCTCCGCTTTGGTAATTTCCATTGTTTCGTATGCGCCACGGCCCTACATTCAGTCCACTGTTTAAACTCAGGTAATTTTGTGTCGACGAGCCCTGAGAGCTGTAGTGTGTTTTAGAGCCGCTATAGTAATAACCCAACAGGGCAGCAGGTATCCCATCATCCCAATTATCAGGGTCGATATACCCCTGCACTTCCTGATTAACAGCAACTTGCGGAACACGAATATCCAGCCGTTGTTGCTGAGTGGAGAAAGTCCAGGAAGCCTCTTCAATGTAACGTCCGATATCATCAACCGTGGCGTCATCAGACATCGTTTTCATCAATGGCATTTTGCTGACATTGACGCCATAGGCGGCCAGTTCTGATTTTTTTAACACGGGAATGAGTGCGGTATGGGCTTCATTAAGCACATACGTCACATTCTTTTTTTCAACAAAATGATTATTAAAATAAACAGAACTGAGGTAGACGCCTGGTGCAAGCGCATTATCGTCTAAAAAAGTACGGATCGCCTCTGCGCTGTCTATTGGGGAATCAAAACGTAGCGCATCAATATTAAACTCATCATCAGCAACTTGTGATTCAGCGATACAAAACGGACTACACAACATCAATGCGGCGGCAATAGCTGATAATTTCAATGAGAGAATTTCATGATAATTATTGATAGGCCGCATATTGTGGATATCCTTATCCGCCGAATTTAAAGTGACTTTTCCTGTTCGGAAGTGGCATTACCGTAGTCGTCAATTGCGCTCCACCGAACAGACTTAGCGTTCCCACCCGGTAGGGAATAGATCATTTTTGAATAGGGTGAAATCATCATAGACACAGCAGAAAGCGTATCTTTCGGCGGCTTTACCTCTTTGCCGTCAACGGTCATATTATGCAAAGAAATATAGTATGCCGTCGGGTTATCCACAGCCAAACGTCCACCTGAAACCGAAAATATCAGGCTTTTGTATGCTTCTTGCGCGTCGTTTTTATTTAATCCCTTTGGTCGCCATATCAGCTTAATACGACTGCGGGTAGCCAATTGTAGCTTACTTTGTTGTACTAACACTTTAGGCGTCGCTTCGATAGACTTGATATTAGCCCAAAAAATTTGTTCACGATCTTTTGTCAGGATGCCATTTTTATCGACTGAGATAAAATGCAGGATATTTGTCTGTCCGCCAATAAGTTTAAATAACGGAGGAGTAATAATAAGAGGAGGCTTACTTTTATCATTCTTATCGAAGTTATCAACCCATGCCTGAACAAGCTGATTTCCATTACCCGTATTTTTTACCGTTGCCTGAACTTCATCTACATCTCCAGGATAAATAATACGCGTATTGCTAATTTGCACCCCCGCCGAAGCAGCGTTTTGAAAAAGAATGAATATTGCTGAAAACAGCAAACCAGAAATGTTGAGATTCATCATTCATCCCTTATGGCTAAATCTCGAAAAGAATTACAGGACATACCCTGATTATCCTATGGCATATCCTGTCTGGACTTACATCACTCCCACTCTACATCCCTTATGGATAGTAAATGGTATAGGTTGTGGTTGCGGCAAACTCGCCGCCTTTGATACTCGCCGGATCAACGGTTGCCACAACTTTTGATGTGAAGTTAAACGTCAGGTCATTTTCTTCGCTTGCCCCGGTCGTTTGAGCAAAAGCAGAGTTCGCTTCGTCGTTAAAAACGACTTTATCATTGCTGGCATCAGCGCCATAAACCACAATACCAACACCGGTATCAACGCCGCCAGTAAGCGCTTTCAGCTGCGTATTTTCCGTTGCGGTATCACCTGCAAAGGTCAGGTTTACCACAGTATTTGCCGGGCACTTAGTCAATTTAATTGCAAATGGCTGAACCTGAGACGCTTCTTCGCCAATACCAGCAAAGGCGTTCGTCCCCAGCGGGGTAAAGGGTACCTGAACATCTTCGCTGTCTGTATCAACCTGGCAAGGTGGGTTAATAATAGTACCGGTAAAAGTGACGGTGCCCTGGTCATCAGTTAAGTCTGCCGCATGCGCAACATTGATAGCCGCAACAAGCAACAAAGAGGCAGAAAGGAGTACTTTCTTTTTCATGTGAAATTTCCCTATAATAAATTTTATTATCTTTCGAATGCTGCCTCTGAAATTTCCGCCAAAGACTTTTGCATATAAAAATCCCAAACAGTCCTCAGAAGAGGTCCGAAAGATAGAATTTTATGCGTTCTAACCCAATGGATATTGTGGTCGGCATATATAATATAATATGATTTTTATTTCATCAATAGCACAAAGACAAAAAACAATACCATTATAAAACAGTAAGTTAAAATAAATTAATCGCACAAAGAAAAACAATATTTAAATAATATATAGCTATGCGCTTTATATATAAAAAATAAATCACTATTGATTCATATACGCTATGAATACAATAATCCATTCCCAACCAGAAATCGCCCATCAATAAATTATTATTTTAGTGTATTTTATATATTGAAAAGACTACAATTCCGAGTCCGTATGTTATCGGCATCTAACATGCAAATAATTGCTTTCAAGAATAATTGCAATCGTTCGTTCAGACTTCACAAATATGATAGCATTAGCCCTACTTAGCTGTTGTTGCTGTGTATGACAGGTGGTATGAAAAAAGTCATTTTCTCTTTAGCCCTGGGGACGTTTGGGCTGGGCATGGCCGAGTTTGGCATCATGGGTGTACTCACCGAATTGGCGCGGGACGTGGGAATTTCCATTCCTGCCGCTGGCCATATGATTTCGTTTTACGCCTTTGGCGTGGTGCTTGGCGCGCCCATTATTGCACTCTTTTCCAGCCGCTTTTCGCTCAAGCATATTCTGCTGTTTCTGGTCACGCTGTGTGTGATTGGCAACGCCATTTTCACCCTCTCCTCTTCGTATTTTATGCTGGCGGTGGGCAGGCTGGTTTCAGGCTTCCCGCACGGCGCATTTTTTGGCGTTGGCGCAATTATCCTGTCGAAGCTCGCCCGCCCGGGAAAAGTCACCGCCGCTGTCGCGGGCATGATTTCGGGTATGACCGTTGCCAATCTGGTTGGCATTCCCGTCGGCACCTGGCTGAGTCAGGAATTTAGCTGGCGCTATACGTTCCTGCTGATTGCCGTCTTTAATATCGCCGTGATGGTCTCGGTCGCTTTTTGGGTGCCCAACATCAGCGATGAAGCAAAAGGAAACCTGCGCGAACAATTTCACTTTTTGAAAAGCCCCGCCCCGTGGCTCATTTTCTCCGCCACCATGTTTGGTAACGCCGGGGTTTTCGCCTGGTTCAGCTATGTCAAACCATACATGATGTTCATCTCCGGTTTTTCCGAAGCGCTGATGACCTTCATCATGATGCTGGTAGGATTAGGAATGGTGTTGGGAAATCTGCTGAGCGGTCGGCTGTCTGGTCGCTATACGCCGCTGCGCATTGCGGTGATAACCGACTTCGTGATTGTGCTGGCTCTGCTGTTGCTCTTTGCCTTTGGCGGGATCAAAGCCGCGTCGCTGACCTTCGCCTTTATTTGCTGCGCGGGCCTGTTTGCCCTGTCGGCACCGCTGCAAATTTTATTGCTGCAAAATGCTAAAGGAGGAGAGCTGCTGGGTGCGGCTGGCGGGCAAATTGCCTTTAACCTCGGCAGCGCGATTGGCGCCTACAGCGGTGGCATGATGCTGACGCTGGGCTTTGCCTACAACTACGTGACGCTGCCGGCGGCACTGCTGTCGTTTTCTGCGATGTCGTCACTGTTGCTGTACGGTCGCCTGAAGCGCGCAGTACCCCAGATGACACACGCTGCCGGATAGCATCTGCGCTACCCGGCTACGCGAACCTTACTCCTGCGGCCACAGCCAGGCCGCACCGCGTACACCGCTGGAATCCCCGTGTAGCGCCTTGCGTAGAGGCGTTTCGCATTCGCCGCCAAAGACAAACTGCTTAATCAACGTCGGAACGTTTTGATACAGTCGGTCGACATTGCTCATTCCGCCCCCCAGCACAATGACGTCCGGATCGAGAATATTCACCACATGTGCCAGTGATTTCGCCAGACGACGCTCATAGCGGCTCAACGCCTGCTCCGCAAGAGCATCCTGCGCAGTAACAAGACTGATAATTTCATTGCCTTTGAGCTGCTTACCGCTCAGACGCTGGTAGTCGGTGGCAAAGCCGGTCCCGGAAATGAAGGTTTCAATGCAGCCTTGTTTACCGCAATAACAGGGGACTTCCTGTCGGAAACACAGCTCATCTTCGTCCATCCATGGCAGCGGATTATGCCCCCACTCGCCCGCGGTACCGTTACCGCCCGTGTGCGCCCGACCATTCAGTGCCACGCCTGCGCCACATCCAGTGCCGATAATCACCGCAAACACGGTTTGCGCCCCGGCCGCCGCACCATCCACTGCTTCTGAAACCGCCAGACAGTTGGCATCATTTGCCAACCGCACTTCACGATTCAGACGCGAACTCAGGTCTTTGTCAAAAGGTTGTCCGTTAAGCCAGGTTGAGTTGGCATTCTTTACTACCCCGGTGTAGGGCGAGATTGAACCTGGAATGCCCATTCCCACGGTTCCCGTCTGCCCGGTGGCGTTTTCCGCCATCTCCACCAGCGTGGCGATGGTTTCTATCGTTTGCCGATAATCATCACGCGGCGTGGGCAGGCGATGGCGAAAAAGCTGTTCGCCCGCATCGCCAAGCGCAATAACTTCCGTTTTCGTACCGCCCAAATCGATACCTATACGCACTGTTTGCTCCTCTTCCCGATTAACAATGCAAGCATAGCGACAATTCGCTATCATGCCCGCTGGATTTAACGACAAGGCCGTGGAAATTATCATGCTGTGGTTCAAAAATTTAATGGTTTACCGTCTTAGCCGCGATGTTTCTTTGCGAGCCGAAGAGATGGAAAAACAGCTGGCATCAATGACGTTCACCCCTTGCGGTAGCCAGGATATGGCAAAAATGGGCTGGGTTCCGCCGATGGGATCGCACAGCGATGCATTAACGCATACCGCCAATGGCCAAATTATTATCTGCGCCCGCAAAGAAGAAAAAATTCTGCCGTCGCCGGTTATCAAACAGGCGCTGGAAGCCAAAATATTCAAACTGGAAGCTGAGCAAGGTCGTAAACTTAAGAAGACCGAAAAAGACTCGCTGAAAGATGAAGTTCTGCACTCATTGCTGCCGCGCGCCTTTAGCCGCTTCAGCCAGACAATGATGTGGATCGATACCGTCAACGATCTGATCATGGTTGATTGTGCGAGCGCGAAAAAAGCCGAAGATACGCTGGCGCTGCTGCGTAAGAGTCTCGGTTCGCTGCCGGTCGTTCCGCTGACGATGGAAAACCCTATTGAGCTGACGCTGACCGAATGGGTTCGCTCCGGCACCACGGCGCAGGGCTTCCAACTGCTGGATGAAGCTGAACTGAAAGCGATCCTTGAAGACGGCGGTGTGATCCGCGCGAAAAAACAGGATCTGGTCTGCGACGAAATCGCCGTGCATATCGAAGCGGGCAAACTGGTCACTAAGCTGGCCCTCGACTGGCAGCAGCGCATTCAGTTCGTTATGTGTGACGACGGCTCCATTAAGCGCCTGAAGTTCAGCGACGAGCTGCGCGATCAGAATGAAGATATCGACCGCGAAGATTATGCTCAGCGTTTTGATGCCGATTTCATCCTGATGACAGGCGAACTGGCGGCGCTGATTAAAAGTCTGGTGGAAGGATTAGGCGGCGAAGCGCAACGTTAAGCCGTGTTTAGCGAATGGCGACTCAATATCGCCATTCGTCATTTTTACGCTTACAGGTAACGGCAAAGATAGGATGTTGGCTCTGCTACCTGCAGATGAAACTCGCTGTTGCCCGGTACGTTAAACACGTCTCCTGCGGCATACACTTTCCACTCGGTTTCCCCTGGCAGCAGCACGTTCAGTGCGCCACTAACTACCGTCATCTCTTCAGGTGCCGCAGTACCAAAGGTATATTCACCTTCAGCCATCACGCCTACACTGGCGCGGCCAGTACTGCTGCTGGTAAAACCGATCGATTTTACTTTGCCGGAAAAGTATTCATTACTTTGAAGCATACAACTGGCCCTATCTCGTGATTAAGTTAGGAACCAATATAGGGGGCTGACGTTCCACCTGTCACGCAAAATTACGCCAGCAATTCCGAAGCCAGTCGGGCAATCAACACATTGGACAGCAGAACCGGGACATCCAGCGACTTTTGCAGTAAATCACGATGACGTTGATGAAACCCCAGGCAGTCCAGCATAAGAACATCAGCACCTTGCTCAAGGAGATATTTCCCGGCATCAATCAGCTGTTGTTCTGAACCTTCTACTGGATTCGCCACGGCGTACACTGGCGGAGTTTGTAACACCTGCCACTTTTGTGTCTGGGCTTTGAGCAATTCAGCAACAGGTACAATGACCCCAACCTGATGCCCTTCGACAATCGAAGCCACTAACGGGGGAATAATGCGTATAGGTTCCAACAAGATACTATTGCGGGCGGTCAGACGGGTAATTGAGGCGGTACTCATCAGCAGGATCACATCAAATCCCTGATTATCGAGAACCTCCACAATGCTTTGCAGCGAGCGTTCCACTTTCTGACGTGAGACATGAGCAAGTTGGTGGTCGCTAAGCAGCGTTAATAACAGCTCGTCACCGGGTGAAGCCCCGTACTCGGCCATCACATCTTCTCGCTGCATCTGCCCCAGCAGACTGTGGTGAGTAATGTGCTGTTCATCAATATATTCCGTCAGGAGCGGTAACATCTCACACATCGGCACAACGCCAATCGTGAGGATAGCCAACGACGTACTCATTTGTTGCTCCACCGTCTTCTTACTTTGCTGTGAAATCCCGGATAAGTGCCGGGCGCTGACCTGTGCTACAAATGCTCAAAAGCGTAGCAGTAGATCGGCGGTGTATTGTGTAAAGATTCCAGATCATTCCAGTACTGGATTGTTATTGTTTAATTTTCAATTTTTACTGTATACGGCGAAATTTAAAATAATGTGATGCACGCCCGGACTGGCACTTTTAAGACTCGTGCCAGAGCGGTCTTCATATCAGGTTTTATCGGGGTCTTCGTAGCGTTTTTTAGCATCCATCGCTTCCTGAGCTGAAGGATGCTCACTGATCAACGAATTCGGTTTAGGGTGGTCGGCACGAAGTTGATACCAGGTTACCGTCTGGCCTGGCGTCCCTTTTTCAACCGTAACAATGGTCGCTTGACGTGGGTAAGGTGGTTGCGTCGGCATAGTTCTTCCTTTTCACTGGATGAACATTAAGTATAGACACCGCCCTGCAACCGTGGCGCTGCCTGCGCCAGTATCCCAAGAATGTCTTCCACTACCTGCGAAGGCGGATTGGTGGCATCAACGATATAGTGCGCAGCCTCACGATACAGAACATCACGCTGGGCGAGCACTTCCTGAACCTCTTCGGTCAACGGTTTGCCGGTTAGAGTCGGTCGTAATCCTTCTTCAGGCGTGGCCTCCAGACGATCAACCAGTACCGATACCGGTGCGCTTAGATAGATAACCACGCCGTGGCTACGCATGTAATGACGATTAAATTCGGTAAGAATGATACCGCCGCCGGTCGCAACAACTGTGGCAGGAGCGGTGACAGCCTGCAGAGCGGTCGTTTCCTGGGCACGAAACCCTTCCCATCCTTCTCTTTCGACGATTTCCGCCACGGTCATTTGCACGTGCGATTGCAACCAGCGATCGGTATCAACGAACTGGAAATCAATAGCCTTTGCCAGCGCCATACCGGTTGTCGTCTTACCACACCCCCGGGGGCCAACAAGAAAAAGAGGTTGCGTCATCACAGAATTTCCCCAGAGAGCCGCCAACAAGCGGGATCTGATGCGGTTAAAAATATAATCATATCATCAAACTAGTACATCGCCAAAACTGTAAAGAAAAAATTACAGAAAGAATGGCGAGATGAGTTAACCCCTACTATAACAAGAATTCACAATGAATAAAGTGTAAATAATAAATTACACACCCTATTTTCTACGCTGAACTTCCAGCCACCACTTATCCAGTTCAGCCGCAAAATGCTGTCTGTCGCGGGGCGAAAGGCTGTCCGGCCCCCCGGTCTGGATACCGCTGGCTCGCAGTGTATCCATAAAATCACGCATCATCAGACGCTCGCGGATCGTGGCTTCGGTATAGCGTTCGCCGCGCGGGTTAAGCGCCGCCGCACCTTTTTCAATCACTTCAGCCGCCAGCGGAATATCTGCCGTTATCACTAAATCACCGGCGCTGCACTGACGCACAATCTCGTTATCAGCCACGTCAAAGCCCGCAGGCACACGTAATGTGCTGATGAAACGCGAAGGCGGGACGCGCAGGCTTTGGTTGGCCACCAAAACAAGCGGCATTTGCATGCGCTCAGAGGCGCGGTACAAAATGTCTTTAATCACATTCGGACACGCATCGGCATCCACCCATATTGTCATAACTTCTCCCCACTGGTGTGCTGTCGCACATTGTCGCGTGCTTTTACTTTCAGGCAAAGTGCTGTTTCTCCTTCTGAACATATTCATTCCGCGCTAAGCTTAGCTTTCCCAGATTTACCCTAAATAATTCGGGTTGCAGGCAGGCGGCAAGAGAGTGAGTCCGGATGAGCTTACTCTGGTAAGTGATTCGGGTGAGCGAACGCAGCCAACGCACATGCAACTTGAAGTATGACGGGTATAAAACAATGAATATCATCCATAGGGAGTGACAAGATGGACAAGAAAATTGGTTTTATCGGCTGCGGTAATATGGGCAAAGCCATTCTTGGCGGCATGATCGCCAGCGGTCAGGTTCTCCCCGGACAAATCTGGGTCTACACCCCTTCCCCCGATAAGGTCGCCGCGCTACACGACCAGTACGGCATTAATGCGGCGCAGTCTGCACAAGAAGTCGCGCAGATCGCTGATATTGTTTTTGGGGCCGTAAAACCAGGCATCATGATTAAGGTGCTGAGCGAAATTACCTCCAGCCTGAACAAAGATTCCCTTGTCGTCTCGATTGCCGCCGGTGTTACCCTCGATCAGCTTGCCCGCGCGCTGGGTCATGACCGTAAAATCATTCGCGCGATGCCAAACACGCCATCGCTGGTGAACGCCGGAATGACCTCCGTCACGCCGAACGCCTTAGTCACGCCAGAAGAAACAGCCGACGTGCTGAATATCTTCCGCTGCTTTGGTGAAGCAGAAGTCATTGCGGAGGCAATGATTCATCCGGTCGTTGGCGTCAGCGGTTCAGCACCGGCCTATGTATTTATGTTTATCGAAGCGATGGCAGATGCCGCCGTTCAGGGGGGGATGCCCCGCGCACAGGCTTATAAATTTGCAGCACAAGCGGTAATGGGTTCGGCGAAGATGGTTCTGGAAACGGGTAAACATCCTGGCGAATTGAAGGATATGGTGTGCTCGCCAGGTGGAACCACCATTGAGGCGGTACGCGTCCTGGAAGAACGCGGTTTCCGTTCATCGGTGATTGAAGCGATGATTAAGTGCATGGAGCAGTCGGAAAAACTCAGCCGCTCCTGAGTTAACACCGCCGGACGTCAGGCCGCCGCTTCAGTGCGGTTACGTCCGGAATTCTTTGCTTTGTAGAGAGCCATATCTGCTGATTTTAACCATTCTCGATAGTGTTCAGTTTCAGACGTCAGCGGCGCAACGCCCACGCTAATGCGCAGGTCAACCTGCGGCGCGCAAGATAAACGCAGTTGGGTAAGCCGTTCGTGAACACGAGACATCGCTGCAATCGCGCTGCTCGCTGACGTGCCACACATGATTACCGCAAACTCATCACCGCCAAAGCGACCAATCACATCGCTACCGCGTAAGGTCATCTGTAACTGGCGGGTCAGTGCAACAATGGCCTGATCCCCGACGTCATGGCCCCAGGTATCATTGATACTCTTAAAATGGTCGATATCGATGATAAGGAGCGTGGCATCACGCTGATGGCGGCGGCAATTATCAAATTCATTCCGCAGCAACAGTTCCCAATGACGTCGGTTATAAACCCCGGTCATCCCATCTCGCGTACTCATAACCTGTAAGCGACGTTTATGTTCTGCCAGCCTGATGAGCGTCTGGTAACTCACCCAGGCAAATAGCAACGGGTAAACCACTAACACCGGCAGCGACAGCAGCACACTCAGTTGCGTACTGCTAAAAGCCACGGGAATATCCGTTAACTGTAACGTCACCAGGCAGGAAACCACCATCAACACGGCGCCTGCGATGAAGACACGCATACCCCCTGCGCCCATCAGGTTGATACAGATAATCATCAACAGCGCCGTGGATGGCAGCAAGTTTATCCCCATAATCCCCATCCACATCCCGGCGAGGATGGCATCGGCTTTTAAGTTGGTATATTCGCTATGCAGTGGATCGATAGCTTTACTTGCCAATTGCCATGCCAGATGCGGCCAGACAAACGCCCATCCCACCAGCAAAAGCCACCAGCCTCCGGTTATTGGCTGAGAAACTAATACCGACGCGATAGGGAAAAACATTCCCCCCAGTCCCACCGCTCGCGGCAGCCTGATTCGTCGGGCAAATCGCAGACCGGAACGTTGGTGGTCATTTTGATGAAGCAATATAAATGCTTCATTCGGGACGACCTTCTTTTGATAAAAGTTTTCATCATTCATCGTATTTGGGAATATTCTGAAACAAATTTCCCAAATTATAGGAAGGGGTCTGGTGGCGGAAGTATGATATTTCGGGTGAGCGATTTTACCTGCTCACCCGGAAGTGCTAAGCAGATTTTTTCAGGCAAGCGCTCATAAACTTATTACGATCATCGCCTTTCAGAGACTGCTCCGTCGCCTTGACGTTGCATTCACGCATTTTCTGCTGCTGCGGCGTCAGGCTCTTTTCCTCAGGCGCAGATTTACTGTTTTTCAGGCAATCACTCATATAGGTCTTACGCGCATCCCCTTTTAAGGTCTGCGCCGTGGCCTGCTGATTGCAGGTGGTCATACGCTGTTGTTGCGGGGTTAACGTCTTCTCGGCAGCACCGACGGTAGTTAAAAAAATCAGACCAAAAAGTAACGTCATTAATAATGTAATTTTCATAGCACCATCCTTTTCTGAACGACGACACACAGGTAAGTTTGGCTGCTAACGATAAAAAAACCACCCGACGGCATAAGTATTGCTGCCGGGTATCAGCTTATTTCAGTCCTAACGCCGCTTTCATGGTGTAAAACAGATCGGTTTGATCGGTCAGGCCAACCACATTCGCCGCATGAGGGCCATAGGCTGCAATACGCAGTTGACTGCCGGTGTGCTCCTGGGACTCTTCTTCAGAGTTGCCATAGCTGATGACCATCACCGCGCCATCTTTGGTGTTCAGCGCTTGCGTTAAACCGGGTGCTTTAGTATCCGGTGCGACGATCTGACTGGCATGCGCGTGGTCAGCGGTTACCACAACCAGGGTGTTGCCATCTTTCTTCGCAAAGGCAAGTGCACGCTGCACCGCTTCATCCAGATCGACCGTTTCACCAATTTGTCCACACGGGTTAGCGGCGTGATCTTGTTTATCGATCGACGCGCCTTCTACTTGCAGGAAGAAACCTTTCTCATTTTTGCTTAACAGCTCAATCGCTTTATCTGTCATCTGCGCCAGCGTTGGCACGCTGTCGTTACGTTTTGGATTTGGCGTACAGGTCACTACCGGCTTATCCAGGTTGCCGTGATAAGACGCTTTCGGCCCTTCCCAACGCACTGGCATATTACCGTCTGAGAACAGACCCAACAGCGGTTTATCCTGATTCGCTTCGCTAACAGCCGCCAGCGTCGCGGCATCACTCACCATCTGGTAACCACGGGCCTGGGCTTGTTCTCGCAGCGTTTTACCCTGCCACTCACCTGCCGTAGCGGTTTCAGTAAAAGTCTTTGCCCCGCCGCCTAACGTAACATCCGCACGAGCATTCAATAATTGTTCGGTAATTGACCCTTTACCGCCTTTTTCCAGCGCGTTCGTCGGGCATTTTTCAGCCGTCACGCTCGGACCATAGCATTTACGCGAAGTGACATGGGCAACCAGTGCGGCCGGCGTGGCATCCTGCAATTCAGCCGTGGAAACGTTGCCTGTCGCCAGACCTGCCGCTTTGGCCATTTCCAGAATCGTGGTGTGATCTTTTTCATGAATATCCACACCCAGCGCCCCGTTATAGGTCTTCACGCCGGTTGTCCATGCTGTCGCAGATGCTGCTGAATCTGTCACATAATCGGGCTTGCCCGTTTTCTTATCCAACGCATAATGTGTGTATTGTCCGGTCAACGGTAAAGCATCAATACCTTTAAAAAAGCCGCCCGCGCCTTCAGCATAATTTCGCGCTGCCGTTATTTCGGAGTCGCCCATCCCATCGCCAATCAGTAAAATTATATTTTTGGCCGGTTTATCGTTCAGGGATTCGCGCAGAGCTGCCGTTTGATCGGCAGACAATCGGCGAGCGCCACCCGGCGTGGTGATATCTCCCTGAGCAGCACGATTATCCATAATCACTACAGTAGATGTTTCTGCATTAATAACCGGGGTAAACAGCAAAGGTAACAGGGCAATAGCCAGAGCGCTTTGTTTCACTTTATATTCTCCATGTATAAATACGGTAAAATTAAAACAAAGCGACTATAAGTATTTGATGTGACACTTTTATGATAATTTGTGGTTACCCCACCACAGATGGATCACAACGCTTTGGGTACGCCCTCGCCAGCATTATGTATGTTCGTCAGAAACGCGGGCATGCAGTTTCCGCCAGCCAGCGCCCCCTCAATTTGACGAATAAATATTTGCCGATCGTTCCACGTCATATTGCGCAGCATTTCGATGATTACCCGCTCTAACGTTTCGACCTGTGCCGCCAGTTCTTGCGACTCTTCTTCTTTTTGCGCGAGCTTAAGTAACAACTCAGTGACGAGGTTTTTCATTTGCCTATTCCCTTAACAAAATATGGGCCACGTTATCATTAAGGCTCACGACTGCCTAGAGGATGAAAGTTGTATTTTTATAAGGAATAAAACGATTTGAGAAAACAATCACAACACAAAATAAGGGCAAATGCGTCTGGATGCAGAATGATTCAATATAAAAAGGTAAGAAAAGTAATAATCACACAAATATATAATACACAGTTATGGATTAACAACGCTGACAGGCAGCGTTGTTAATCAGGAACTCAACGAACCCCGCGCCGACGTCGCAACGCAATAGCCAGTTGCCAGATATTGATAAGCACAATGCTTGCTGTAGCAATGAACACCCAACGGAACCCCGCCATTGCCGAAACCGTTGCCCCCATCAATGGCCCTGCGACGTTGCCAAGGTACATAAATGACTGGTTATAGCCAAATATGCGTCCGGTTATCTGGTCGCTGGAGTATTTCACCAACAGCGTCTGCACCGCCGGCAACATCGCACCATCAGCAAAGCCGAGCAGAAAACGTAGAATACCCAACTGCAACGGCGTGGTGACCCACGACATGGCAAAAAACAGCACCACCGCGAAGATTAACGTCGCCATTAAAATCCGCTCAGTACCAATACGGTCGCCTAATTTACCAAGTCGGGGCGCGGAAATCAGAGCAGAAATGCCCGGTACTGAGGCTATCAACCCACTGAGAAAAGCAATATTCGAACTGTCCGGGACCATTGATTTAATAAACAGCGCCAGAATAGGCCCAATTGAGCCGTTACACAGTTGAATCACCATGGTGGTAAAAAACAGGCTGATCACCAACGCCGGATGCGAAAGCGAGGCAAACACGGCCTTCCCACTCAGACGTTCGCTTTTTTTAATCGTCGGGCGAACGCCCTCTTTGATCAAGAACAGTGTGACCAGAAAACTCACCACCAGCAAGGCGGCGGTAATACAGAATACCGCCCGTAAGCCAACATGATCGGCGATAAAGCCTCCCATCAGCGGTCCGCCAATGACGCCGCTAATTTGCGCCGTAGAGAGCGTACTCAGCGCCCAGCCGCTGCGCTCGCGTGGAACCTGGGACGCAACCAGCGCCATCGCATTAGGAATATAGCCGGAGGTTAACCCCATCACCCCGCGCAGCAGAAAAAGCTGCCAGACGTTAGTGGCAAATGCCTGTAGCAAAATCGCAATGGCCATCCCCAGTGAGGCCCGCAGCAGCATCAGCTTGCGTCCTTTACGGTCGGCCAGACTGCCCCACATCGGAGAAACAATGGCTGAAATCAGGAAGGTGACGCTGAACGTTAATCCGGACCACATTGATAGCGCTTCATGCGAGGTCACGCCCAGTTGGGAGATATAGAGTGGTAAAAAAGGCAAGATTTGGCTAATCGCCAGTCCGGTAAAAAAACACCCGAACCAAACGGAAATAAGGTTAACTCTCCAGGATTCCATAAGGACTCATAACGATAATTAGCTGAAAACTGCGAGCAGCTTAACAAATTACTTAGCCGAATAAGGGTCTACAGGTGCGATAAATCACAGTTTAGGATTTTATCTTCCCGCTCATCATATTTGTGATATAGCTCACATCAAACCCATAATATAAACAGGGGATTGTGCTTCCCGCGCGATCTGCGTGTATGTCCCCTTCTAATCCCCTGTCATTCGCCAAAACAATCTGCCAGAAGCCGAGGAAACCTGCGTTTTGTCGTGGTAATGTATGTGCTTTGCATTCATGGAATGGGTTTTTAAGATGGCAAAGTTGCGGGTAGGAATCGTATTTGGTGGTAAATCAGCGGAACATGAAGTGTCATTGCAATCGGCAAAAAATATTGTCGATGCCATCGACAAGACTCGCTTTGACGTTGTGCTGTTAGGTATTGATAAACAAGGGCAATGGCACGTCAGCGATGCCAGTAACTATCTGCTCAATTCAAACGATCCGGCGCATATTGCGTTGCGACCTTCTGAGACCAGCCTGGCGCAGGTACCGGGTAAACAAGAGCACCAGTTGATCGATGCACAAAACGGTCAACCGCTGCCGACGGTCGATGTTATTTTCCCAATCGTACACGGTACTTTGGGTGAAGATGGCTCTCTGCAGGGCATGCTGCGCGTGGCGAACCTGCCGTTTGTCGGTTCTGATGTGCTGGGTTCTGCTGCCTGTATGGATAAAGACGTGACCAAACGTCTGCTGCGTGATGCCGGGTTAAACATCGCGCCATTTATTACGCTCACTCGCGCGAATCGCAACAGCATCAGCTTTAGTGAAGTGGAATCCCGCCTGGGTCTGCCGCTGTTTGTAAAACCGGCCAACCAGGGATCGTCCGTTGGCGTCAGTAAAGTAACCAGCGAAGCCCAATACGATCAGGCCGTCGCGCTGGCATTTGAATTCGATCATAAAGTCGTTGTGGAGCAAGGGATCAAAGGCCGCGAGATCGAATGTGCGGTACTGGGCAACGATCATCCGCAGGCCAGTACCTGTGGTGAGATCGTGCTGAACAGCGATTTTTACGCTTACGACACTAAATACATTGACGATAACGGTGCCAAAGTTGTCGTTCCGGCAGCAATTGCGCCAGAGATTAACGATAAGATCCGCGAAATCGCCATTCAGGCCTACCAGACTCTGGGCTGTGCCGGCATGGCGCGCGTGGACGTCTTCTTAACTGCTGAAAACGACGTTGTGATCAATGAGATCAACACGCTGCCTGGCTTTACCAACATCAGTATGTATCCGAAGCTGTGGCAGGCGAGCGGTTTAGGCTATACCGATTTGATCACTCGCCTGATCGAACTGGCGCTGGAACGCCATGCTGCGGATAGCGCGCTGAAAACCAGTATGTAAACCCGTCAGGATGCCTGATAGAGCTATTGGGCATCCTTTGCTTCATCATCTTCAACGCGGCGACGGATGATTAATCCGGCCAGCCAAAAGCTAATCACCCAGGTCACCAGCCCCACCGCATAAGTTTGCCATCCCTGCGCTTCAAAACCTAATAACCCCACCACGCCATTCAGAATAAAGATAAGCCCAATAGCGAAGGCATAGTAGTGCCAGTCTCGGCGGATTTTTACAGGCAGGTTCATAACAGCTCCGGTGAAAATACAACACAGGGAGGCATCCTCGCACATTTCCCCGAGGGCGTCTGTGGCCTGTGCGTAATTTCTTAAATGTAACTCAGTTTAACTTAAGGTTACATAATTGTGACCGCCAACAAAAAACCGAAATCCAGGAATAATCTCTACCTGAAATTACCATCATTCTGATATTGACATTGCCGATCACCTGTCAGACTCACTCTCAGTTCCAGGCATTACGTCAAAAAAAGCAGGTTATTTCCGGAGGTCTTTATGGCTGATTTTACGCTCTCAAAATCCCTGTTTAAGGGCAAGCATCGGGATCCCTCCTCCCTGCCCGGCAACATTGCGTATGCCGTATTTGTGCTGTTTTGCTTCTGGGCGGGTGCACAGATTTTAAATCTGTTGGCCCACGCGCCCGGCATCTATGAAGAACTGATGCAGCTGCAAATGCAGGAGACAGGACGCCCGCGGGTTGAAATCGGTTTAGGCGTCGGTACCCTCTTTGGACTGATCCCCTTCCTGGCCGGAAGCCTGATTCTTGGCGTCATAGCGGCGGTCATGCGCTGGCGTCACCGTCATCATAAAGATGACTGATTCATACACTTCGCCCGACGATCGTCCACCCGTTTAGCAAACCACGCAGTAGTCAGATTACGCGTGATCTTCGGGCTTTCCAGTTGAATGCCCGGCAGCATTTCACGGGGTAACGTTTTCCCGGTCTTCGCTTCCGCCAGCTTATAAACCTTTTCGTACAATGCGGTTTTTTCAAAGGCCAGGCTGTCACCTTTTTGCAGCTGCTGGCGGATCTCACTCTCGCTCATCCCTAGCTTCCCGGCTAGTTTACGTACCGCCAGCTCCGTTTTGCCCGGCTCACTGCTGCCATAGAGAATCAAATCCCCGTCCATCGCCAGCTTCACTCCGCTGGCTTTACTGACCGCATTCTGGAAAGCTGCATTACGGCTGGCATACCACCCGGCATTAAAATCGGCGAAGCGGAAGATTGGCGCACTGTAATTCGCCGGGTAGTTGAGCAGATGATACGTACCGAACCATAACCCACCACGGCGGCTAAACACTTCCTGACGTACCGTCCCCGCCATTTTCCACGGATACCCGCTGGTGTGCTGCTCAGCAAACGCGATACTGACCTGCATTGGACCACCGGTATGTACCGGATTAAGCGATCCGAACAATGTCTGCCCCATCGGCACCATGTTGATGAAATCATCAAAGATGGCGCTAAGCTGTTTTTCCGTCTTCACCGTATCCAGACGCTCGCTGTAGCTTTTCCCCGTTGGCGAGTTAATCTTTAGCGCGGTATGCACGACAATCAGCGGGATATGCATGCGTTCTGCGCGGCGATCAATCTCTTTCCAGGCGATTTTGCTTAAACCAGGAACAGCCGGATCGGCCTGGAAGTTTGACTCCTGCTGCGCAACCGCCAGCACCGAACAGATATTTTCAACCGTTGGTGCCAGCTTCTGGCTTTCAAAGGTCTTTGCCAAATCCTGCGCCCATGCGTCCCGGTCTTTCACGCTGGCGGGCATTTTCTGGCGCACCACGCTCGCCACATCGACGGCTTTCTCCCCTTTTTTTAGCGGCTGCGCGGGTTGACTACTGCATCCCACCAGCACTAATGCTGCCAGACCGGACAAGGGGTAAAGACGGGAAACCGTCGACATAACATCTCCTTTTGTTAACTAAGAGTATGGGTAACTTCCTGAATTTCCTGACCATCAAGCTCGCGCTCAAAGCTTCGCAGACGCTTATAAATAGACATCAGTTCCACTAACGTTGTCCAGGAGTTAATCAAATACTGGAACGAGCCGCGCACCTGGCCAAATACGTTGGTGATTTGCGTCATCAGGCCGAGCGTAATCGTACCGGCAACAATTGACGGAAACAGCAGGAACAAACCGAAAACGTTATCAACCTGCAGGTAAAGAATACGGGCGATATTGAAGTACATATAGTGAAAATAGAGACGGAAGTAGTTTTGCCGTACCGCATGGAACAGTTCACGCACCGTCGGTGGCGTCGCACGGTTGCCATCATCTTCGCCATAGACCAGCTCTTTACGATAGGCCGCTTCCACGCGCTGGTTTTTAAACTCCAGCCCGGGAAGCTTTATCCCGACCACGGCCAGTAAACCGGTTCCCATCAGCGACCAGACAATCGCGGCAATCACCAGGCCATAAGGCACATGTCCAACAATCGGCAGGTCAGGAACATGGGCAGAGAGCGTTACCAGTACAGGCAGGAAGGCAATCAGCGTCATAATCGCGTTGATAAAGCTGACGCCCATATCTTCCAGCGTAGAAGCAAAACGCATGGTGTCTTCCTGTACACGCTGTGCTGCGCCTTCGATGTGACGCAAATGCTGCCAGTGCGCCATATAGTGTTCGTTCATCGCGGTACGCCAGCGGAACACATAGTGGCTGACGAAGAAGTTGTTCATCACGCCAATGACTACGGCTATCAGCGCAATACCGAGAAAAATGCCCACTTCATGATAGAACTGCTCAATCTTCACCTTGTGTGGTGCGCTGAGCGCAGTTTGAATCAGGTCATAAAATGGCGCATACCAGGCGTTGACGGCGACGCCGACTTCAACCAGAAACCAGGTCACAAAAATAATCAGCGATGTACCCAGAATAGACCAGTACTGCCAGCGGTGTGGACTGTAGAGAAACCAGAACAGCGCGAACACCCCGACACAAAGAATGTAGTACGCATAAAAAATCAGGTAATCCAACGACCAAAAACGCGCTGCGCTAATAGGTACGTCTCCCGACGCGCCGGTAATATGTGCAACCCAGGCTCCCCCACCAGCTTGCCAGAATACAACGGCGACCAGTGCCCAAATAAATGCCGAAATAAAGAACGGCCCCGGCTTTGGGAAAAAAGACTTAAACATAGTGCTCTCCTGCTAACTTCTTATCGTTATGACGACTGCTGTGCATTTGCCACCGTAGAGTGCGGAGGCCAGACGGCTTACGCCCAAAAACACAAGCTGAAACCGACAATTGTGACCAAAACCGAGGCACTTAGTTCGCACCTCGGTTATGAAGAATTGTTTCTGTGGTTTTCACACTCGACAACGTTCCAGTATGTGCAGATTATCACAGCGTGAGATCACAAAAGCGAACATCCGCAATCCAGGAAACTCCTGTGTTTACTCATCGTTACGTTTTTCCCACTATCATTGGTTGATAAGCGCTTTGCAATACGCCGATGAGTAGTATAAATACGCATACGCACGACATCCTTTTTCACTTTCTCTAACTCATGGACACCACCGTTGAAACGTAGTCTGCTTTTTTCTGCCGCGCTGTGTGCGGCGTCATTGACATCTGTCCAGGCGGCACAGCCTATAACCGATCCGGTCTTCGCCTCTGATATCGTTGATCGTTATGCCGACCATATATTTTACGGCAGTGGTGCTACGGGGATGGCGCTCGTGGTGATTGATGGTAATCAGCGTGTATTTCGCAGTTTTGGTGAAACACGCCCCGGCAATAATGTTCACCCGCAACTGGATTCCGTAATCCGCATTGCCTCAATTACCAAATTAATGACCAGCGAAATGCTGGTGAAATTACTCGATCAGGGCACGGTCAAACTCAACGATCCATTGAGTAAATATGCACCTCCTGGCGCACGCGTACCCACTTATCAAGGAACACCAATTACGCTGGTGAATCTGGCGACGCATACCAGCGCACTGCCGCGCGAACAGCCAGGCGGCGCGGCCAAGCGCCCGGTGTTTGTCTGGCCAACCCGCGAGCAGCGCTGGAGCTATCTCTCAACGGCTACGCTTAAAGCCGCACCAGGATCGCAGGCTTCTTATTCCAACCTGGCGTTTGATCTGCTGGCCGATGCGCTGGGTACCGCGTCAGGTAAGCCTTATCCGCAGCTGTTTGAAGAAAAAATCACCCGTCCGCTGGGGATGAAAGACACCACCTTTACGCCATCTCCCGATCAGTGCCGACGCCTGATGGTCGCGGAAAAAGGTGCCAGTCCTTGTAACAATACGCTGGCAGCGATGGGCAGCGGCGGCGTCTATTCAACGCCTGGCGATATGATGCGCTGGATGCAGCAGTATCTTTCTTCTGACTTTTATCATCGTAGCCAGCAGGCCGACCGGATGCAGACGCTGATTTACCAGCGTACGCAGTTAACTAAAGTGGTGGGAATGGACGTTCCAGGCAGAGCCGATGCGCTTGGTTTGGGCTGGGTCTACATGGCGCCGAAGAATGGCAGACCGGGAATTATTCAAAAAACCGGTGGCGGCGGTGGCTTCATTACCTATATGGCGATGATCCCACAGCAAAACGTTGGGGCATTTGTCGTAGTGACGCGCTCTCCGCTGACCCGTTTTACCAATATGAGCGACGGTATCAACGAACTGGTTGCAGAGTTGAGCGGGTACAAGCCACAGGTCATTCCTGCATCCTGATTCAATACTCAAAAGGCAAACGGTTAATGCACACCAGTTTGCCTTTATTCATTTCAATGTAACCGCCTTTACGCAATGCTGCGAGAACCTCAGCGACAACCGAGCGTGAAATTCGTGTGCGTTGGTGAATATAGTTCATAACGCCAATGCGTGAACGAAGGGCTTCATCCCATTTCGTCATAGAGATCAATGTCGCGCGAATCTGATCGTAGGAGTTGTTGCCGATCAACTGCAGATCGCGTAATTCAAGCATGGAGTTTTGCCATGCCAACCAACAAAAAGCTTCACGCCAAAGCTGGCACTCTTCAATTATATTAATTGTTTGCGAGGCAGGTAGATGGTATCCCGTACAATCGCTTTCCGTGATTAATCTGTATTGTATATCTGTTTTTATCACACCATCTGAAAGCCCCATAATAAACGGTGCCTGCGCAATACCGACCAGCACATTCTCCACTCGCCTCAGAGAAATTACACCATTTAAAATGATAAAGGTATCGTCACTGTTTATATCACTGGAATAAATTATTTCTTTATCGTTATCACACTCAAAGTGTTTGCCATATTTTGACAAACATTTATCAAGCTTACCAAATTCCACAAGCGGTTTATTTGCAGACAACATTTGGGCATTCCTTGCAATAAATGCCCGTCAAATCCGTGACGGGCATTTTTCTGAGTTAGATTATCTTTTCTTTAACAACAAGAGATGTCTTACCAGGTATATTTAACACCAACATTTGCAGACCAGTCTTGATCAACATCGCCACCACCGAGGTAGTTAGCATCGGTGTATGCGCTGAAGTTTTTGGTAAAGCTGAACTGAGTACCCAGTCCAACACGTACCGCAGAACCTTCTACACCGTTGTCGATAGAGTCGCCGTTTACGTCAGAATCGTTGTTAGAGTCGTCGTAAACGTAGGCCAGTTTGAAGTACGGGGTCAGCGCCTGGTCGTCGCTATAAGCGAAGGTATAACCTGCATCGACACCGAGTTCATAACGCATGCTGTCATAAGACTGACCGTCAACTTTCATGTCGTTGCTCAGCTTATAGTCATCACCAGACTGGAACAGACCGGATACGCTGCCGTATGGCGTTACGTAACCTGCGTCACCCAGTTTCAGGTCATAACCCAGTTTCAAGCCAAAGCCCCAGGCGTCAGATGAGGTGCTGCCATCAACATACTCACCGTTGCTCATGTTGGCAGACAGATCGTTGTTGAAGTGAGAGTAGCTTAAGTTACCGTCAACAAAGATGTTGTTGGCAAAGTGAGCAGAAGAGTATATGTAGGCAGTCTGGCTATCCGGATCCACCTGACCGGTACGGTCGCTCATATCACCTTTCGCGAAGCCTGCTGCAGCACCGACAATCCACTTAGCGTTGTTACCATCAATTTTGGAATCAACACCGACCATGATGCCGTTAACATCCTGATCGTAGTTAATGGTGCCATTATCTGCATCGAAGCTACCACCGAAGTAGCTAACCCATGCACCACCGTTATCAACCAGACCATGACGCGCGTTAGTCAGACGAGTACCAACGGTATCTTGTTCCAGGTTCCAGATATTGGTGTTAGCAGACGGAATGCTCAGCGCCATGTTCGCGTAGTCTGTCAGTTCCATCTGCTGCAGAACAATGGTGTTACCCTGCTGCTGTGCCTGATAGGTGTAAGCACCCAGGTCAGCTTTGTTAGCTGCAGAGAAGGTCGCAGTGCTGTTCGCGTCGTTAACGTAGACCAGCTCGTTACCCTTGTAATCCGCAACAGAACCTGCGCCAGTCGCGTTGTCGATACGGACTTTATAGTTACCGGTTGCCGCCGCTACATGGTCACCATAGTTATCAACTTCAGACTGATCGCCTGAGGTGTCGGAATCGCCGTTACCGTTGATAGTCAGATGACCATCAGAGTTCATCGCGATCACGCCATAACCGTAGTTAGACTGAGATTTATCGTTAGTGCGATCGTTGGTCAGATCAGCATTCAGCACATAGTCAGTGCTGTTGATGTCGAAAACACCCGCGTTAACATGGTTATAAGCGTCGGTGTAGCTAGTCAGGTTCAGGGTATCAACCTGCAGTGCATTACCGGTACTGTTACCCACATCCAGAACGCCGTTGTTAGTGACGTTAATGGTGTTTGCATACAGCGCAGCTTCAAGCACATTCCAGCCAGCCGAAACATCATCGGCGATTGTGACAGTACTGTTGTCGATAGACAGAGTATCCGTCGCAACGTGACCATCTTCGTTGATGTTCAGTGCAGAAGCACCGGTCAGAGAGATGGAGTCAGCAACCAGCTCAGAATCACCCACGTTGACGACAGAACCGCTGTTGATGCTCAGGGTATCAATCAGGGAAGTTTTGGTGGTATCCCACTGTGAAGCACCGTTCAGCGTGACGTTGAACAGGCCGCTCTGGTAAACAGCGTTGCCCACTACATGACCATTTTCGTCATAAGAAGTTGTGTCGCTATCAATACCGTAGGTTGAATCCGGCCACAGGCTGTTAGCGGTGATGTCGATCAGCGTAGCGGTGGCTTCAGTGCCTGCAGCGTAGCTGTCATAAACGCCGTCACCATCGGTGTCAACCTGGTGCACGGACATTGCCGCGCCGACCCACTTACTACCGTTGTTCAGTGTCAGATCCAGACGGTCAGTACCGTCCCAACCATTGGTATCCAGGTCAGCATCGGTATCACGATAAGTGTCAGCACCGTTCGGGAAGAAGTTCTCATCGAAGTTGCTGGAGAACAGCACGTCACCCATCAGTGTGGAATTGTTAAACGTTGCGGTGGTCTGCATCGCGTTATCCGCATTTGGATTAGCAATAACCGCTAATGCAATATCGTCTGCAGTATAAGAGCCGCTGTAGTCGCTTGCATTGCTGGTGTTACCAAACCAACCGGTGGTGCCTTCGTCAGTCCATGAACCAGAGGTCAGGGTAGAATCGCTGACAGCGATAGTGTTGTTAAATACTTCACTGCTGTTTACGCCAGTGCTGACGGTATTATCGTCGATATCTGCCCACTCGTAACCCTGAGTCAGGGTAATGCCAGCGACGTGAGAGTTGGCGGAGATAGACAGATCAACTTCTTGATCCAGCGTGATAGCCGTACCCAGGTTATAAACGTCGACAACGTGTGTGTCAGCTGCGTCATTATACGTACCGTTGTAGGTATAATGTTCGTAGTTGTCATCGATAGTTGAGTTGATGACGTTCATCGCCAGGCGATCGTAGTAATAGTCAGTACCCGTACGGTTAGTACAATCCGTGGTCATACATTCGGATGTCACCATACCGTGAATGGTGCTGTTTTTAATCGTCAGGCTATTGTTATTGGTGTTAGTAGACAACCCATCATCCAGATAATAAGTAGAAATAACGCCGTTGACAGTGGCGTTATTGATTACCGGATAAATATCACCGTTATAAATACTATCGGTATCGTAATTGTTCCAACCGACATATCCATCATAATAGACGCCATCCGCATAGGATGCGTCATTATAATGAGCAAACGTTGTGTAGGTGGTCCCAGAGATATCAGTTGAAGCATTCGCCTGAGAAGTGATTGCCAAAGTGCAGGCTAATGCTAATTGTGAGACTACAAGTTTCTTTTTCCAAGTGTGCATTTGTCATCCCTCCTCAGGGACGTAATATAGTTGATCCATCAATTATCAATGCAAAGAAAACATTTTATGTTTCGCGGGGAAGATTATGCGGTTTCACAAAGGAAAGGTTCAATTATTCTTTGGTTTAAGTCCGATTACGGACAATAGACATGCAAATTATTCGAAACAGCCAGTAAACGTAAAAATCATTCTTATTTTAGACGGTTACATGTAAAACCATTGGCGAAACAATATATTGAAATTATGATTAGCTTAAAAATCAAACGTCAGCAAATAAATACCGTTAAATCTCGCCACTTAATTAAAAATTAAATTAAACTAAATTCACCATAAAACTAATCACTATTTAAAATAGTCATAATTGCAAAAATAGAGATAACACATAATACCAAGCATTGGTAACATCAACATAACCTCGGCATAACGCCAACTTTCGTAAACCCCTCGCCCTCAGGTTCGGGTATACTACGGCCTTCGATTCCACAAACATCAGGCATACCATGACAGACCTAATCCAACGCCCTCGTCGCCTGCGCAAATCCCCTGCGCTGCGCGCTATGTTTGAAGAGACAACACTCAGCTTAAATGACCTGGTGTTGCCGATCTTTGTTGAAGAAGAACTCGATGATTACAAAGCTATCGACGCCATGCCCGGCGTGATGCGCATTCCAGAGAAACACCTGGCGCGCGAAATCGAACGTATTGCTAATGCAGGCATCCGCTCGGTCATGACCTTCGGGATTTCTCATCACACCGATGAGACCGGCAGCGATGCCTGGAAAGAAGACGGTCTGGTGGCGCGCATGTCGCGTATCTGTAAGCAGACCGTACCGGAAATGATCGTCATGTCCGACACCTGTTTCTGTGAATACACCTCGCACGGTCACTGCGGCGTATTATGCGAACACGGCGTTGATAACGACTTAACCCTTGCTAACCTCGGCAAGCAGGCAGTCGTTGCCGCCGCAGCGGGCGCAGATTTCATCGCCCCTTCCGCCGCAATGGACGGCCAGGTACAGGCGATTCGCCAGGCGCTGGACGCCGCGGGATTCACCGATACTGCGATCATGTCCTACTCCACCAAGTTTGCCTCTTCTTTCTACGGCCCGTTCCGTGAAGCCGCAGGCACGGCGCTGAAAGGCGACCGTAAAACGTATCAAATGAACCCGATGAATCGCCGTGAAGCGATTCGCGAATCGCTGCTGGATGAAGCCCAGGGCGCAGACTGCCTGATGGTGAAACCGGCTGGCGCGTATCTCGATATTCTGCGTGATATCCGCGAGCGCACCGAGCTGCCGATTGGCGCTTATCAGGTCAGCGGTGAATACGCGATGATCAAATTCGCGGCGATGGCAGGTGCAATAGATGAAGAGAAAGTGGTTCTGGAAAGCTTAGGCTCGATCAAACGCGCTGGCGCGGATCTGATCTTCAGCTACTTCGCACTGGATCTGGCTGAGAAAAAAATCCTGCGCTAACCACTTTGTTGCCGAATGGCGACTTCACCTTATCGGGCCGACAGTTCCAGGCCCGATAAGTAAAACCCCACCAACAATCACCCCGCCCGATAAAAAGGCTGATCCCCAAGGATCGTCGCCCGGTGCATAATACGCCGCTGCGGCAGATAATCCGCATTGGCATAATGTTGCGTGACGCGATTATCCCAAATCGCCACATCGTTGGGCTGCCAGCGCCAGCGCACCTGAAACTCCGGTTTGGTGATATGCGCGAATAAAAAGCTTAGTAACGCCTCGCTCTCTTTTTCCGTCACATCGACAATTCGCGTAGTAAATCCCTCATTCACAAACAGTGCCTGTTTACCGCTTACCGGATGGGTCCGCACCACCGGATGTAGCAACGGTGGATGTTTAGCGACGGCCTCCAGCCAGCGCTGATGCTCTTCTGGTGTCTTGCGGTATTTATATTCCTGGAATGACTTACGGAAATCATGCTCTGCCCGCAGGCCACTCAACAGCTGACGAAACGGCTCAGACAATGCCTCATAAGCGGCAATTCCGCTGGTCCATAGAGTGTCTCCCCCGGCCGATGGTAGCTCTTTTGCTGCCAGAATCGCCCCGGCAGGCGGCGTGTCGATAAAGGTGACATCGGTGTGCCAGTTGTCGTTATCCGGCGGATTATCGTTATGGGTATCCAGCACGATAATTTCCTCTACCCCTTCGGCATGTGGATAGACAGGGTGAATATGCAGATCGCCGAAACGCAGCGCCAGTGCCCGCTGCTGTTGTGGCGTAATCACCTGCTGCCGCAGAAACACCACCTGGTGGCGCAGTACCGCATGATAAAGCTGTTCAAACTGATTATCGCTCAGCGGACGCGTCAAATCCGCACCAGTGATTTGTGCGCCAATGTACGGCCCCAGCGGGGTAATGCTCAGACGTTCACTCATTGTACTTCTCCATGCCAGGGCGTCAGGCGACGCTGAAGCGCGCGCAGACCCAGTTCTAAAATAAATGCGATAACGGCAATGACCGCGATCCCTGCCAGCACCACATCCGTTGCCAGAAACTCACCGGCTGACTGCACCATAAATCCTAACCCTCGCGTGGCAGCGATCAGTTCAGCTGCCACCAGCGTCGACCAACCCGCGCCAAGCCCGATGCGTAACCCGGTGAGGATCTCCGGTAATGCCCCCGGCAAAATAACAAACCACAGCACCTGCGCACGGCTGGCCCCCAGCGACTGCGCGGCGCGCACTCTCACCTGCTGCGCACTTTTCACCCCCGCCAACGCCGACATCGCCACAGGGGCGAAAATCGCCAGATAGATCAGCAGGATCTTGGAGGTTTCACCGATGCCAAACCAAATGACCATCAGCGGTAAATAGGCCAGGGGAGGAACCGGACGATACAGTTCAATGATCGGATCGAGAATGCCGCGCATCGTCGGACTCAGCCCCATCGCGATCCCAACCGGAACGCCCAGCAGCACTGCCGCCAGCAGCGCGATAACAATACGCGTCAGACTCGCCGCCAGATGCTGCCACAGCGTGGCATCCATAAACCCTTGCGGCCCGGCAATGACGATCAGCTTTTGTAAAACCTGTCCCGGCGGCGGTAAAAACAGCGGACTGATTAACTGCAGCGCCGCCACCGTCCACCACACCGCCAGAATGACGGCCAACGTACCAAGGCTTAAGGTAATCTGCCGCGAGAACGGCCAGCGCCAGTTCAGCACCCGCTGGCGACGGGGTTTATCATTAATCACCACGCTCATGAGAATGCCTCCCGTTGTTCAAAGACACGACCTAACACGTATTCGCGCATGGCGATAAACTGCGGATCGGACTTAATGCTACGGCTCGACTCTCCGGCCACAAAACGACGGGCAAAATTAAGCGGCAGTCGTTCCAGCACCCGACCAGGACCTGGCGACAGCAATACCAGCTCTGTCGCCATAAACACCGCTTCTTCAATATCGTGGGTAATCAGCAGCACCTGTTTGCCAGTCTCATGCCACAACTTCAGCAGCAGGGTTTGCATCTGCTCGCGGGTAAAGGCGTCGAGCGCGCCAAACGGCTCATCCAGTAGCAACAGCTGCGGGTTGGCCGCCAGCGCCCGGGCAATGCCGACGCGCTGACGTTGTCCACCGGAAAGTTGCCAGATAAAGCGTTTTCCCGCGCCCTCCAGCCCGACTTTCTGCAACATCTCCAGAGCAATACGCTGACGCTGCGGCTTGTCCACGCCCGCCAGCTGCAGCCCAAAAGCCACGTTTTCCTGCACGTTGCGCCAGGGCAGCAGTCCTTCGTTCTGGAACACGACCCCGCGATCTGCCCCCGGACCATCAACCCTGTTACCCGCCAGCGTGATGCTGCCATGCTGATACGGCACAAACCCGGCAATCAGATTTAACAACGTGGTTTTCCCGCAACCGGAAGGTCCAAGGACCACCAGCAGTTCACCGCTATCGAGCGTCAGGTTGATATCCTCCAGCGCCGGTTTCCCACCGTAGCTGGCGGCAAGATGAGAGATTTGCAGCATCATCGCCTCCTTATTTATTGCACGAAGCGATCGGTCACGTACTGGCTGTAATCCGTCGCGACAGCGGGGACTTTGCCCTGCTCTTTAAGGAACTGCGCGGTGTCGATAATCGCTTTGTTCACCGGGCCGGTTAGCTCAGCGGTTTGCTGTTGCGGTGTCAGGTAAGTGTTACCTTTCACCAGCCCCGGAACATCCGCCTCCGGTACGCCGCTCAAACGCGACAGTTTGCTGATATTCTCCGGCTGCTTCAGCCATTCATCAGGATTAGCGATATAAGGCTGCTGGGCATCGATAGCGCTTTTGGCAAAGGCTTTCACCACCTCAGGATGCTTCTCGGCAAAATCTTTGCGCACCACCCACACGTCCAGCGTCGGTGCCCCCCACTCGCCAACCTGCGAGGAGTCGGTTAACACCTTACCGTCTTTTTCCAACGCGTTGACCGCAGGTGCCCAGACATACGCACCATCAATATCTCCGCGCTGCCATGCGGCAATGATCGCTGGTGGTTGCAGGTTCACAATCTCCACCTGGCCGGGTTTAATCCCCCAATGTTTCAACGCCGCCAGCAGGCTGTAATGGGTGGTGGAAATAAACGGCACGGCAATGCGTTTGCCAATCAAATCTTCCGGTTTACTGATGTTTTTCTTCACCACCAGCGCCTCAGAATTGCCGAGCTTTGATGCCAGCAGGAAAACCTCAATAGGCACCTGCTGACTGGCAGCGACCGCCAGCGGGCTGGAGCCAAGATTACCGATCTGCACATCACCGGATGCCAGCGCACGAACGATGCTCGCCCCGCTGTCAAATTTGCGCCAGTCAACGGTCGCCCCGCTCTCTTTGGCAAACGTGTTGTCCGCCTGCGCCACTTTGGCAGGTTCGGCGGAGGTCTGATAAGCAACGGTGACGTTCACCGCCTGCGCCTGAAATGCGATGAATGCCAGTACGGCAAGAAGTGCGTTACGCGATGAAATAGCCATGATTGTCTGCTCCCCTGTCTTGTTATGGAGGCAGTATTTCGTTGCGGCACATTTTGATAAAGGAATTAAAAATTCTGGCTAAGAACAAAGCGTTTTTAGAAAAAAAGCGGCAATAGTTAGCTATTTCGCTCATTACGGAACGTAGGCCGGATAAGGCGCTTGCGCCGCCATCCGGCAATCAATGCCTGATGCGCTGCGCTTATCAGGCCTACACTCGCTACAACACCCGGCAAATTATTGCGATTTTGTTACATTCGTTACATATCCGCGCCACGATGATTGCCAGCGCAGCGCTGGCAGGCATCATAGAGGCCATTGTCAGCAAGAGAGCAATATCATGATTCATGTTGTGCTGGTGGATGACCATGTGGTGGTGCGTTCCGGCTTTGCGCAATTACTCAGTCTCGAAGACGATCTGAACGTTACCGGTCAGTACAGCAGCGCGGCGGAGGCCTGGCCTGCACTTCTGCATGATGATGTCAGCGTCGCGGTAATGGATATCGCCATGCCGGATGAAAATGGTCTGAGCCTGTTAAAACGACTGCGGGCGCAGAAGCCCGGTTTTCGCGCCATTATTCTCAGCATTTATGACTCGCCCGCGTTTGTGCAAAGCGCGCTGGACGCTGGCGCCAGCGGTTACCTGACCAAACGCTGCGGCCCGGAAGAACTGGTGCAGGCTGTACGCTCAGTAGGCATGGGCGGCCATTACCTGTGCGCCGATGCGCTGCGTGCACTACGCGGCGGCGAGCAGCCCGCGCAGGTTCTGGAAGTTCTGACCCCGCGCGAGCGTGAAGTGTTTGATCTGTTGGTTAAAGGTGACAGCGTAAAAGAGATCGCCTTCAAGCTCGACCTCAGCCACAAGACGGTGCACGTTCATCGGGCGAACGTGCTGGGCAAACTGCAATGCCACAGCACCATCGATCTGGTGCATTTTGCCCTCGACCACCAACTATTGACGGGGCATTAATGTCGCGTAGCCTTCGGCATTGGGTTATTTCTCTGTTTATTCTGCTGGCCTGGGGATCGGGCTGGCTGATGCTGTGGACGCTGGGGTTTTACCTGACCCACAACGGCCAGCAGGCGGCGCTATTTCTGCCGCACGGCGTCTATCTCGCGCTGTTAATTCTGCTTTCTCGCCGTTACTGGCCCGCGCTGATACTGCCGCCGGTGTTGATGTTGTTCTGGCTGCACAGCGAGCAATTACTGAATGGCTATATCCTGCTGGCTGCGCCGTTAATTAGCCTGATTCCGGCGAGCATCGGCCAGTCATACTGGCACCGCTTTCCCCTTTACTGGCAACGCTTAACGCTGCTGCTGGCCGCCGTAACGCTCACCTCATTGCTCAATACCGCCCTGCTTTCACCGTTTATCCAGAGCCCGGCAACGCTGATTGGCCTGGCGTCGTTTACCGGCGGCGTGTTGCTGACGCCGTTTGTTTATCTGATCTATGAATTTTTGCGCCAGCAGCACCGCTATCATCTGCTCGGGCTGGATACCACCAATCCCCCGCTGCGCACCTCGCTTATCATCTGGTGTAGCCTGTTTTTTATTATTGGCATCGGTACTCAGATGGTGCTGTCGCCGGAGATCGAGCGCCTGTTGCTGATCGTGGTGTTTTTACCAAACGTGGTGATGGCGTGGAAATTTGGCTGGCAGGGCGGCGTGTTGTCAGGATTGCTCGGCAGTATGATGATCACTATCGCCCGGCAAATCGGCGTCGGGTTCAGTAACTTACTGGAGCTGGAGATTTTCCTCGCCACCCAGGCTCTGCTGGGTATAGGGCTGGGGATCGCCATCAGCCGCCAGCAGCATCTGGCGCAAAACCTGCACCATTATCGCCAGCGTCTGGAAACCGAACTGGCGGCGCGTCGCGCGCTGACCGAACAGCTGATCCGCACCGAAGAAAACACGCGCAAAAGCCTGGCGCGGGAACTGCACGACGAAATTGGTCAGAACATCACCGCCATTCAAATTCAGTCGCAACTGGTCAAACGCGCACCGGGTCGTGAGCAAACGCTTGAGGCTGCGAATCAAATCAACGACCTGGCCCGGCGTATTCATCACTCCACCCGTCAGCTGCTGCGCCAGCTGCGTCCCCCCGCGCTCGATGAACTGTCTTTTAAAGATGCACTACATCATCTGGTGAATGAATTTGCTTTTGCTGAACGGGGTATTCGCTGCCGCTTTGATTATCAGCTAGAAAATACGCCAGAAAACGAAACGGTGCGCTTCACGCTGTATCGCCTGTTGCAGGAGTTACTCAATAACGTCTGCAAACATGCCGATGCCAGCGATGTGTCGATTACGCTGCGCCAGCGGGAACATTGCTTGTTTCTGGAGGTCGCTGACAACGGCGTTGGTATTCTGCCAGAAAAAATTCCCGGTTTCGGTATCCAGGGGATGCGTGAGCGGGTGAGCGCCCTTGGCGGTGAACTGACGCTCGAATCAAACAACGGCACGCGAGTAATTGTTAACCTGCCCACAAATTTGCAACAAACCAGCAGCTAACCAGGAAAAAGTCTTAGTCACTGCGGACTTTCTCTCATCCCCTTTTGCTTTCACTTTCCTATAGTCAGCACAAACGGAGACTGCCATGCATACACGCTCAGCCAGCGAAACAGACCAACAATACCGGGCGCTACGCCCCCGGCTGCTGATGTGTATGGTAATTGGTTACGCCGCGTTTTATCTGACGCGCAAAAGCGTTAACTACGTCCTCCCGGCGCTGCAAACGGATCTGGGTCTGGATAAAGGCGATATCGGCCTGCTTGGGTCACTGTTTTATCTGACCTATGGTCTGTCGAAATTCACCGCCGGGCTGTGGCACGACAGCCACGGACAGCGCGCATTTATGGGTATTGGTCTGTTTGCCACTGGCGTTTTAAACGTGCTGTTCGCCTTTGGTGAATCGCTGACGCTGCTGCTAGTGGTCTGGACGCTGAACGGATTTTTTCAGGGCTGGGGCTGGCCGCCCTGTGCCCGACTACTGACCCACTGGTACTCGCGCAACGAACGTGGCTTCTGGTGGGGCTGCTGGAATATGTCGATCAACATCGGTGGCGCCATTATCCCGCTGATTAGCGCTTTTGCCGCCCACTGGTGGGGCTGGCAGGCGGCCATGCTGGCACCGGGGATAATCAGTATGGCACTGGGAATCTGGCTCACCCTGCAATTGAAAGGCACGCCCCTGGAAGAAGGATTACCCACGGTTGGGGAATGGCGGCATGACCCGCTGGAGCTACGTCAGGAACAGCAAAGCCCGCCGATGGGGCTGTGGCAAATGTTGCGCACCACCATGCTGAAAAATCCGATGATCTGGTTGCTCGGCGTGTCGTATGTATTGGTCTACTTGATCCGCATTGCGCTCAACGACTGGGGCAACATCTGGCTGACGGAAAGCCACGGCGTGAATCTGCTCAGCGCCAATGCCACGGTGATGCTGTTTGAAGTTGGCGGCTTGCTGGGGGCGCTGTTTGCCGGATGGGGATCGGATCTGCTGTTCAGCGGTCAGCGTGCGCCGATGATTTTGCTGTTCACGCTGGGGCTGATGGTTTCCGTCGCCGCACTGTGGCTGGCACCAGTGCACCACTACGCGCTACTGGCAGTGTGCTTCTTTACCGTGGGCTTTTTTGTGTTTGGCCCACAAATGCTAATTGGCCTCGCAGCCGTTGAATGCGGACACAAAGCGGCGGCAGGTTCAATTACCGGTTTTCTCGGGCTGTTCGCCTATCTGGGGGCCGCGCTGGCGGGTTGGCCGCTGTCGTTGGTCATAGAACATTACGGCTGGTCGGGAATGTTCAGTTTGCTCTCGGTTGCCGCTGTCTTTATGGGTTTATTGCTGATGCCGTTGCTCATTGCGGGCATTACCCCTTCTCTCAGTCAAAGGATAAAACAATGAAACTGACGCTTACCTCTACCCTGATTGCTTCCGCTCTGATGCTGGCAGCCTTCAGCAACGCAGCCCAGGCGCAGGGCCGTCTGGTGGTGTATTGCAGCGCCACCAACGAGATGTGCGAAACCGAAACCAAAGCCTTCGGTGAAAAATATGATGTGAAAACCTCATTCATTCGCAACGGCTCGGGCAGTACGCTGGCGAAAGTCGATGCAGAGAAGAAAAACCCGCAGGCGGATGTATGGTACGGCGGTACGCTGGATCCACAATCCCAGGCCGGTGAAATGGGTCTGCTGCAGCCGTATAAATCACCAAACCTCGAACAGATCATGGAGAAATTCCGCGATCCCGCGAAGGTCAAAGGTAACCTCTCTTCGGCGGTTTACGTCGGTATTCTGGGCTTTGGCGTCAACACCCAGCGCCTGAAAGAGAAAAACCTGCCGGTGCCAAAATGCTGGAAGGATCTGACCAAACCGGAATACAAAGGCGAAATCCAGATTGCTGACCCGCAAAGCTCCGGTACCGCCTACACCGCGCTGGCGACCTTTGCTCAACTGTGGGGTGAAGATCAGGCCTTTGATTACCTGAAACAGCTCAATGCCAACGTCTCTCAATACACCAAATCCGGCATTGCCCCGGCGCGTAACGCCGCTCGCGGCGAAACGGCTATCGGCATTGGCTTCCTGCACGACTACTCGCTGGAAAAAGAACAGGGCGCACCGCTGGAGCTGATTTCCCCCTGCGAAGGCACCGGGTATGAAATCGGCGGCGTCAGCATCCTGAAAGGTGCGCGCAACGTCGACAACGCCAAACTGTTCGTTGACTGGGTGCTGTCGAAAGACGCACAGGAGCTGGCGTGGAAGAAAGGGAAATCCTATCAGATCCTGACCAACACCACCGCCGAGACCTCTCCTAACTCGCTGAAGCTCGACGACCTGAAGCTTATCAATTACGACATGGATAAGTACGGCTCGACTGACGTACGTAAGGCGTTGATCAATAAGTGGGTTAGCGAAGTTAAGATGGGTAAATAAGCCCACGTTGCGTTCATTTGCCGGGTAAGGCGTAAACGCCTTACCCGGCCTACATTACCGGAAACGCTATGTCACACACACTTGCACTCCATCCCGTGAAAAAACGGGATGCGATATTTCTTTGGGTTTTGCTCGGCTGGCTGGCGTTTGCCCTGCTGCCTAGCTGGAGCCTGGACTACGGTTTGCTGGAGTCAACGCGGGAAGAAATACTCGCCGCCTACGGCTGGTCGCAGTTCAATATCAGTTGGCTGTGGTATCTGCTGCCAAGCCTGCTGCTGGTGCGCCCATTCCATGAAGCCAGGCGCGAACAGCGCAGCCGCCATTATCTTGACGCGGGTTGGGCATTTTTCTGTATGGCCTTTATTGTCGCCAGCGCCACCCTTGAGGGGCGCGGCTTAGGCTATGCCACCATCGTGCTGTTTGTGGCGCTTGGCGCAATCATGACCCTGGCACTCACCCGCCTCGAATGGCTGGGCGGTGACCGTTTCGTCATCGGCTCACTTACCGCGATTGTCGCGCTGATCGGTATTTTTATCGTCTGGCCGAGCATCGCCATTTTCATTCCGATGTTCACCAACGACGCTGGGGAATTTGCCCCGCTGGCGTTTATGAATGTGCTGTCGCAGGCGCATATCATTCAGGTGATCCTCAACTCGATTATGCTGTCGATTGCCGTCGGCGTCGGCTGTACCTTCTTTGGTCTGGTACTGGCTATCTACACCACCCGTATCGCCAGGCGCAGCGCCATAATCGGACGTATCTTCTCGATTTTGCCGATCGTCACTCCGCCGTTTGTCGTCGGTTTAGGCGTCACGCTGATGATGGGACGCTCCGGTTACATCACCGAGTTTATGGTCGACTGGTTTGGTTTAACCAACACCAACTGGCTGTATGGCTTTACCGGCATCTGGCTGGCGCAGGTTCTGGCCTTTACGCCGATGGCGTTTATGATCCTCGACGGAGCAATCAAAACCATTCATCCGTCGCTGGAAGAAGCGTCATACACCCTGCGTGCCAGCCGCTGGCAGACCTTTAACGGCGTGTTTGTCCCGCTGCTGAAACCCGCACTGGCGAACGCCTTTTTGATTGTGGTCGTGCAGTCACTGGCCGACTTTAGTAACCCGCTGGTGCTCGGCGGAAACTTCGACGTGCTGGCAACGCAAATCTACTTCTACATCACCGGTTCGCAGCTTGACTACCAGGCCGCCAGTACGCTGGGTGCCTTCCTGCTGCTGTTCTCGCTGCTGGTGTTTTGCGTGCAGTATATGTGGATTGGTAAACGCTCATACGTCACCGTTTCCGGCAAATCCTACCGGGGCGACGTACAGCCGCTGCCGGTAACGCTGGTATGGAGTGTGGTCGCGCTGCTGGCAGTGTGGATTGCCTTTAACGCCCTGCTCTACGGCAGCATTTTCTACGGTAGCTTCACCGTCAACTGGGGCGTGGACTACACCCTGACGCTGGCGAACTTTACCAAACTGTTCGGTCAGGGGATGAGCGATGGCGCGTGGCCTTCACTGCTCGACACCCTGCTCTACGCCGGGATTGCCGCGCCGATCACCGCGATCTTCGGCCTGCTGATCGCGTGGATCGTGGTGCGCCAGCAGTTTAAAGGCAAGAAGACCATCGAGTTCACCACCATGCTGTGCTTTGCCGTTCCGGGCACCGTCGCGGGCGTGTCGTACATTCTGGCCTTTAACAGCGCCCCGGTGTACCTCACTGGTACGGCGGCGATTGTCATTATCTCAATGGTGATGCGTAACGTCCCGGTCGGTATCCGCGCAGGCATCGCGGGCTTAGGCCAAATCGATAAATCGCTCGATGAAGCCTCACTCAGCCTGCGCGCCGGTTCTCTGCGTACTATTACGCACATCCTGCTGCCGCTGCTGCGCCCGGCGATCCTCTCGGCGCTGATTTACAGCTTTGTGCGCGCCATTACCACCGTTAGCGCCATCGTGTTCCTCGTCACGCCGGATACCCGCGTAGCGACGGCCTACATCCTGAACCGCGTGGAAGATGGCGAATACGGTGTAGCGATTGCCTACGGTTCCATTCTGATCGTGGTGATGCTGGCGATTATTTTCATCTTTGACTGGCTGATCGGTGAATCACGTACCTCCCGTTCAAAAGCCAAAAACCAGGCGTAATGGAGCGCACTATGACTCAGAAAAATTTCGTTGAACTGCGCAACGTCACTAAACGATTTGGCAGTAATACGGTAATAGACAATATCAACCTCACCATCCCGCAGGGGCAAATGGTGACGCTGCTCGGACCATCCGGCTGCGGCAAAACCACTATTTTGCGCCTGGTTGCCGGGCTGGAAAAACCGAGCGAAGGGCAAATTTTCATTGATGGCGAAGACGTCACCCATCGCTCTATTCAGCAGCGCGATATCTGCATGGTGTTTCAGTCCTATGCCCTGTTCCCGCATATGTCGCTGGGAGAGAATGTCGGTTATGGCCTGAAAATGCTCGGCGTACCGCGCGCAGAGCTGAAAGCCCGCGTCAAAGAGGCGTTGGCGATGGTGGATCTGGAAGGATTCGAAGACCGCTTTGTCGATCAGATCTCCGGCGGGCAGCAGCAGCGCGTGGCGCTGGCCCGCGCGCTGATCCTCAAGCCGAAAGTGCTGCTGTTTGATGAGCCTTTGAGTAACCTCGACGCCAACCTGCGTCGCAGCATGCGCGACAAGATCCGCGAGTTGCAAAAGCAGTTTGATATCACCTCGCTGTACGTCACCCACGATCAGAGCGAAGCCTTTGCGGTTTCTGATACTGTGCTGGTGATGAACAAGGGACACATCATGCAGATCGGCTCACCGCAGGATCTTTACCGCCAGCCCGCCTCCCGCTTTATGGCGAGCTTTATGGGCGATGCCAACCTGTTCCCGGCAACCTTCAGCGACGGATACGTTGATATCTACGGCTATCATCTGCCGCGCCCGCTGCACTTTGGTACACAGGGTGAAGGGATGGTCGGTGTGCGCCCGGAAGCGATCACGCTCAGCGATCGCGGCCAAGAGAGCCAGCGCTGCGTGATCCGCCATGTCGCCTATATGGGGCCGCAGTATGAAGTGACGGTGGAATGGCACGGGCAGGAGATTTTATTGCAGGTCAACGCTACGCGCCTGCAACCGGACGTCGGCGAGCAGTATTATCTCGAAATCCATCCGTACGGCATGTTTGTTCTGGCGGATGCGGCATAACGTTTTGTGGCTTTGTAGGCCGGATAAGGCGCTTGCGCCGCCATCCGGCAATGCCTGATGCGCTGCGCTTATCAGGCCTACAATGAACGATGTAGACCCGATAAAACCCTCAGCTTCGCGCTTTTAACGCGGCAATATCCGCAGGCGTGGTGCGACAGCACCCGCCAATTAACCGTGCGCCAGCGGCCTGCCACTGCGGCAGATAATCCGCCAGTTGCGCGCAATGCTCACCGTGATGATGCCAGGTTTTGCTCACCGCATCGTACTGCTCGCCCGAGTTCGGATACACCACCAGCGGCAGCGCCGTTAAACCGTGTAAATGCTGCAACGCAGCGGTGGTGTTTTCCAGCGCAATGCAGTTAATGCCTAGCGCCACCACCTGCGGATAACCCGCCAGCAACGCAACCACGTCACGCAGCGGCGTACCGTCGCTCAGGTGCTCTCTGTCGCGCAGGGTAAATGAGAACCACGCCCGCGCACGCGGATATGCGGTCAACAGCTCAGCCAACGCCTCAATCTCGGCAAAATTCGGCAGGGTTTCGCAGGCCAGCAGATCGGCCCCGGCATCCAGCAAGGCTTCCACGCGCGGGCGATGAAACGCCTGAAATGCCTCAACGCTACAATGATAATCGCCACGGTATTCAGAGCCATCCGCCAGATACGCGCCGTAAGGCCCGACGGATCCCGCCACCAGAAGCGTTCCCGCCTGCGGGTTCTCTGCCAGATACGCTTCACGGGCTTTACGCGCCAGCTCCACGCTTTTGCCAATCAGCGCTTTCGACTGCGCTTCATCCAGACCTCGCGCGGCGAAGCCCGCCGGCGTCGCCTGATAGCTGGCAGTGATCGCGCATTGCGCCCCCGCCCGGTAGTAATCAAGATGCACTTCGCGGATAAGCTCCGGGTTTTCTACCAGCACTTTGGCTGACCACAGGCTGTCGGCTAAGTTACACCCTCGCGCTTCCAGCTCCGTCGCCATCGCGCCATCCAGCAGCAGGATATCCTGTTTATCAAGGAGAGCGCGTAACGGATTATTCTGCGACATGTTCTGGCTCCTGTTTTGCGTTTCGGGGTTGAGTAAGGAAATAAGCACCATAGCACAACGCAACAAACGGTAACCCGCACCACAACGCAATTCTCTGCGCTGGATCGAATGCCAGCCCCACACAGGCCACCAGGCACAGCACAAAACCTAATACCGGCACCAGCGGATACCACGGCGCGCGATAATGTAATTCACTCAATGCCTTACCTTGTTGCAGATGACGGCGGCGAAAAACAAAATGCGAGGCGCAGATACTCAGCCACACCGCTACCACCGCAAACCCGGAGATTGCCGACAGCGCAACAAATACCGTGTCCGGGGCCACCACGCTGGAAAACAGCGCCAGCACACCACCGAGCATACTGACCGACAGCGCCGTCAGTGGCACGCCGTTTTTCGTTACTCGCGCAAAACAGGCCGGTAGCGTACGTTCATTCGACAACGACCACAGCATGCGCCCGGAGGCATATAACCCGGAGTTCGCTGCAGAAAGAATAGCCGTCAGGATCACGAAGTTAAAAATATCAGCGGCGTACGGGATCCCTACTTTCTCAAACACCAGCACAAACGGGCTTTTCTCCACGCCCGCCTGCTGCATCGGGATCAGCGCTGCCAGCACAAACACGGTGCCGATAAAGAAAATAATCAGTCGCGCGATGGTAGTACGAATCGCTACCGGGATAACTTTGCGCGGGTTTTCCGTTTCACCGGCGGCAATGCCGATAAGCTCGGTACCCGAAAAAGCAAAGTTCACTGCCACCATAGTCATCAAAATCGGTAAGCCACCGTGCGGGAACCAGCCTTCCGCCGTGATATTACTCAGCCCCGGCGCGGGCGAGCCATCCTGCATCGGAATAAAGCCGAAAATCGCCGCCCCACCGAGGATGATAAAGGCGATGATAGTGACCACCTTGACCAGGGAGAACCAGAACTCCCCTTCGGCAAAAAAGCGCGTGGAGATAACATTCAGACCAAAAATAATCGCGCAGAACACCACGCACCAGACCCATACCGGCACCTGTGGAAACCAGTACTGCATACAGAATCCGGCGGCGGTAAAGCTCGAACCCAGCGCCACGGTCCAGGTCAGCCAGTAGAGCCAGGCCACGGTATACCCGGTAGCCGGACCAAGATAGCGCGCGGCATAAACGTGAAACGCCCCGGTCTCCGGCATCGCGACCGACAGCTCGCCCAGACACTGCATAACCAGCCAGACCACCAGCGCACCAATCAGATAGGCCAGCAGCGTTCCCGCCGCTCCAGTGGTGGAAATGATGTACCCGGTATTAAAGAATAATCCTGTGCCAATCACGCCGCCCAAGGAAAGCATAATCAGGTGACGCGTTTTCATTGTGCGCTTCAGTGGCGCATTTTGTTGTGTTGTTTGCATATAACCTTCTAAACGTATGGACATCTAAACATCCAAAGAAGGTTTGTTATACCGCGTTTGTTAACAGAATGCAAAGTCAACCCTGCACCAGACGCAGATGACCGCGTCGGGCGCTTAATAGCGGGTGGGGATTAATAATCAGATACAAAAAGGGCCGCCAGCTCATAACGCCTCCGTTGCCATGTTTTATCTAAACTTTGGCAACACAGTTGACTGACGGCGTTAACCCGGAAGTGGGAATCAAATCTCCCCACTCCCACAACCGGATGAGTGCTTAAGCACCGCTGGCCGGGATCGGCATCTGCGATTTGCGTCTCATCAGAATAAATACCGCCAGGCCTGCCAGCAAAATGCCCGGCGCAGAAGCCGCCATCACCCCTACCGTTCCGGTACCGAGCGCTAACATTTTCCCTGCCAGCAGCGGACCGCTCATCGCCCCCAGACGCCCGACTGCGACGGCGGTTCCCACGCCTGTGGCGCGGATCTGCGTGCTGTAAAACAGCGGCGCCATCGCATACAACACACTTTGCCCGCCGGTGGCGAACATCCCCGCCACAAATCCCGCCATTAGCATGCCGCTCAATGACGACACCGTACCCAGCGCCAGCAGTGAAGCCAACATCCCGGTGTAGATCAGCAGCGACATCACCACCGGGCGCAGTTTATCCATTAACGCCCCGAGAATTAACGTGCCGCTGGCCGCGCCAATTTGCAGAGCAAACATTACGCCTGCCGCCTGCGATGGTCGAAAGCCCTGCTCCACCAGCAGCATCGGCAGCCAGTTGATCAGCATATACACCACCAGCAGGGTGAAGAAATAGCACAACCACAGCAGCAGCGTGGCACTCGCCGTCGCTGGCGCAAACAGGGCACGCAGCGGTGCGGCGGCCACTTGCGTTTGTTGGGTATAAACCTGTGATTCCGGCAGCCAGCGCATCAACAGCGGCACCAGCAGCAGCGGGATCACCCCGCCTACCCAGAACACCGTTTGCCAGGCGGAGGCCAGGCCGCTAAACCCGAGCGCTGCCGCCAGCGCCGCGCCAATCGGCACACCGCAGTACATCAGGCTCACCGCCGTACCGCGAAAACGCGGGCCCGCCGCCTCGGAAGTCAGCGCGATCAGATTCGGCAACGCCGCGCCCAGCCCGACACCGGTCATCAGACGGGCAAACACCAGTGATGAGAAATCCCAGGAAATCGCCGTCGCCAGCGAGAACAGGCCGAACAGCGCCACAGAGGCAATGAGAATGCGCTTGCGGCCATAGCGGTCAGCCAGCATACCGCCCACCAGCGCGCCGGGCAGCAACCCGAGAATGCCCGCACTGAAGATCCAGCCCATCTGCATTTTATCCAGCGCAAACGCGTGGGCGATACCGACGGCAGCGATACCGGCGGCCTGTAAATCCAGCCCTTCCATCAGGGCAACTAAAAAGCAAAGCCCAACGGTCAACGTCAGGCGGTAAGATGCGGGGGTACGGGTCGTCATAAGATGTCCCTCTGAGGTCACGATGCAGGTGAATCGCGGCTGATACGTTGCCAGCCGCGTAATCATTTTTTATTTGCGGTTGCGCAGGTCCAGCGCTACGTCGACGATCATATCTTCCTGGCCGCCCACCATCCGACGTTTGCCCAGTTCCACCAGAATATCTACTGCGCTCAGGTCATAACGTGCTGCCGCCACTTCGCAATGACGCAGGAAGCTGGAGTACACCCCGGCATAGCCCAGCGCCAGCGTTTCACGATCCACCCGCACCGGGCGGTCTTGTAGTGGACGCACTAAATCGTCGGCGGCGTCCATCAGTGCATAGAGATCGGTGCCGTGCTGCCAACCAAGCTTATCCGCAGCGGCGATAAATACCTCCAATGGCGCGTTGCCCGCGCCTGCGCCCATCCCGGCCAGGCTGGCGTCGATACGGTCACACCCCTCTTCTACCGCGGCAATGGAGTTCGCCACCCCAAGACTCAGGTTGTGATGCGCATGCATTCCGGTTTCTGTTTCCGGCTTCAGCACCGCTTTCAGTGCGCGGAAGCGGGCGCGAATATCGCTCATGTTCATTGCGCCGCCGGAATCGACCACATAAATACAGGTCGCTCCGTAGTTTTCCATCAGCTTCGCCTGCTGCGCCAGGTTCTCCGGTGTGGTCATATGGCTCATCATCAGAAAGCCGACGGTATCCATGCCAAGCTCACGCGCATACTGAATATGCTGGGCCGACACGTCTGCTTCAGTGCAGTGGGTCGCCACGCGCACTACCCGTGCGCCGGCCTGATATGCATTTTTCAGGTCATGAATAGTGCCGATACCCGGCAGCAACAGCGTGGCAATTTTGGCATGCTTCACCACGTCCGCCGCCGCTTCAATCCACTCCAGGTCGCTGTGCGCACCAAAGCCGTAGTTAAAGCTGGAACCTTGTAAACCGTCGCCGTGGGCCACTTCAATAGAATCAACCCGTGCGTCGTCCAGCGCTTTGGCTATCTGGCGCACATTCCCCAGCGAATATTGATGACGAATGGCGTGCATACCGTCGCGCAGGGTCACGTCAGAGATATAGATTTTTTTACCGTTCATGCTGCTTCTCCTGCCTGACGAGCGAGGGACTGCGCCATCTTCTCAGCGGTCGCCAGCGCGCTGGAGGTCATAATGTCGAGGTTGCCCGCGTAGGCTGGTAAATAGTGCGCCGCGCCTTCCACTTCCAGATACACCGCAGTTTTTAGCCCAGAGAACTGGCCGATACCCGGCAGATTCACCGGTTTATCTTCCGGGATGACTTCAAACTGGACACGCTGTTTCAGGCGATAGCCCGGCACGTAGGCCTGCACCGCCGCCGCCATCTCATTAATCGACGCTTCAACTTCAACCTCAGAGGCCGCTTCGCTCAGCACATACACCGTGTCACGCATCATCAGCGGCGGCTCGGCCGGGTTAAGGACAATAATGGCTTTGCCTTTTGCCGCGCCGCCGACCACTTCAATCGCCTTCGAGGTAGTTTCGGTAAACTCGTCGATATTGGCACGGGTACCCGGCCCCGCCGATTTACTGGCGATCGAGGCGATAATCTCGGCGTAATGGACTTTTGCCACGCGAGAAACTGCCGCCACCATTGGGATGGTTGCCTGTCCGCCGCAGGTCACCATATTGACGTTCTGCTGATCAACGTTGGCTGCCAGATTCACCACCGGCACGCAGTAAGGACCGATTGCCGCGGGCGTCAGGTCGATCAGGCGGATGCCAGGTTTAACGGCACGTAGCGCGGCGTCGTTCTTCACATGCGCGCCTGCGCTGGTGGCGTCAAACACGATGTCGATATCGGCGAATTCCGGCATGGCGATAAGCCCTGTCACCCCTTCATGGGTGGTGGCAACGCCCATGCGTCGGGCACGCGCCAGGCCATCAGATTCTGGATCGATACCGACCATCACCGCCATTTCCAGATGCACGCCGTGACGCAGAATTTTTATCATCAAATCGGTACCGATGTTGCCGGAGCCGATAATGGCGACTTTACGCTTACTCATGACTGACTTCCTTTTGTAACCGCCGCTGAAAAGGTGGCGGCGACTGAACCAATACCGTCGATATAGGCTTCGAAACGATCGCCCGCATTCACCGCCACCATCGGGCCTAACGCTCCGGTGAGAATAATGTCTCCCGCACGCAGCGGCTCGCCGAGGCTGGCCATTTTGCGCGCCAGCCAGACGGCGGCGTTGATCGGATGTCCCAGGCATTCGCTGCCGCGCCCGCTGGAGACCTCTTCGTTGTTGCGCGTCATTTTCATCGCGCAGTTTTTCAGATCTAATCCTGCCGGACGCTGTGCCGGACCGCCGACCACATACACGCCACAGGAGGCGTTATCCGCCACGGTATCAACAAATTTGATCGACCAGTCGCGGATACGGCTGCCGACCACTTCCAGCGCGGGAAGTACCCACTCTATGGCGTTGTAAAGCTCGTCAAAAGTGGTGTCGGTATTGGGCAGATCGCGGTTCAGCACCAGCGCAATTTCGGCTTCAATACGCGGTTGCAGCACACGGGAAAACGGGATGGTTTCGTTATCGCCATAACACATATCAGCAAACAGCGTACCGAAGTCCGGTTGATCGACACCCAGCTGCTGCTGCACTTTCGGGTGCGTCAGCCCCACTTTGCGCCCGACCACGCGACGCCCGCGCGCCACGTCGTACTGCACGTTGATGCGCTGAATGGCGTAGGCCGCTTCGGCGTTATCTACACCAATCAATTCACGCAGCGGGGCGATGGCTTCCCCTTTTTCTTCAGCCTGACGTAAATCGGCGGCTAGCTGCTCAAAATTACGATTCGTCATGTCCGTTCCTTAAGGGCGTGTGAGGAAATTCAGCACCAGTTGGTTAAAGGCATCCGCATGTTCCCACTGCGCCCAGTGCCCGCAGTCGCGGTAGATATGCAGCTCAGAACCGGCAATTCCGGAGAGCAGGCGCAGACCGGCATCCATCGGTACAAAGCGGTCATTGCGACCCCAGACAATCAGAGTCTGAGCTTTGATTTCACCCAGACGCGGGCTGAAATCCGGGAATTGTTTCGGGTTGGCCTCCAGGCTCTGGACAAAGTTTTCCAGGTGATCGCGACGCGACAGCATGTTATTCAGGCGCGCCTCAAACAACGCCTCGGTCAGATCGCTGGTGTCGAAGACAAAGATCTCCATCATCAGCTTCAGGTTCTCGATGGTCGGCTCGCGATACAGCTGATTCAGGCGCTTGATACCTTCGGTCGGCATCGGGGTAAACAGGCTCATGCCGCCCGTTCCGCCGCCCATTAGCACCAGTTTGCCCACGCGCTCCGGCCAGCTCAGGGTAAACGCCACAGCACTGTGACCGCCCATCGAGTTACCCAGCAGGTGGACTTTTTGAATATCCAACTGATCGACCACGCTTTTCAGGATGCGGGCGTTGAGATCGGATCGCGAACCGCGGTTAACGATCCCATCACTTTTGCCCCAGCCAGGACAATCCAACAGGATCACCCGGTATCCGGCCTGTACCAGCGGATCGATATTGCGGCTGAAGTTTGCCCAGCCCGTCGCGCCAGGACCGGATCCGTGCAGCAGCACGACGGTCTCTTCGCCCTGCCCACAGTCATTGAAATGCACGCGTAAGGTTTCGCCTGCTTCCTGCACCTCCAGAAAACGACTGGTAGCGGCTTCGGTTTGCGGTTGGTAAGTCATGATGTTCTCCTGCATATTCAGTTCTGTTTTAGTTCTGCGTAGTGGCGCTCAGGGAGCCGAATCCGGCGATCCACTCCGGGATCGGGCGGTAATAACGGCCTTCGCTGCGCCAGTTGCCAAAAGCAGAAATAGCGGCGAAGGCGGCAACCCAGGTTTTCACTTCGTGCGTTGATTTGCCCGCCATCGCGGACAGCTCTTCGTTACTGACCGCGTCCAGCTCCTGCAAACGCCCCTGCTCAAGCAGGGACATAAAACGGTTATCCCAGACAGGGTTAAGCGGGTGTAGCGTGTTTTGATCGACCACAAACTTCTCGGCGGCGCTGATCACCCGCTGCTGGCGCAGCTCGCGCTCGTTTTCAGGTAACTGTTTGCCGCTGCCGAGCAGGCGGTCACGCATATGGGCATCAGCCTTCGCCAGCTCCGGTACCGGCGGCTGATGCGACAGACCACCGGAGCCTAAAAACAGCACGCGCTTATTCAGCGAGCTGGCGAAACGGCCAATCGCTTCACCGAGCATGCGGGTACGCTGAAAGCCCGGCAGCGGCGTGGCGACACCGTTAATAAACACTGGCAGCACCGGCACCTTATCCAGGCCGCCGAGCAAAAACTCCAGCGGCTGCGCGAAGCCATGATCGACCTGCATGTTGTAGGACACGGCGAGATCGATACCGCTTTTCATTACCGCGTGGGCGCAGGCTTCAGCGAGATCTGTCGGCACCGGTAATTCCCCCGCCGCACTACCAAAATCGCCGATCGCTGTAGCTCCAACGCCTAAACAGAACGGCGGCATCACGTCGTAGAAAAATCCGTTGTAGTGATCGGGGGCAAACAGCACGACCAGTTCAGGTTCGAACGCCGCAATACGTGCCCGAGCACTGGCGATCACGCCGTTAACCTCGTCGAGCACAGCCTGTGCCGGGTCGACATAGCCCACCAGCGGCGAGTGGGAAAGACAGTGAAGATAAGCGTGCATATCAGGCAACCTTTTCAACAGGAATGTCGGCAGTAGCGCGAGTGAGCGTCATCACCGACGCCAGTTTATTCAGGGTGCTGCCCAGGGTTTGCGGAATGGCGATGGCGGCCACGAAGCGGTCCGGGCGCATTACCACCAGCGCGGCGTTGTGCTGGGCAAACCACGTGCGCAGGCGGTTTTGCGTATCGCCAATGCGGGTAACGCCGTCGTGGTTATCCTGATCGGTATGTATCTGCGTATCCGGCACGACCTGGATAAAACGCGTCCCCAGCGCCTGCCACTGTTGGATCTGCGCCTCGCTCATGCCCCATAGTGGGTTACAGCCCCAGCCAATCACCGCGAAATTCGGTCCGATGACGTTGTCGAGCAACGTCACTTCGCCCGATTCCAGCGTCACCTTCGGCTGGATAAACATCTTGCCGACCGGTGAAGTTTTCGCGTCGCCTTCACGCACCAGCGCCCCGGCGTGGTACTGCGGCATCGGCTTAAACCGCATTTCAAGGAAGTAGCGTTTGACCGGCGGAATATAGTTCAACAGCCAGGAAACCCCATCGCGTACCGCGCCGTGCCAGCGTTTGGGCGGCGCAAGTACGTTGCCAGCGGTCACGGAGAGGTCGATCATCGCTTTGGCGTGGTCGCGGCGTTCCTGCTGGTAGGTATCCAACAGCGCATCGTCGGCTTTACCGTTAATCACCAGCGCCAGTTTCCACGCCAGGTTGAAAGCATCGCGCATGCCGCTGTTGTATCCCTGCCCCTGCCAGACCGGCATAATGTGCGCCGCATCGCCCGCCAGCAGCACGCGGTCAATACGAAAACGTTCGGCCAGACGAGCATTATGGGTATACACGCGCTGGCGGATCAGCTCGACGTTGTCCGGGTTCGGCAGCACTTTGCTCAGCAACTGACGCATATTCTGCGGTTCACTGAGCTGAGCTTCGGTTTCCCCCGGCATCACCATAAACTCAAAACGGCGCACCGCGTGCGGCAGCGCGGCGGAGACATACGGGCGCACCGGATCGCAGCACAAATACACATGCGGCGTGCTGAGCGGATCGTTGGCGATATCCACCACAATCCACTGATTCGGCGCGGTTTTACCTTCAAACGGCACGTTCAGAGAACGTCTGACGTTGCTGCCGCCGCCGTCGCAGGCCACCAGCCACTGAGCCTTCACCGTTTCACGTTGACCGTCTGGCGCTTTCAGATTTAGCGTCACTTCGCCGTTTTGTTGGCTGAAGGCCTCCAGCTCGCGGGAGAACAGGCAGCGCACGTTGGGAAAACGCGACAACCCTTCCAACATCACCGCGTCCACCTGCGGCTGAATAAACGCATTACGACGCGACCAGCCAAATTCGTCGGTCATCGGCTGGATATCAGCAAAGCAACGGCCTTTTGGGGTGAGAAAGCGCATTGCGTGCCACGGTGTGGTGTGCGGCAAAACGTTCTCGACCAGCCCCACAGACTGCATAGTGCGCAGCGCTTCATCGTCAATGCCGATGGCGCGAGGATAGTCGATCAGCGTGTCGAGCTTCTCCACTACCAACACCTCAATGCCCATCTGGCCAAGATAGTTGGCCATCATCAGCCCTACCGGACCAGCACCGGCAATCGCCACCTGCGCGGTATGCTGCACAGCGGGTTGGATATCCGGGTTTTTTGTTGTCATTTCAGAACCTCACGACTCGGACAAAACGCAATTGCGGACCCTGGTGAGGCGCAATTTGTTTTGTTAAAAATATGTGAATAATTTTTTGTTGTGCGGTCAGTATAGAAGCGAGTTTTTGCGCTACAATCAAAACATGCCAGGATGTGCACTAAGTGCACAACGTTGTTTTACCTGTAGATTTGTCAATGAATATGAAAAATGACGAGAGCACTGAGTACAAAACCGTACGCGGATTAACGCGCGGATTAATGTTATTAAATATGTTAAACCGGCTCGATGGTGGGGCCAGTGTTGGCTTGCTTGCTGAGTTAAGCGGCCTGCATCGCACCACGGTCAGACGGCTGCTGGAAACCCTGCAGGATGAGGGTTACGTCCGGCGCAGCCTGTCCGATGACAGCTTTCGCTTAACCATTAAAGTCCGCCAGCTCAGCGAGGGGTTTCGTGACGAGCAGTGGATTTCTGCACTCGCCGCCCCGCTGCTGGGAGATTTGCTGCGCGAGGTCATCTGGCCGACCGACGTTTCCACGCTGGATGTGGACGCGATGGTGGTACGTGAAACCACCCACCGTTTCAGCCGTCTGTCGTTTCACCGGGCGATGGTAGGGCGTCGTTTGCCACTGCTGAAAACCGCATCCGGCCTGACCTGGCTGGCATTTTGCCCGGAGAATGAACGGCAGGAACTGATTGAAATGCTTGCCTCCCGATCGGGAGAAGAGTTCCAGCTTGCGCGCGAGCCGCTGAAGCTCAATGCCATTTTGACCCGCGCGCGAAAAGACGGTTTTGGCCAGAACTTTCGCGGTTGGGATCAGGAAGAGAAAATCGCTTCTATCGCCGTCCCCATCCGCAGCGAACAGCGGGTGATCGGCTGCCTGAATTTGGTGTATATGGCCAGCGCCATGACCATCGAACAAGCCGCGGAAAAGCATCTTCCGGCCTTACAAAAGGTGGCGAAACAAATAGAGGACGGCGTCGAATCGCAGGAGATTTTGGTTGCCGGGAGGTGAGATGGATCACAGTTATGCGGATCATCTGATTGATAGCTGGCATAACTCACTATCCGGCCGATAAAACTCTGTGACCTCTTGTCCAAAAAATATCTTCATTACATAGTGTGCATTCGTTTTCTGCCAGGAGGCTGCATGTTAAAGGTCATTGCTGAGGATTTCATCAAACCTGAGTATATTGAAACTGTTCTCCCGTTGTATCGTGAGCTAATAGCGGCAACGAAGAAAGAACCGCACTGCATTGCTTACGACCTCTATATTGATGAAAAAGATCCGGGGCATTTTATTTTTATCGAAGAATGGCCAAACCACGCGGCTCTCGATGAACATTGTGCCAGCGAGCATTTCCAGCGACTTGTACCATTAATCGATCAATACACGCGCCAGGAAGCACGTTACATACTGATGGATGACGTGGTAAATCCGGCAGTCTCGTGATAATGAAGAAAGTAGTTGGAATACTGTTAATTATGTTTTTGGCAGAATGCTCAACACCAGGAAAGACAGTCTTTTACTTCCCTGGTCGCTGAGGGCTTAAAGCCTCTTCAAAAGAGGCTTTAAGCTTTGCAACAATGCATCCCACGGATTACAAAACGGAATCATCACTGTTCCAGATATTAAGCGCATTTTTACGAGGCCATTTTCATCGCGGCACCAATAACTGCCATACACATACTGCTCGCAAGTAAAACAATAAACCAATATATATAATTATTAAACTTTGTAAATAACCAGATAAATCTAAGCAATGACAATGCAGCAATAGAAATAGAAGACACAAACATTGTAAATATATAAATACCAGAAATTATCCATCCTGCTTCTTCGTAAATACTCTTCATTGTAAAAATAAGGATAGATAAGTAAAATGCTGATAAAGCAAGCCCGCTCAGAAAATCATAATAATCGATGTATGTGATGTTTTTATCTTTCTGCGGAAGAGCTATAAACTTTTCAAGTTTCTCATTGTCTACTCGTGACAAAAACCGATTAATTAGCGGAGTAAACATCACTAAAATCATCACCAAATGAATGAATAGTAAAGAAAGTTTAATTCTGTCATCAACCGATTCATTCTGTGGCCAGATAGATATTATTTCATAATCCATTTTTGCAAGGAGAAAAAAGCAAATGGCCGATGGTATATATTCAGAAGATATAGCTTTCCATATTTTTTTAGAAATCACTTATATTACCCCATTAGTTATACCGGTGAATCACTATTAGTTAACCGTGCTACTAATCTGCAAATAGTTGGCGATCATATTTATTTAATACGGATAATATATACCTATTCAGAAACGGATTGCTACCTACTAATTTTATCACTACATACCTGAATCACGTAAATTACACATATCAAAAAAAAACCGAAACCCGCTCCTGAAAAGAGCAGCGTTCCGGTTTTTATTCAGTCCGAAGGGTTTCAGACTTTAAGCAGTTTCACCGTCGCGTCGATGTCAATTTCATCTTCCGAGAAGATCAGCGTCGTTCCCTGGAAGGTAGTGATGGCCAGCTTTTTCAGCGTGCGCATTTCACCAGGCTTGACGTCAGATTTCGGTCGGATGCTGTTCATCAGCACGCCGACAGACAGCACAGCATTTTCTTTGTCGATACGGGTCTCTACAGGGACTTCTTCGCTGTAGACCAGGAATGACTTGATCGAGGTGAGCTTCAGACGCTCGCCTGCAATATAGATGTACTTGCTGTCTGGTATGACTTTTACCGCGTAGGCAGACAAGCCTTTGTTGTTGGTGGTGGGCTCAAAAGTCACCGCCGCGTCTTTCTTGATCAGCTCAGGATTAGCAACCTTAATCACATGAAAATAGCGGTTGTCGCCGTTTTCATCTTTGATAAATCCAAAGCCTTTATCTTTAAACCACGTTGTGATTGTTCCGTTCATTGCTGTTTCCGCCTGATTAAACCTATTACTTGTAGAGTATACCTACTCAATTTGCGCGCAGTGTAAAACACAGGCCATGTCTTTGGCTACTCGTTACCCCAACGATTGAGGAACTCCGCAATATCATCGATACGCTGAGCGTCGACACCTGCCACGGTAGCCATCTCCTGCTGCGCTTCTTCGCTGATCTCTTCGTTGTTCATCAAACGAGTGATCAGCTGCTGGAAGTAGTGCGCCAGCGCGTCACGTTCTGTGTCGCTCACCGGCTTTGCGGCCTCGGTCGCGTACTCGTCGGCGATATCATAATATTTTAGCGGAATGTCGTTGTTCATCAGTTGCTCCGGGGTAAATGCGTGTGCCAGCAGTTGCCTGCCGCGTCTGGTGTGAATGATAGCATTCTTATTTCATGGTTCGCGATATGTTTTATTGGTCACTATGCATTACATATATCAATAATGTTTTCCGGCACAACTTCGCATTTAATAAACCTTTCCGTATTTAAATAACAGCATTCTTATTCAGTTCGATATAATAGCTACTTATTAAATAACGAGCCACCAAGGAAATATTAAATTACTTTAATTCTAATTACATTATCGACATCTGTAATCCGCAGTTGGCCCAATCCCATCGCTAGTCGCCCATTTGCCCACATTCATCTTCTGGACAACACTCTACGATGACACCACTGACCCAACACGTGGAGCAAACACCATGAACATCACGCAAATCCGTAACGCTACGCAGCACATCACTTTTGGTGGCAAAACCTTTCTGATCGACCCTATGCTGGCGGCAAAAGGTACTTATCCGGGCTTTGCCGGTACGGCACGCGCCGAGATCCGCAACCCGACCGTTGATCTGCCTGTCGATATCGACACCCTGCTCAACGTTGATGCGCTGATCGTGACCCATCTGCATGAAGACCACTGGGATGAATCCGCGGCTCGTGTCGTACCGAAAGACAAACCGATTTATGTGCAAAACGATCGCGATGCGCAGGTACTGCGGGAACAAGGTTTCACGCAACTGACCGTACTGACGCAAAACACTGCGCTTGGTGATATCACCCTGCGTAAAACCGGCGGCCAGCACGGTTCGGATCGCGCTTACGCCATCCCGCAAATGGCTGAGCGTCTGGGTGATGCCTGCGGAGTTATCTTCCAGCATCCGGCGGAAAAAACGCTGTATCTGGTCGGGGACACCATCTGGCGCGACGAGGTGGAAACCAACATGCGGACTTTCCAGCCAGGCGTGGTCATTCTGAACGCAGGCTTTGCTCACGTTATCGGGTTTGGCCCAATTATCATGGGCGCGGAAGATGTGCTAAAAACCCACTTCACGCTGCCCGAAGCACAAATTGTGGCGACCCACATGGAGGCGATTAACCACTGTCTGCTGACCCGCGCGGCCTTGAAAGAGTACGCCTGCGACAACCAGATTGCGCAATTCGTTAACGTGCCGGAAGATGGCGAAACCCTGACGTTTTAAACTCCACAGAGGACTCGTATGCAACCGCTTAACGTCGCCATTGTTGCCGTGGAAGATTTCAGCCCGTTTCACTTCTCGGTGCCGTGCATTATTTTTAGTGACAAAGTGGCGACGAAAAAGCGTTTTGAGGTGCAACTGTGTGCAGAACAGCCGGGCATCGTTTCCTCGCAGGATGGCTTCTCCATTAACGCAGCCTACGGCTATGAAGCGGTGGAGGCCGCCGACATTGTGGTGATCCCCTGGTGGGGTACCACGGCACATCGGCCACCACAAAGCCTGCTTGATGCGCTCAATCGTGCGCGACAAAACGGCGCGCAGATTGTTGGGTTATGCCTGGGTGCGTTTGTCCTCGGCTACGCCGGTCTGCTGGATGGCAAACGGGCGGCTACGCACTGGGAGTTCGAGCAGGATTTTCAGGCCCGCTTTCCGGCAGCTCATCTGGATATCAACGCGCTGTACGTGGATGACGACGGTATTATTACCTCGGCAGGCACCGCCGCTGCGCTGGATTGCTGCCTGTACGTCATCCGCCAGCGTTTTGGCAGCACGGTGGCGAATCAGATTGCCAGACGGATGATTGTGCCGCCACATCGCGAGGGCGGCCAGGCACAGTTTATCGAGCAACCGGTGGCGAAAAATACCAAAGATCAGCGCATCAACGTCTTGCTCGACTATTTGCGCCAGCATCTCCATGAATCACATAATCTTGACGAGCTGGCGCAACGGGTGATGATGAGCCGTCGCACCCTCACCCGTCATTTTATGAAGGCCACAGGGTCAAGCGTGGCCGAATGGTTGATTGCCGAGCGCCTGCGCCGTAGCCAGACGTTGCTGGAGTCCAGCCAGTTACCCGTTGAACGCATCGCAGAACAGGTTGGTTTTCAGTCGCCCGTCACCTGGCGCCAGCATTTTAAATCCCACTTTGGCGTTAGCCCGGCTGAATGGCGTAAAACCTTTCGCGGCGATTAGCCTCTTTTTTGCGCCAGCCAGATGGTGTGCCCGGTGCAGTGCGGATCTTCCATCACCATCTCGACCACCGCAAAACCGTGTGCTGACAGCAGTGCGCGGTATTCATCCGGCGCGAGGCTGGCGTGAAACAGCGGCTCACCTTCAAATTGCCCCATCGCGATGCCGTTGTCCGTACCGCTGGTAAACATCAGCGCGCTACCGGGATGGCTGAGGCGGTCAAAAATCGGGAACATCTTTTGCTGGTCCTGCTGAGTTAAATGGAAAAAGCTGTCCCAAGCGATCAGTCCATCGAAAGTCTCATTGAGTGCCAACTCGCGCATATCCTGTTCCAGCCAGCGCTGTGCAGGATAAGTGTTTCGGGCCCGCGCCAGCATCGCCGAGGAACCATCAACGCCGGTAAGCTGAAAACCTTGCTGGATAAAATAACCGGCGATCGGCTGACCGTTGCCGCAGCCAATATCCACAATGCTGCCCTGCCCGCCCATCACGGAAATAAATTTATCGAGCCAGCTTTTCTCGAACAAGGTGCGCGAGCGCTGGCTGGCAAAAGCATCCGCATGGCGTCGGTAGATGGACAGAATATTTTTTGCCGCAGAATTGCTCAAAATATCCTCACTTTTTTCTTCTGTTAGGTATAACGGCGATAAATCCTTCATCACGCTATCCTCAAACCCTGGAATGCGCCTCGCAGAACCCATGCGCAAATACCCCAAAACCGTCCCGCTGTGGCATCATAGCGCACAGATAACGTCATTACAGGGGTGATAAACGTGAAACCGGTAACGCTATACGATGTGGCAGACCATGCAGGTGTCTCTTACCAGACCGTCTCTCGCGTCGTGAACCAGGCCAGCCACGTTTCCGCAAAAACCCGACAGAAAGTTGAGGCCGCGATGGCGGAACTCAATTACATTCCTAACCGCGTTGCACAGCAGCTGGCTGGCAAACAGACGCCACTGATTGGCGTTGTGACGGCAAACCTTGCCCTGCATGCCCCCTCACAAATCGTTGCTGCCATAAAATCCCGCGCCGACCAGTCAGGTGCCAGCGTGGTGATCGCCATGGTCGAGCGCAGCGGCGTTGAGTCCTGTAAAGCCGCGGTCCACAATCTGCTTTCTCAACGCGTAACCGGGCTTATCATCAACTATCCGCTGGATGAAGAAGATGCCATTGCCGTGGCAGCTGCCTGCGGTACAGTGCCGGTGCTGTTTCTCGATGTCTCTGACTTGACGCCAATTAACAGCGTGATTTTCTCTCATGACGACGGCGCGCGCCTTGGCGTTGAACATCTGGTGCAGCACGGACATCAACGGATCGCCCTGCTGAGCGGGCCGCACACTTCCGTTTCGGCAAGGCTTCGGCATGCGGGCTGGCACAAGTATCTGGCACATTACCAGCTACAACCCGTTGTGGAGCTGGAAGGCGACTGGAGCGCGATGTCTGGTTTTCAGCAAACGATGCACATGCTGAATAACGGTAACCTCCCTACCGCCATGCTGGTCGCTAACGATCAAATGGCGCTGGGCGCGATGCGGGCAATTAGCGAGTTCGGTCTGCGGGTTGCAGTGGATATATCGGTAATTGGCTACGATGACACCGAAGACAGCGCCTGTTACATCCCACCGCTGACCACCATCAGGCAGGATTTTCCGTTGCTGGGTGAAACCAGCGTCGACAGGCTATTGCAACTCCCCCGTGGCGGCTCCAGCGTGGGTAACCAACTGCTTCCCGTCACCCTGGTCAAGCGCAAAACGGTTCTGCCTCCCGATACGCAAACCACCACTCCCCAGGCGCTGGCTGATTCACTGATCCAGCTGGCACGGCAAGTTTCTCAGCTCACACCCAAATTGTGAACGCATAACAATTGTGTGAGTCAGTTCACTTATTGAACGCCCCATCCTTTACAGCAAGGAGCGCTTGTTCGTATTTTGATTGAAATTGTGAGCGAGTAACAAATTCAAACAGGATACCGTTATGAACCTGAACACAGATTCACTCTCCGCTGTTCTGGCCCGCCGCGACTGGGAGAATCCCGGCGTCACGCAGCTCAACCGGCTGGAAGCACATCCGCCGTTCTGTAGCTGGCGCTCAGCGGATGATGCACGTACCAATCAGCGTTCGAGTCAGTTATGCTCGCTGAATGGCCAGTGGCAATTTGCCTGGTTTACCGCGCCGGAGGCTGTCCCAGAAAGCTGGCTGACAAGCGATCTGCCACAGGCAGACATCATCAACGTCCCCTCTAACTGGCAGATGGCCGGTTATGATGCGCCAATTTATACCAACGTCACCTACCCAATCCCGGTGAATCCTCCGTACGTTCCGGCACAGAACCCGACAGGATGTTACTCGCTCACATTTAATGTTGAAGATGCGTGGTTAGAGGAAGGCCAGACGCGCATTATTTTTGACGGCGTGAACTCCGCGTTTCATCTGTGGTGCAACGGTCGCTGGGTCGGCTACGGTCAGGATAGCCGTCTGCCGTCTGAGTTTGATCTTAGCGATTATCTGCTGCGCGGCGAAAACCGTCTGGCTGTGATGGTGCTGCGCTGGAGCGACGGCAGCTATCTGGAAGACCAGGACATGTGGCGCATGAGCGGCATTTTTCGCGATGTCTCCCTGCTGCATAAGCCCACTACGCAAATCCGCGACCTGCGCATTAATACCCGTTTTAATGACGACTTCAGCCGCGCCACGCTGGAAGCGGAAGTCAGAGTGGGTGGCAACGAGAGCGAAGATTTACGCGTCACCCTGCAATTGTGGGAAGGTGAAACGCTCACCCACGAAACGACCTCACCGCTCGGCAGCGAGATCATTGATGAACGCGGCGCTTATCATGACCGGGTGACTCTGCGTCTGAACGTCGAAAAACCGGCGCTGTGGAGTGCCGAAACGCCCAATCTGTACCGCGCCGTTGTGCAGTTACACACCGCAGGCGGAGTACTGATTGAAGCGGAAGCCTATGACGTTGGTTTTCGTCAGGTTTGTATCGAAAACGGCCTGTTGCTGTTAAACGGCAAGCCGCTGTTGATTCGCGGTACCAACCGCCATGAGCACCATCCGGTCAACGGCCAGGTGATGGATGAGGCGACGATGGTGCAGGACATCATCCTGATGAAGCAGAATAACTTCAACGCCGTGCGCTGTTCCCATTACCCGAACCATCCGTTGTGGTACACCCTGTGCGATCGTTACGGCCTGTATGTGGTCGACGAAGCCAACATTGAAACCCACGGCATGGTGCCGATGAATCGCCTCACCGACGATCCCGCATGGTTGCCTGCCATGAGCCAGCGCGTCACGCGCATGGTGCAGCGCGATCGCAACCACCCGAGCATTATTATCTGGTCACTGGGCAATGAATCCGGCCATGGCGTCAATCACGACGCGCTCTACCGCTGGATAAAATCAGAAGACCCGTCACGTCCGGTGCAGTACGAGGGCGGTGGAGCTGATACTGCCGCCACCGACATTATTTGCCCGATGTACGCCCGCGTCGATCAGGATCAGCCCTTCCCCGCAGTACCCAAATGGTCGATTAAAAAGTGGCTGTCGATGCCCGGCGAACAGCGTCCGCTGATCCTTTGTGAATACGCCCACGCTATGGGCAACAGCTTTGGCGGCTTCGCCAAATACTGGCAAGCGTTCCGTCAGTATCCGCGCCTGCAGGGCGGATTTGTCTGGGACTGGGTGGATCAGTCGCTGACCAAATATGATGAGAACGGCAAAGCATGGTCAGCCTACGGTGGCGATTTTGGCGACACGCCTAACGATCGTCAGTTTTGCATGAACGGGCTGGTGTTCGCCGATCGCACTCCGCATCCGGCGTTATATGAGGCCAAACATGAACAGCAGTTTTTCCAGTTCACTTTACTGCCGGGCGCTGAACGCCAGATTGAAGTGACCAGCGAATATCTGTTCCGCCGCAGCGATAACGAAGTTCTGCACTGGTCGATTGCCCTGGACGGCAACCCGCTGGCCGCCGGAGAAATCGTTCTGGATATCGCCCCACAGGGCCGCCAGGTGATTACCCTGCCGAACGTTCCGATGCCGGACACCGCAGGCGAACTGTGGTTGACGGTGCGCGTAGAGCAGCCTCAGGCAACCGCATGGTCAGAAGCCGGGCATATCAGCGCCTGGCAACAGTGGAAGCAGGAAGAGAAGCTCAGCCTGGTACGTCCATCACACGGCAGCAGCGCACCACAGCTGGATGTTAGTGAGAGCAATTTTACCGTGCTGGCCAAAAACACACGCTGGCAATTCGATCGTCAGTCCGGCCTGCTAACACAATACTGGATTAGCGATGAAGCCCAGTTGGTAAGCCCGCTTACTGACCAGTTCACCCGCGCGCCGCTGGACAACGACATCGGCGTGAGCGAGTCAACCCGCATCGATCCTAATGCCTGGGTTGAACGCTGGAAGGCCGCCGGTCACTATCAGGCTGAAGCAACGTTACTGTACTGTACTGCCGATACGCTGAGCAGTGCGGTACTGATCACCACCGAACATGCGTGGCAGTATCAGGGTGAAACGCTGTTCATCAGCCGAAAAAGCTACCGTATTGACGGCAATGGTGAAATGCAGGTAACGGTGGATGTCGACGTTGCCAGCGGTACGCCGCATCCGGCCCGCATCGGCCTGAGCTGCCAGCTGGCGCAGGTTGCGGAGCGAGTGAACTGGTTAGGTCTCGGCCCGCATGAGAACTACCCGGACCGTCTGGGCGCCGCCTGTTTCGATCGCTGGGATCTGTCGCTTGATGAGATGTACACCCCGTATGTTTTCCCGAGCGAAAACGGTCTGCGCTGCGGTACGCGCGAACTGTACTACGGTGCGCACCAGTGGCGCGGAGACTTCCTGTTCAACATCAGCCGCTTTAGCCAGCAGCAACTGATGGAAACCAGCCACCGCCATCTGCTGCAACCTGAGGCGGGCACCTGGCTCAATATTGATGGCTTCCATATGGGCGTCGGCGGCGATGATTCGTGGAGTCCTTCCGTGTCGCCGGAATTCCAGCTGAGCGCCGGACGCTACCACTTCCAGTTCGTCTGGGGCCAAAAAAAATAATATAAGCAGGGCAGGTTGATACCTGCCCGCATTTATAGGAAGTCTGTTATGTATTATTTAAAAAACACTAACTTTTGGATGTTTGGCTTTTTCTTCTTCTTTTACTTTTTTATTATGGGTGCGTATTTCCCCTTCTTCCCTATCTGGTTACACGATGTAAACCATATCAGCAAAGGCGATACCGGCATCATCTTCGCCTGCATCTCACTGTTTTCTTTGTTATTCCAGCCAATTTTCGGACTACTGTCCGATAAGCTTGGCCTGCGTAAACATCTGCTATGGGTAATTACCGGCATGCTGGTAATGTTTGCCCCGTTCTTTATTTACGTATTTGGCCCATTATTGCAGGTTAATATTTTATTGGGTTCAATTGTCGGCGGGATTTACCTTGGCTTTATTTACAATGCCGGTGCCCCAGCGATTGAAGCCTATATTGAAAAAGCCAGCCGCAGAAGCAACTTTGAATTTGGTCGCGCGCGCATGTTTGGCTGCGTGGGCTGGGCGCTGTGCGCCTCGATTGCCGGAATTATGTTCACCATCAATAACCAATTCGTCTTCTGGTTAGGCTCTGGCTGTGCGGTCATTCTGGCATTGCTGCTGTTATTTTCAAAAACAGATGCCCCCTCTTCTGCAAAAGTCGCGGATGCGGTAGGCGCCAATAACTCGGCATTCAGCCTGAAGCTGGCGCTGGAGTTATTTAAACAACCGAAACTTTGGTTCCTCTCCCTGTATGTGGTCGGCGTTTCCTGTACTTACGATGTGTTTGACCAGCAGTTCGCCAACTTCTTTACCTCATTCTTTGCCACCGGCGAACAGGGTACCCGCGTGTTTGGCTACGTCACGACGATGGGAGAATTACTCAACGCCTCTATCATGTTCTTTGCACCGCTGATTGTGAACCGCATTGGCGGAAAGAACGCCCTGCTGCTGGCCGGTACGATTATGTCGGTAAGGATTATTGGCTCGTCATTCGCCACCACTGCACTGGAGGTCGTTATTCTCAAAACGCTGCATATGTTTGAGATACCGTTCCTGATCGTCGGCTGCTTCAAATACATCACCAGCCAGTTCGAAGTACGTTTCTCGGCCACGATTTATCTGGTGTGTTTCTGTTTCTTCAAACAGTTAGCCATGATTTTCATGTCAGTTCTGGCCGGGAAAATGTATGAGAGTATTGGTTTCCAGGGAGCTTATCTGGTGCTGGGGATTATTGCGCTGAGCTTCACGCTGATTTCCGTATTTACCCTTAGCGGTCCGGGGCCCTTTTCCCGCGTTTTCACCCCAGCAAGCAAACAAGTTTGAAAACGAATAACAAGGAGGGAATATCTTCGATGAGCATGTCCATGAGAGACAGAATAAAAGCAGGCAAACTGTATACCGATATGTGCGAGGGCCTGCCGGAAGAGAGATTGCATGGAAAAGAGTTAATGTATGAGTTTAACCACACGCGTCCATCGGAGGTTGAAAAGAGGGAAATACTGATTCGTGAAATGTTTGGAAGCGTGGGTGAACATGCGTGGATTGAACCCCCTATTTATTTCTCATATGGGAGCAATATTCACATTGGCAAAAACTTTTACGCCAATTTTAACTTTACCATTGTGGATGATTACACGGTCACCATTGGCGATAACGTTTTAATTGCACCAAACGTCACGATCTCAGTAACGGGTCATCCTGTTCATCATGAATTAAGAAAATCCGGAGAGATGTTTTCCTTTCCAGTCACCATCGGCAATAACGTATGGATTGGCAGTAATGTGGTGATCAATCCTGGCATAACGATTGGCGATAATTCTGTTATCGGCGCAGGGAGCATAGTCACAAAAGACATTCCGGCAGATGTCGTGGCGGTGGGAGTTCCCTGTCGGGTTCTCAGAACCATTAATGAGCGAGATAGAGAGTTCTATTATCAAAATTATAAAGTAGAGCCGTCAATTTAAGCAGTCATGCCGGATAGACCACTTATGCGGTCTATCCGGCATGGAGTTACTCTTCGATCGCCTGACGGATTTGCTGCAACGACGCGGGATCGTCAATGGTCGTTAGATCGCCAGGATCGCGGCCTTCACAGATCGCCTGGATCGTCCGTCTAAGCATTTTGCCAGAGCGCGTTTTCGGCAACTGCGACACAAACCAGACGTGCGCCGGACGGCCAAAATTACCAATCTGACTGTCCACCAGCGCCATAATCGCCTTCTCTTCCGAATGTGCGATGTCGCGATCTTCAAGGCTGTCGCTCTGTTTCGGAATGACAAACGCGACCGCTACCTGCCCCTTCAGTGCGTCCTTCACGCCGACCACAGCCACTTCGGCAACGTTCGGATAGCTGGAAATACTCTCCTCTATCTCACGCGTCCCCAACCGATGCCCGGCCACGTTGATGACATCATCCGTACGACCAAGGATGAAGTAATAGCCGTCCGCATCGCGAATACCCCAGTCAAAGGTGGCGTACACCTGACGAGAAAACAGCGACCAGTAGGTATTCACAAACCGCGCGTCATCACCCCAGATAGTCTGGATACAGCCCGGCGGCAGCGGCCCTTCAATCACCAGCATGCCCTTTTCATTCGCTTCGCAGGGCTCACCGGTCACCTCATTGAGCAACTGCACGTTATATCCGTACATCGGCACGCCTGGGCTACCCAGCCGCGACGGGCGGTCGTCCAGCCCGCGAGCGATCGCCATAATCGGCCAACCGGATTCAGTCTGCCAGTAGTTGTCGATAACCGGGACGCCCAGCGTTTCCGTTACCCAACTGGCGGTCGGTTCATCCAGCGGCTCACCCGCCAGATACAGCACCTCCAACGAGGAGAGATCGTGATTGCGGATTTGCGCGGTCGGGAATTTCTTCAGCACGCGGATGGCGGTTGGGGCGGAGAACATCCGGCTGACCTGATACTTCTCAACAATTTTCCACCATACGCCACAGTCTGGATACGTTGGCAACCCTTCGTAAACCACTGTCGCCATCCCCGCCAGTAGTGGGGCATACACGATATACGAATGCCCAACTACCCAGCCGATATCCGACGCGCAGAAGAACACGCCGCCTGCCTTGCCGCCGAAAATAGTGTCCATCGAGGTCGCCAGCGCGACCGCGTAGCCGCCAACGTCGCGCTGGACGCCTTTCGGTTTACCGGTTGTCCCGGAGGTGTAGAGAATGCAGGACGTTTCGTTCGACTCCAGCCAGGCAACCGGTACCCGCGCGCCGAGATGCTGCTGGCGCAGCGTGGCAAAGTCGAGGTCTCGCCCCTCTACCCGCGCCATTTTCGCCAGACCGCGATCGACTAATACCACATGACGCGGCTGATGCTGCGCCTGATCGATTGCATCATCGAGCAGCTTTTTATACGGCAGGACTTTACCGCCGCGCGCCCCGGCATCCGCCGACACGATAACCACCGGTCGGGCGTCGTCGATACGCGCCGCTACGCTGTGCGAGGCGAAACCACCGAACACCACCGAATGGATCGCCCCTATACGTGCGCAGGCCAACAGCGTAATGTGCGCCTCGGCGATCATCGGCATATAAACCAGTACCCGATCGCCACGCTGTACGCCCAGCGACAACAACATCGCCGCCGCGACGTTCACTTCGTCATACAGCTGACGAAAGGTAAACGTGCGTTCTTCTTCGGTTTCTGATGACACAGCAATCAGCGCCAGCGCGTCAGGCTGTTTCTCCAGCCAGCGGTCAATGGCGTTGTGGCACAGATTGGTCGTACCACCGCAAAACCAGCGGGCAAACGGCGGATTACTGTGGTCCAGTACCTGCGTATACGGCTGCTGCCAGTCAATACGCTGGGCCTGCTCGGCCCAGAACGACTCCGGCTGCGTAATAGAACGTTGATAAAACTCGCTATAAGACATAATGCTCTCCTGTTGAACTTACGCCTTGCCGCACGCAGGTTTAGATTACATAAAGGTCCATATACTCATTGACCGGCATCTGCTCCAGGCGAGTTCTGTCCAGGGAGACATCCAGGATGCGCTGCTGCTGACGGGTCGGGAACTGACGCGCCAGGTTAATTTTGAACTTCTCGACCAGCTTCGGCATACCGTCGTTACGACGGCGCGCGTGGCCGATTGGGTATTCCACTACCACTTCTTCAAAGCGTGAGCCGTCGGTGAACTCAAGCGTGATGGCATTCGCGATGGCGCGTTTTTCAGGGTCGTGGTAATCGGCAGTAAAGGCCGGATCTTCGAAGCAGTTAATCTTTTCACGCAGCGCATCAATGCGTTTGTCCTGCGCCACGCCGTCTTCGTAATCTGCCGCCGTTAAGCGTCCGAACAGCAGCGGGATAGCCACCATGTACTGGATGCAGTGGTCACGATCCGCCGGGTTATTCAACGGGCCTTTTTTATCGATGATGCGGATACAGGCTTCGTGCGTACGAATGGTCACTTTTTCGATATCGGCAGCGGTCTTACCTGCGGCCTGTAACTGCTCGTACAGCGTCATCGCCGCTTCTACCGCGGTCTGCGAGTGGAACTCTGCCGGGAAGGAAATTTTAAACAACACGTTTTCCATCACGTACGAACCGTACGGGCGCTGGAAGCGGAAAGATTCGCCTTTGAAAGAGACATCATAGAAGCCCCAGGTTTTCGCCGTCAGTGCAGATGGATATCCCATTTCACCGGTTTTCGCCATCAGCGCCAGACGTACAGCACGTGAGGTGGCATCGCCAGCCGCCCAGGATTTACGCGTGCCGGTATTCGGCGCATGACGATAGGTACGCAGCGACTGACCGTCGACCCACGCCAGCGAGACGGCGTTGAGAATTTCATCCCGGTTAAGGCCGAGCATCTCGGCAACCACCGCCGTGGAAGCGACTTTTACCAGCAGGACGTGATCCAGACCGACGCGGTTGAAGGAGTTTTCCAGCGCGATACAGCCCTGAATTTCATGGGCTTTAATCATTCCGGTTAACACTTTTTTCATGGTTAACGGCGCTTTACCCACCGCCACCGCATTGCGCGACAGCCAGTCAGCCGTCGCCAGAATACCGCCGAGGTTATCGGAAGGATGACCCCATTCTGCGGCCAGCCACGTGTCGTTAAAGTCCAGCCAGCGGATCATCGCACCGATGTTAAACGCCGCCTGCACCGGATCGAGCTGGAACTGGGTACCAGGCACGCGCACACCGTTCGGGACGACGGTACCCGGTACAACCGGCCCCAGCAGTTTTTTACAGGCCGGATATTCCAGCGCTTCCAGGCCACAGCCAAGGGTATCAAGCAGGCAATAATGCGCGGTGTCATACGCCACCTTCGAGGTGATCTCGTAGTTCATGACATAATCAACGATATCAACGATTTCACGGTCAAATTCAGGGCGGACGTTCGAAATATGTGCAGACATAGGGTACATTTCCTGTTTTTTTATCTTTAGAGGTTTTGCATTAGCAACGTTTTTCAATCGGGACAAATTCGCGATCTTCCGGGCCGGTATAGTTGGCGGAAGGACGGATAATTTTGTTGTCCTGGCGCTGTTCGATGATGTGCGCCGCCCAGCCGGTGACGCGGGCGATAACGAACAGCGGTGTGAACATTTCAGTGGGGACGCCCATCATGTTGTAAGAGACTGCCGAGAACCAGTCGAGGTTAGGGAACATCTTTTTCGTTTCCCACATCACCTCTTCCAGACGGTCGGCAATGTTGTACATTTTCAGCGAACCGCCCTCCTGAGAAAGCTGTTTCGCCACACGCTTGATCACCTGATGGCGCGGGTCGGCGATGGTGTAAACCGGGTGACCAAAGCCAATCACCACTTCTTTGTTTTCAACGCGTTTACGGATATCCGCTTCGGCTTCATCCGGCGTTTCGTAGCGCTGCTGAATTTCCAGCGACACTTCATTCGCGCCGCCGTGTTTCGGCCCACGCAGTGCGCCAATCGCACCGATAATCGCGGAGTACATATCAGAGCCAGTTCCCGCAATCACACGCCCCGTGAAGGTGGAAGCGTTAAATTCGTGCTCGGCGTACAGCACCAGCGAAATGTGCATCGCCTTTTCCCAGCTTTGTGATGGCTTTTCACCATGCAGCAAATGCAGGAAGTGACCGCCAATAGAATCATCATCGGTCTCCGGCTGAATACGCTCGCCGTTATGGCTGTAGTGATACCAGTACAGGAGGATAGAACTGAGCGATGCCAGCAGTTTGTCGGCAATATCGCGTGCGCCGGAGACGGTATGTCCTTCTTTTTCCGGCAGCGTACAACCCAGCGCGGAAACACCAGTGCGCATCACGTCCATCGGATGCGAGGCGGCAGGCAGCGCTTCCAGTACGGTACGCACGTTAGCGGGCAATCCGCGCAGCGCTTTCAATTTGCTTTTATAGGCGGTGAGCTCATCGCGGGTGGGTAATTTCCCGTGAATCAGCAGATGCGCAACTTCTTCAAATTCGCACTGTTGTGCCAGGTCAAGAATATCGTAGCCACGATAGTGCAGATCGTTACCGCTTTTACCCACGGTACATAAGGCAGTATTTCCGGCAGCGACGCCTGACAGCGCAACCGATTTTTTGGGTTTAATGACATGGGTACTATTTTGCAGGATCGTTGTGTCGCTCATGTTGTCCTCGTCATTATTGTAATATGTAGGGTACTAATTTATTGCCGGATGGCGGCTAGGCCTTATCCGGCCTACGACGGTTACTTTTTTGTGTACAACGCGTCGAGTTTCTCTTCGAACTGGTAGTAATTGATGCTTTCGTACAGCTCGTTGCGCGTCTGCATAATGTCGATAACGTTCTTTTGCGTACCTTCCTGACGCAGCACGTTGTAAACCTTCTCCGCCGCGCGGTTCATGGCGCGGAAAGCTGACAGCGGGTATAGCGCCATCGCAACGTTCGCGCTGCGCAGTTCATCGGTGGTAAACAGCGGTGTGGCGCCAAACTCAGTAATGTTGGCGAGAATTGGTACCTGTACCGCATCGGCAAACTGGCGGTACATCTCAAGTTCGGTAATGGCTTCCGGGAACAGCATGTCAGCGCCCGCTTCGACATACGCCTGGGCACGATCGATGGCAGCCTCTAACCCTTCCACCGCCAGTGCATCGGTTCGCGCCATAATCACAAAGTTGGGATCGGTGCGCGCATCAACGGCTGCGCGGATCCTGTCGACCATCTCTTCTTTCGAGACGATCGCCTTGTTCGGGCGATGACCGCAGCGCTTGGCGCCGATCTGATCTTCAATATGCAGCGCAGCAGCACCCGCTTTGGAAATCGACTTGACGGTACGCGCCACGTTGAATGCAGACGATCCAAAACCAATATCCGCATCCACCAGTAACGGCAGCGGGCAAACATCCGTAATGCGACGAATATCAGTCAGCACATCATCAAGGGTAGAAATGCCGAGATCCGGCAGACCCAGCGACCCCGCAGCGACACCGCCGCCGGAGAGATAAATCGCTTGATACCCGGCACGTTGAGCCAGCAGAGCGTGGTTGGCGTTGATGGTGCCAACGATTTGTAATGGGTTTTCTTTAGTGAGCGCAGCGCGAAACGCCAGCCCTGGGGAGTGTAGAGACATATCCCGTCCTCTTGTTATCAACTTGTTATCGTTCGTTGATGTTTCTAAAGCAAGGGGTATGCCAGGGAGCTTATTTTCTCTTCGATTTAATTTTTTACCTTTTAAAACAACAGATTAAATCCAATGCTTCTATTTTTGTTGCACAAAAGCGTGTCAGCTATCGTTTCATGAAACGTTCCTTCACGTTTCATTGCAACATTTATGAAACACAACTAAACCCTACTACTCGGTTCCTTAATTTTTAGGGTTAGTTATGGCAGATACGCATCTACCGCCGCGAGTGAACGACGATAAACCGGTTATCTGGACAGTCTCGGTCACCCGCCTGTTTGAACTGTTTCGCGACATCAGTCTGGAGTTCGACCATCTGGCGACCATCACCCCCATTCAGCTTGGTTTCGAAAAAGCGGTGGCCTATATCCGTAAGAAGCTGGCCACCGAGCGTTGCGATGCCATCATTGCGGCAGGCTCCAACGGCGCATATCTGAAAAGCCGTTTGTCTATTCCGGTGATCCTGATTAAACCCAGCGGATTCGACGTGCTACAGGCACTGGCAAAAGCGGGAAAACTCACCTCGTCAATTGGCATCATTACCTATCAGGAACCCCTCCCGGCGCTTCTCGCGTTTCAAAAAACTTTCAATTTGCAGCTTGAACAGCGTAGCTATATCACCGAGGAAGATGCTCGTGGGCAAATCAACGAGCTGAAGGCTGGCGGTACACAAGCGGTAGTTGGTGCGGGGTTGATTACCGATCTGGCAGAAGAAGCAGGCATGACCGGCATCTTTATCTATTCGGCGGCCACCGTGCGCCAGGCCTTTGTCGATGCGTTGGATATGACCCGCCTGACATTACGCAGAAACGGTCAGTACGCCTCTGGCGATACGTTGCGCACTCGCTACGCGCTCGGAGATATGCGCGGTCACTCTGCGCAGATGGAACAGGTACGGCACACCATTATGCTGTACGCCCGTTCGCGTGCGCCGGTCCTCATTCAGGGCGAAACAGGAACGGGTAAAGAGCTGGCCGCACAGGCCATTCACCGTGAGTTTTTCACCCGTCAGGAGAATCGGCGCGGTAAACCCTCACCGCCGTTTGTTGCCGTCAACTGCGGGGCAATCACCGAGTCATTGCTGGAAGCGGAGCTGTTCGGCTATGAGGATGGCGCCTTTACCGGCTCTCGCCGAGGGGGACGCGCGGGCCTGTTTGAAATCGCTCACGGCGGAACCCTGTTTCTTGACGAGATAGGCGAGATGCCGCTGCCGTTACAAACCCGACTGCTGCGTGTGCTGGAAGAAAAAGAGGTTACCCGGGTCGGTGGACATCAGCCGATTCCGGTCGATGTCCGGGTAATTAGCGCCACACACTGTAATCTGGAGCAGGAGATGAAACTGGGGGAATTTCGTACCGATCTGTTTTATCGCCTGAGCATTTTACGCCTCAAGCTGCCGCCGCTGCGCGAGCGGTTGCCCGATATCCTGCCATTAGCGGAAGGCTTTTTAAAACAGTCGCTGGCGGAACTGGACGTGCCGTTTTCTGAGTCTGTTCGCAAGGGGCTGGGGTTAAGTCAGCCGACGTTGCTGAATTATGGCTGGCCGGGGAATATCCGCGAACTGCGTAATATGATGGAGCGCCTGGCACTGTTTTTAAGCGTCGAGCCGCAGCCAGAGCTGAATGTGGATTTTTTACAACAGCTGTTACCGGAACTGGCCATTGTTGCAGACTCACCGCAAGCATCGTCATTGCTGACGCCGCAACAGGTGTTGGCACAATTTGATGGTGACAAAACTGCCGCCGCGCGGTATCTCGGAATTAGCAGAACCACGTTCTGGCGCAGGCTAAAAGAAAAACCGCCGGTACAATGACCGGCGGGTATCGTGTCTTTTACAGTAGCGCGTTATTTTTTCTTGTAAATATTCGCTGTGCCATGGATTTTGTTATCCGTTTGGCCGGAGGTTAATACCACCACGTCAGCACCTTTCTCTTCAGCTTTCTTCAGAAGGTCTTCTTTAGCATCCGAAGTAGAGACTTCATTACTCGTTGAAATATCACCGATTTTTGTATACTGAGACTCAACCTTTTCAAACTCAACCTTCGTCATAAATTCCGCGGCGTACGCGTTGGTCACAACAAAAGCTAACGCACCAATAAGTACTTTAATTCCAGTTTTCATATAAAAGCTCCAGATTTTGTTATATATGCCATCATCGACCCCTGAACATTCGACATGCGAGTCAAGGATGATTAATAAGTAGTTCAGCCTGGCAAAAAGATCCAGAGCAGGCGGAAATATAAAGAGATTTTGCGAATCGTTGATAACAGAAAACCTGTGCCGTCGCGTTATCTGACGCGCCAGGTTTGCACAAAATAATCTATGAAGTCATTTGCAAATCTCAGCGCGTTTCACTGCGCAGTGTGAGTGAATACGCAGAATGATGAACACACTAAAATTATAGTGTTAGCTGTCACTTAAGCGCTTACTAATGGAAATGTTGTCTATGGAACCTTTGCACGCCGTTGTACTCACCGTCAGCCTGTTTGTTTTAACCTTTTTTAACCCCGGCGCAAATCTGTTCGTGGTAGTACAAACTAGCCTGGCATCCGGACGACGCGCAGGTGTGATGACCGGTCTGGGTGTTGCCTTGGGTGATGCGTTTTACTCCGGCCTTGGGCTTTTTGGTATGGCAACGCTAATCACCCAGTGTGAAGAGATATTTTCATTGATTAAGATTGTCGGCGGCGCCTATCTGCTGTGGTTTGCCTGGAACAGCATCCGCCATCAGGCCACGCCGCAAATGCCCACGCTACAGCACCCGCTTTCCGCCCCCTGGTATGTATTTTTCCGCCGTGGATTACTAACGGATTTATCAAATCCGCAAACCGTGCTGTTTTTTATTAGTATCTTCTCGGTCACCTTAAGCGCAGACACGCCTACGTGGGCCAGGTTGATGGCCTGGGCAGGCATAATATTGTCTTCCGTTATCTGGCGTATTTTTCTCAGTCAGGCGTTTTCATTGCCCGCCGTGCGCCGTGCTTATGGCCGAATCCAGCGGGTTGCCAGCCGGGTGATTGGCGCAATAATAGGTGTTTTCGCGCTAAGACTTATTTATGAAGGTATTAGCCATCGATAAGAGAGTTTAACTTGACCATTGTGAGGTAATTGTCCGTAATACCGCCTGAATTTTTAATCGCAGGTTGAGTGGCAGTGAGATGGAACAGGTTGAACCGGTAAACGACACATTACTCCTTACAGAATGGCAGGCGCTGATACGACAAACATCGCCTGACGTTCACACGCTCCTCACATCGTTAAGCGATGAAGAGATCCGCCATTTAGTGACCGTTTTTTATGACTATATGCTCTCCCATGCCCAGAGCGCATTGTTCCTCAATACAGAACAGGTCAGTACCCGCCTCAGCGGCAGTATGTTTGACTGGTTACGCAGCGTGCTTGGCAGCGCGCACGAAGATCTACCGCAGCTGCTGGCCAAACAGCGAGAAATTGGCGTGGTGCATGCCCGTATCGGCCTGCCCATCGATCTGGTAAACCGCGGCGCGCGTAAGCTCAAGGATGAGCTGTATCGGGTATTGAAAACCAAAGCTGACGACTCGTCTTCCCTGTTGAGCAATGCTATCTGTTTCAGCAGCCTGGCAATGGATACTGCGCTGGAGGCCATGACCGTCTCCTATTCCCCAAGCCACCAAAACTCTCTGCATACGCAGGAGCAGTATCGCCTGCAGACCATTTACGATGACGTTAACGTCGAGCGCGAACGGCAAATTCGCTCATTTACCGACTGGGAAAATCAGTTTATCTATAACATCGCCATCGGTATGCCTTTCGGTGAGATGGTATTTCTGGCGAATTCTGATTTTGGTATGTGGTTCTCACATAAAGGAAAACACATTCTCGGCAACAGCAATCTGTTGAAAGAAATGGAATCGCTGATAGCAGAGATCGACAACCGCATGACGACCACCTTTTCGCATCAGCATCAGCCAACAGAACCTGAGAGGATGAGCCTGTTGCAGGATGTCCGCCAGCTATCGGCAAAAATCCATTTCCTGCTCGCCTCAATGTTTGACGCACTGGTTAAACAGGAAAATGGTAAAGACTCGCTGACCCAGTTACTTAACCGCCGCTTTATTCCAACCATCATGCGGCGTGAGATTTCGTTAGCGTTACATGCGCGGAAGCCCTTCACCCTGGCGATGCTGGATATCGACTACTTTAAGCAAATTAACGACAACTATGGGCATAATACTGGTGATATGACGCTCAAAAACGTCGCAGCGGTCATTTATGATCATATCCGTAGCAGCGATTACGTGTTTCGCTATGGTGGTGAAGAATTTATGATCCTGCTCGTCGAGTCAGACAAGTCGCAGGCCAGTATCATCCTCGAAACGCTGCGTATGAAGATTGCCGAGATGTGCATGGCGGCATCGGCGGCAGAATCATTTTCTATTACCGTCAGCATTGGCATCACCGAATATGACTATCATCCCGACTATAAACAGTTGGTTGATAAAGCCGATCGCGCGCTTTATCTGGCGAAAAGTAATGGCCGCGATCGCATAGAGGTATATCAGGAATAACCTTCTCCGCCACAGAGAAATAAATACCCCGTTCAGGGTATTTATCTGATCGGCGATAAATACCGAGCTGTTATTTTTATTCAGGCCTATTTGCGTGATGAAAATAACAGCCACGTAATAAGATGTAAATCAAATACACCAAATCTGAATAGCGCTAGCATATCCCGGTGATGACGCCTTCTGAATGCAGAAGGGGAAATATGAGGGATAGTATAAAACCATGAACGGGAAGAAAAGAACGCGCTGGCAGCGCCGTCCAGGCACGATCGGAGGCAAACTGCCGTGGAATGACTGGCGCAACGCCAGCAGCTGGCGAAAAGCCACCCAGTTTCTCCTGCTGGCTATTAATATTTATATTGGCGTAACGTTCTATTACTGGGTCCGCTATTTCGAAACCGCCGGCACCAGCGTCTATATTCCAAGGCCAGGTGGTATTGAGGGATGGCTACCAATCGCGGGTTTGATGAATATCCGCTATACGTTGGAGACTGGTTTTCTTCCGCCTATCCATGCCGCCTCCATGCTGCTGTTAGTTGCGTTTATCCTGATTAGTCTGTTGTTAAAAAAAGCCTTCTGTTCGTGGTTATGCCCGGTGGGCACGCTGTCCGAACTGCTCGGCAATCTGGGGAAAAAAGTATTTGGTCGCAACTTCACGCTGCCGCGCTGGCTGGATATCCCGCTGCTCAGTCTGAAGTATTTGCTGCTGAGTTTCTTTTTGTATATCGCCCTGTCGATGCCTGCACAGGGGATTCAGTATTTTCTAATGTCGGCCTATGGCATGATTATCGACGTGAAGATGCTCGATTTCTTTCGCCATATTGGCTCCGCTACGCTCATCTTTGTTGTCGTTATCAGTGTCCTGAGCCTGTTTATTCGCAATGCCTGGTGCCGCTATCTGTGCCCTTATGGTGCGCTGCTCGGTCTGTTCTCGCTGCTCTCGCCGTTTAAAATCCGCCGTAACGCAGACAGTTGCATCGACTGCGGAAAATGCGCGAAAAACTGCCCGTCGAATATCCAGGTCGACAGACTGATTCAGGTGCGTACCGTGGAATGCACTGGCTGCATGACCTGCGTTGAATCCTGTCCGGTGGCCTCAACGCTGAGCTTCTCACTGCAAACACCGCCGGGGGCGCAAGACAACGGTAAACCGTTATGGCGACAGAAGACGCTATCAGGTGTTGCCATGACGCTACTGGTGCTTGGCATTCTGTTTGCCACCATTGGTTATGCCGTTTATGCCAATGTCTGGGATACACCAGTGCCTGACCATATGTATTTCCAGCTGATCCCGAAGGCAAAGATGATCGGCCATTAATTTTTTTATCAGTATGTTCAAAACCCTGCCAATTCTGGCAGGGTTTCCCGCCTGTCCTGCCATTTTAAGACAATTGAACTTGTGCCATCGCGCTCTCGTTTATACAACCTTAAATATCATCTGTAATAATTTTTCTATTTTGTTATGGGCGACTGGGATCAAAATAATGAACGGGATAACATCATGACTAAAATAAAACTGGCACTGCTATTACCTCTGTTTCTGGCAGGTTGTACGATGAATGACGGGGAATTAAGAAACGCTTACGCTCAGCATTATCAGCAACCTACCGCTTATGTAGATGCTTATAAACAGAAAATAGCCAGTATGGATATTCATGCGCTGGCCCAATATGCCGCCGCGGAAGATAAGAAAAAAATGCGTGGGCAGCCAAGACTGAAAATCGACGAATTCATTACCATTGAGAACGTGCAGGCGAAAGGAAATCGGGTGGTCTACGATTACTCACTGTCCGAAAGCTGGCTGGCGCTGTCCGCAGATAAACAGCGCGAGAAGCAGACCAATATGAATAAAGACCTGATCTACCGTACCTGCTCGCTGGAAACGGTACGTCTGGCGCAGGCAAAAGGGCTGGAAGAAGAGCATAACTATTACAGCCAGTACCCAGACAAAGTCGCCTTTACGCTGAGAACCAGCGCGCAGATTTGTATGCAAAACGGTTTTACAAAATAACCGCAATCCACTATGCCTGATGCGCTGCGCTTATCAGGCCTACGATTTGCACGCTGCCGTAGGCCGGATAAGGCGCCAGCGCGCAGATTTGTCTGCAGAACGGTTTTACACAATAGCCGCAATCCACAATGCCTGATGCGCTGCGCTTATCAGGCCTACGATTTACACGCTGCCGTAGGCCGGATAAGGCGCCAGCGCGCAGGTTTGTCTGCAAAACGGTTTTACACAATAGCCGCAATCACTATGCCTGATGCGCTGCGCTTATCAGGCCTACGATTTGCACGCTGCCGTAGGCCGGATAAGGCGCCAGCACGCAGATTTGTATGCAAAACGATTTTACACAATAGCCGCAATCACAAAGCCTGATGCGCTGCGCTTATCAGGCCTACGATTTGCACGCTGCCGTAGGCCGGATAAGGCGCCAGCGTGCAGATTTGTCTGCAGAACGATTTTACAAAATAACCGCAATCACAAAGCCTGATGCGCTGCGCTTATCAGGCCTACGATTTGCACGCTGCCGTAGGCCGGATAAGGCGCCAGCGCCGCATCCGGCTAAAACATCAGAATTTCCAGGACACACTGCCGACAATGCTGCGCTCGGCGCCGAAGTAGCAGTATGAGAGCGAGTTACAGGCCGCAACGTAGCGCTTGTCAGTCAGGTTGTTAACGTTTAACTGCGCGCTCAACCCTTTAATGCCGATATTCGTTAAGTCGTAACCAATCACCATATCCACCAGCGTGTAGGACGGCAGGGTGTGAGTATTCAGGCGATCGCTGGTAATACCGTTAACGTAGCGCACGCCTGAACCCAACGTCAGGCCGTCCAGCGGACCGCTTTTCACATCGTAGCTCAGCCAGGTACTGGCCTGGTTACGCGGGGCGTACACTGCGCGCTTGCCCTGCTCCTCCGGGCTGCTTTTCTTATAGCGAATGTCGGTATAGGTATACGCCGCCTGCAAACGGAAGCTATCTGTCAGTTGGCTAATTGCCTCCAGCTCCACCCCTTCAGATTCAATTTCCCCAATCGAGCGGTACGGATCGGTCGGCTCTTCTTTGGTGGCAATATTCGTCTGATTGATACGGAACACCGACGCGCTGAACTGACTGTTAAGTCCTTCCGGCTCATATTTCAGCCCCGCTTCCCACTGCTTGCCTTTCATCGGATCCAGCAGATTGCCGTTCTCATCGGCAAAGCTGGTTGGCGTAAAGGCAGTGGAATAACTCACGTACGGCGCAAAGCCGTTATCGAATAAATAGAGCAGCGCGGCGCGGGTGCTGAAGTTGTTTTTATCCAGATCGCTGCGGGTATCGTTGATCTTATCAATGTTAGAAACGCTGACCTGATCGTAGCGACCACCGAGCGTAATACGCCAGCGATCCCATGACATCTGATCCTGCAAATAGTAACCCGTCTGGCGCAACTTGTGTTTCTCACGCGCATACATGTCGATGTAATCAGGCTTCGCGCCGTACACCGGGTTAAAAGCGTCGATCGGCGGGAATGCGCCGTAGTAACCGGTAGTATTGTTGCTGCGATCCTGATAGTCGATCCCCACCAGCAGACGGTGGTTTACCTGCCAGGTATCAAAGCTGCCGTCGAGCTGGTTATCCAGCGTAATCGCCGACATTTTTTCATCAGAGCCGGAGTAACCGCGATTAAGCTCGGTTTCATTCAGCCAGCCCGCCGCATACACCTGATTCAGCTCAACGTCGGTATGCAGATAGCGCAGCTTTTGCCGCACCGACCAACCGCTATCAAACATATGCTCAATGTTGTAGCCCACCATGTTTTCACGGCGATCGTATTTGTCGTAATCATCCTCGCCTTCGTAAAAGGTGTTGGAGATCTTTTGCCCGTAATGCGGAACCACGGTGCCGTCATACGGCAGACCGGAGTGGCTACCGCCTTCCGGGTCACGGTGCAGATAGGCCATCAGATCCAGACGCGTCTGGTCGGTGATACGCCATGTCAGGCTGGGCATCAGCGCATAACGCTCTTCCTTCAATGGACCAAACTGCGAGTCCGCGTAACGCGTCATCCCGCTCAGTCGCGCCGCCACGCGATCGTTATCATCCAGTGCCCCGGTGACGTCAAACGCCGCGCCGCGCTGGTTATTGTTGCCGGCAAACAGCTTCACTTCGCCGCCCGCATCAAACGATGGCTTACGTGAGGTCAGCGCCACAATGCCACCCGGAGAGGAACGACCATACAGTACGGAAGCCGGACCGCGTACGACTTCGATATCTTCGAGGAACCACGGATCGACCACCAGCGAGCTGTGTGAGTTGGTGTCGCCCATCATCTTCAGACCATCGAGATAGACGTTATCCAGGCTACCGTCAGAAAAGCCACGCAGCACGATGTAGTCAAAGCGGTTGGAAGCGCCAATCTGATTGCTGTACACCCCCGGCGTATAGCTGACGGCCTGGCGCACGCTGGTTGCGCCCTGCTCTTCAAACTGTTCACGGGTAACGATCGATACCGACTGCGGCGTTTCAATATCCGGCGTGGCAAGCTTCGTGGCCCCGCTCTGCATCTGCGAGGTGACAACCACCGTATCGTTTTTTGTTGTTTCCTGCGCCAACAGAGGAAAAGCCACGCTGCCGGTAACCCATCCCACCAGCAGCGCCAAGCGAGTCTTCGCGAACATGAATATCTCCAAAGGCATGTCTAATTGTAAGTGAGAATTATTACCTTTTTGCTGGCGGAGATAGCTATGCCGGATGCCAGGTTGCCTATGCGCAGTGCCAAATTGTCAGGAAATCACGTGCGTAAAACGCAAATATGGATTAGCAAAGTTTGAGCAAATCACCGGGTGAAAAGCCGTAACGGCGGCGAAAAGCGGTAGAAAAGTTGGTGGCGTGCTGATAACCCGACATCCAGGCCGCCTGCTGTACGCTATATCCCTCCAGTAGATAGCCGCGTGCACGTTCCAGACGGCAATCGCGCAGGTAGTCGAATACCGAACAGCCATAGGCTGCGCGAAACTTACTGCGCAGGCTACTGGGACTCATCGCTGCGCGTTGGGCCAGTTCATTAAGGGTGTAGTCTTTTTCGGGACTCTGCTCCAGCAGTCGGCGAACGACCTCCAGCCGCTGCTGCTCACCGCTCGCCGCAAGACGTTTACCGCTCTCGACCTGACACACGCTGAGGCCATGACCAAACAGTTGTAATATCAGCCCTTCCAGCATCAGCTGACGAGAAATATGGCTAATCGTACTCTGCTGCGCGTACTGCAGTCCGCTGAGTAAAAACCCCGGCACCTGCCAGATAAGCGTCGGCGTCTGGCATCTTTCCCACTCACGCATCAACGATTCGAGCAACCCCGTGCGACACGCGCCGTCGGGATACAAACCGAGCGATAATGTCCGCAGTTTACAATCAGCATGATGACGGGCACGCATCGTCTGGTGCTCACTCAGGCGTGAGCTAAACGCCATGCCGGAGCGCACCACATGCTCCTGTCCGTTAAGCGTCAGGATCACGCAGCCTTCCAGTACCACCAGCATATACAGAGGGCTGTCGTGACGAGAGGTGGTTTCGTAGGGTTGCAATACCTGTACGTCGGAGTGCGTCACGCACATCCCACATGGGAGAGTCATCTCCTCAATTTCACCTTGCAGAACAGGGCTGCCAGACGGTAAATCCGGCCTTTGTGCCAACTGGGGAAAGCGGTAATCGATCCCGTAGCGCTCACCAAAATCCATAAACTCGCTGACGGAGAAAGTGCGAGCGACGCGTCCGGAGGCATTCAGGGCGGTGGTATTGTTCATGCTGTCTTCTGCGCAGAAAATGGGATTAACGGTTTATAACTGAAGCAACATTACCATTACCTGCGCAATACGACAATAATAATGAGAACCATTATCAATATTGGTGATTAGCAGAATAAACAGCTTAATCCAGCCAGTTTAGATCTGCCGAGGAGACACACGGCGCAGCCTCTTTTAACCAGCGATACAGCAGCTCAATATTTCTAAGCCGTGTTGAAGTCTTTGGCCAGACAAGGTAATAGCCCTCGCCAGTCGCTACCGCATCTTTAAACGGTAACGCCAACATCCCTGCCTGAATGGCCGCCAGGCTTAACAGCAGGTCGGCAACGGACACGCCATGACCGCTCATCGCGGCAAGACTGCCCTGCTCCAGGGTGTCGAACACTTTGCCCCGCGCAAGATTCAACGCCGGAAACTTCCCGGTGCGTTGCAGCCACCGACGCCAGTCACGGCGATCCGCTGAGGGATGAATCAGTTCACAGGCAGAAAGATCGCGCTGCGCCTGCACCAGCAGTGCGGGTGAGCACACCGGGATAAGCCACTCCTGAAACAGCAACCGGCTGTCGGTATCGTCACCAAAATGGCCATTCCCTAACAGGATCGCACAGTCATACGGTTCACGACCGAAGGATACCGAATCGGTATCCATCCAGACGCTGGAAATTTCGACAACCGGGGTCGGATGCGCTTCACGGAAATGACGCAGCACGTCCAGAAGCCAGCGCATCGTCAACGTAGACGGCGCTTTCAGCCGTAGCTCATGACTGCTGCTGCGAAAGGCATGACACGCGTGTTCCAGACTCTGAAACCCAGCCGTCAACTGCTGCGCCAGCCCTTGGCCAGAAGGCGTTATCTCGATACGCGGGCCGCTGCGGACAAATAGCTCGCAACCAAACCATGCCTCCAGCGTGCGAATATGACGGCTTACCGCGCCCGGCGTCACGTTAAGTTGAATAGCGGCTTTACTGAACGATCCCAGACGGGCTGCGGCTTCAAAAGCCCTCAGGGCATACAACGGAGGTAGCGTCATTCTCAGCTTCTATGTTGAGTTTTACTCACAGTAGAGCGCAGTTTTATTCGTTTTTCAATGCGCCACGCAGGCGGAATACTGATGGAAAATATCATCAGGATAATCAGGTATGAATTTCACTTTACTGGCTGCCTATAGCCTCAGCGTAGTAACCCTGCTGTTAACTCCGGGTCCTGTCGTGGCGCTGATTACCACCACCGCGTCGCAGCACGGCTATCGCCGGGCCTTTCTCACGCTGATTGGCACTAACGGCGCTTCTTTAGTATTGATTGCTCTGGCTGCACTGATGCTAGCTGGCGTGGTTTCAATCTCTGCGATATGGCTTGGCGTACTGGGTCTTGTGGGATCGTTGTATATCGGTGTGATGGCGATTAACGGCCTGCGGGCCAGGGACTCAAACCTCGGACTGTGTACGCCAAAACGCGATAACAGCGGGCTTATCCATGGATTTCTGACAGGGGTCGCTAACCCAAAGGACATTTTGTTTTTCGTAGCGTTTTTTCCCCAGTTCATTGCCATTACGCAAGATTTCACCACCAGCATTGTGACGCTAACGCTGGTGTGGGTTGTTTTTGATGTTACGGTGCTGTCTTTTTACATCATGGTTTTCAAACGCTGGATGCCAGAGCGGTTTGCCAGACGCAGCGTTTTTATCTCCTCCCTGTTTCTGCTCGCGGTGGCGGTGTTTGGCATTATTTATAATGTACACGCGCTACAAATGCTCTCACCCGCGATGTGATCCCCAACGAATTGTTCAGCCAGACATCTCATCTTGCACCGGGAGGAATAAAATAAGAACAAATCGACATTAACATTATTAATGGATTTATAAACCAGGATTCAGAAAATATAGACGATAACATTTTCCTGGCGTTCAACTGGCACCCTTACCCATGACAACGCATCAACGGCGACAGGTGCCATTTCATTTTCTAAGCGAAGTAAAGGAGTGTTGCCATCTGGTACAACCGTGCTTTCACCGATCTCAAGAACGCCCCGAAAATAAATGGACACATTGTCTGGCGTATCCGACAACCTTATCCATTCAGTTGTAATCACTAACTTTCGAGTAAACATTCGCTGTCCTTTGCGCGTGGTATAAATCCGATAATTTCACAGGTAGATCAATACACTCTTTGAACAAACAGAAATTTGTCCCCCATATCAGTTAAGCATTACTTAACTGAAAGAAAATTGAAGTAATAAAACTCATTCGAAATATGTTTCACAAATTCAACCGGCAGGTTATGTTTGATGAACGTTAACTTTGCAAACTCAATATCGCCGTACACTCGAATACAGAAAGGTTTGACTATCTCGCCCTGCACGCCAAAGCACTCCTGAAGCCGGGTGTCATCCATAAAAATAAAGTCACCTTTTCTGACCTTAATACTTTCATGAAGGCCTTGCCACTTCTCCGGAGTGAGCAGAAAGCTCTCCCATCCATTATTTCTCAACACTTCAATCGTGTGAGTAAATTTAAAATAGTCGTTTTGCATTGTCACATCACCACTCGATGTGGCGTACAAATATTCTATTTTAAATTTAAGTTGTGCATTGAGGCTTTTTTTCTTCCCCTCATCAATTAACCACTGAAGCTCACTGACAATGCTCTTCGAAAAGATTTTTCTTTTTTTGGCAATAGCCAGCCAATGCATAATGAATAGATGCTCTGACATTTTAGAGTAGATTTTATGATCCTTTATTGCGATACCAATTGCGACTAACGCACTCCAGGTAAAGGCTTCCAGATCATCCTGATAATGATGTCGTAACGTACTAACTCTTCCAGAATCCCTTACCACTTAAACCTGCCCAAATAAATCATCATTGTTATTCCACGTCATTCTTGTATTACTCTATTAAAAAATTACTACAACTAAAATCGTCAAAATATGATCCAGATTAACTTATCCCTATGTAATAAACGTGCAAATATAATACATCATACTTATTAATCATTAATCTGGGGTGGCTCAACAATGACTAATAAGAATAATGCGATAAAGATAAAGGTTAATAATAATCACCAGTAATCAATATCACCTTTTGTGATGAGACCTGTAAACAGAAAAAGCAAACTACCGGGCATTCAGCAACCCGGAAGTTTGCTTATTACAGACGAAGTTAATAGAAAATACCGATGATCAGGGTATGCGTTACAAAGCCCACAATCAACGGTACGGCGGTACGTTTAACCACATCAAATGGCGTTATTTTCGCCCCACTGGAAACGGCAATCACCACGCCGGAAACCGGTGAAATTGCCCGCCCCATATGTGATGCCTGTTGCATCGGCAGGATCATGGCAACAGCGTTAGCGCCCATACTTGCCGCGATTTGCGGGATCAGCTCAACGAAAGCAAGGAATGGCGCATTACCCGATCCCATAATAATTGCTGCCGCCAGCGTCACCAGCGCAAACACCACCGCCATAGCAAATGGAGGTAATCCCACGTGCTCCGCCATCAGGATTAATTGATCAATGGCACCAATGACTTTAATTCCGTGAGCAAAAACACCTGCCGCAACCAGTAGCCCAACCACCCCGGTAAAGGCGGTGCCCATGCCTTTAAGGAAATGGCTGAATCCTTCGCATACTGACTTTAAATCACGCACCCGCAACCACTCAATCAACATGCAGACAGCCATTGAAATGAGCACAATGGTGATAATATTCAGGTTAATACCACTGACGAACATTTCCGATGATCCCACCGCCATCAGTATCGGAAGCATCGGGAGAAGCGCATAAAAAGCCGGGGCTTTTCCTGAATCAGTCACCTCAGCGCTACCGATTTCCCGTGGAAGCGTCCCCGCTTTACGGTCGCAATGCCGCTGCCAGAAGAAATGGCAGACGCCCACGACCAGCACGGTTGCCAGCGCTGCAGGTCCCTGGTGGTAAACAACGTATTCCACCACATCCATATTAACCGCTTTAGATCCCCTGATAGCATCGATGGCCGTCGGGGTATACGCCACACCAAGCGAGGTGGCAATAACCCCAGCAGCCGAGGCCGCAGAAAGCCCTAACCCCAGCATAATGGGGAACATCGTCCCCATCAGCAACACGGCAAGCCCGGTAGCGGATGGGATGGCCAACTGCAGGAGGCTGGCGAGCAGATAGGAGAAAAATAGAAGCACATAGGGCGAACGCAGCGCGCGCAAAGGTTTCGTCACGACCCGCACAACCGCTTCATTTGCCCCGATATGATCCATGTAATGCGCAAATCCCATGAGCGCCATAATCATCAGGCCGAGATCGGCAGCACGCGTACTAAAGAGATCGCGCATCACCTCGAAAGGATCGAGAAATGAAATCCCCGTACTGGCAACGCCCTTCGGTAATACAGAACCCCATCCGGTTAACGCCGTACAAATCATCAACACCAGGCCCGCAATGAACAGCACGGGTTCAGCGCGATAACCTTTCAGTATCAGACGCGCGACCACCACGATAACCAGTAGGGCAATTAACACCTGAATCATGACTGAGCTCTCCTCTGCGCGAACTCAGCAAAGGTTTCCTCAATGACCGCTACCACCACATCGCTGGCGGCTCGCAGTGAACGCACCGGTAGATATTCATAAATTGAATGAAAGTTATGGGCACCGGTAAAAATATTCGGGCAAGGCAGTCCTTTCTGCGATAGCACTGCGCCATCATACCCACCACGCATGGCGACAGGTTGCGGGGTAATGCCACACTTCTGATACGCGCGTAACGCAATATCAATCGGGTAGTGTGCATCGCCCTGCAAACTATTGAACACATTGGCATAGCGATCGGTTAAATGGCAGACCACGCTGTTTTCTCCCCACAGCGCGCAGGTGCTGACGGCAAGCTGACGGATATATGCCATACGCGCCTTATACCCTTCTTCGGTAAAATCCCGGATATCCAGCTTAAGTACCGTACGGGCGCTGTTACCCTGAAGCTGTTTTACCCAGTAATACCCTTCGCGTCCTTCCGTATACTCAGGCGCCTCTCCTCCGGGCAGCATCGCAATAAACTTATGCGCCATCAGCAGAGAGTTCTTCAGCTTACCTTTGGCCGACATAGGGTGCGCGGACTGGCCGGTAAAGATGATTTCCGCATCACCCGCGTTCCAGTTCTCATAGACAAACTCTCCAATGCCGCAGCAGTCCAGGGTATAGCCAAAATCAGCGCCAAACGCCGCAACATCAAACGCTTTTGCTCCCCGTAATCCCTGCTCTTCATCAGGAACAAAACCGACCTTCACCGGCCCATGCTTAATCTCCGGATGCGCTACAAGGTACTCCAGGGCATTCATAATCGCGGCGATGGCGGCTTTATCATCAGCCCCTAGCAGACTGGTACCATCCGTCACCAGCAGGTCATCACCGATATAATTTTTCAGTTCCGGGAATTCACTTTCACGCAGATAAATATTCAGCTCCTGGTTCAGACACAAATCCCCACCGCTGTAGTGAAGACGTTGCGCATTTGTGTCCGCGGTCTGTTCTGCGCTGGTATCCAGATGACCAAAAAAGGAAACGACAGGGATGGTGTCATCGGTATTTCCAGGTAAGGTCGCGGTCACAATAGCGGTATCCCTGACCTCAATGTTATCCATTCCTAATGCTTCAAGTTCTACTGCAAGTAGTTTTGCCAGTTCCATTTGACCAGGTGAAGAAGGCATTATCCCATTAGCACCATTTTCCCTTGAGGTCGTGGTATTGATTTTCGTGTAGTTAATAAAGCGTTCAACAATATCCATTCCAGGAGATCCTTTAATGTATCATTTACGAGGTACTGCAAGAGAAGACCTGCATACAGCGTGGGTTGAATAATCTGAGAACAAAATAAAATCAGCGCTCATCCCAGAACGCTGATTTTATGGGTGTTACGACAACGATTTATATAAAGGAAGATAAAAAAGGCCAGTAATTATACCAGTGATTAAAAACTCCTTTTGATTGATAAAATCATATTCCCTGTCTGTTTTTACTACATTTTCCATGGTGTTAAGCTAACAGAAGTCATAAACTGAATTCGTATGTCTAAGGGATAATAAAAATCATTTAGATTCTTGCCCCCGATACCGACACAAGACATACCATCGCTATATTTTTTTAATGAACAAATGCTGTAACAGCAACATGCAACCGTTTGCACCTCTCTACAAATAGCCACTTAACGCACTAAAATCCGTGAACAAAATCACAATTACTTCAAAAGCGAAAATTAACATAACGCTTAAAAACAGATAGTTATAAGAAAAACTATATAATACCCATATAAATAAAGATGAAATCATACTATTCACCATGAAATAGATTCATAGCGATACTATTTCAACATTACCGTATGGTTCACAGAACAAAACCTGTCGTCATCACTAATGTAAAACAACAAGAACAATAATATTAAATTATCTATATATGACGATTATCAAAATTATACACAGGCAAAAAAAACCTCTCCCCTGAGAAGAGATTCAGGGCAGAGGTAATACGGGTGTTAAGGACATTTTTATAGTTTTGATGATAACAGAAGAGCTTCTTGCTGGATTGAGTATACACACTTCATGATGTTAAGAAAATTCCTAAAAAGAATTAAAAGAAAACACCATTAAAAATCCTTTTTATAATAAAGACATGTTTATCAAATAAAACAAAATTAGGATAGGGAAAAATTAAATATCACTAATCTATAGTATGACGCAAGTGGGGCTAACAACGCATCATTACGGCCAATACCGCTACTGACGATGTCTGAATATTCAATAAATTTAATATATCCATACACTGCTCAGCTAACGAGAGTTAAAAAATTATAAAATAAGCTAAACGCAATTTTTCGTCATAGATCACATTTTCCCGACAGAACGATTCCCCTACTCGCCCAGGCTGGTATGATTCAGCAGGTAAATACCTATCAACTCAACCCGAGGCTTTGATGCTGGAGAATGTAATCATCAGATAATCAGCTTACCGACCTTTTCAGGCCGGACTGGTTATCAATGCGCCGAAATCGAATGCGGACACCGCTGTGTGTTTGCACGTTTTGCACATGATGATTAAACAGGTTTTCCAGTATGAATTTATCCCGTCAGGAACAACGTACCTTACACGTTCTCGCCAAAGGTGGCCGTATTGCTCACGTCCGCGATGCATCTGGTCGTGTCACTTCCGTCGAATGCTATAGCCGCGAAGGGTTACTGCTCTGCGACTGCACGCTCGACGTATTCAAAAAACTCAGAACGAAAAAACTGATCAAATCCGTTAATGGTCAGCCCTACCGCATCAATACCACCGGGCTGAACAACGTTCGCGCCCAACTGGATAATCGCTAAGGAGAGAGAGATGGATATCCCGAAGATTTTTACGATCAGCGAAAGCGCACATCGCATTCATAATCCGTTCACCGCGCAAAAATATGCGACGTTAGGTCAGGTTTTACGGATGCCCCCAGGAACCCGCATCCTGGATCTCGGCAGCGGCTCGGGCGAGATGTTGTGCACCTGGGCACGCGATCATGGAATTTCCGGCGTTGGTATCGATATGAGCCAGTTATTCAGTGAGCAAGCCACCCTGCGGGCAAGTGAATTGGGCGTCACTGAGCACGTGCGTTTTATTCATGCCGATGCAACAGGTTATATCGCCGAAGAAAAATTCGATATTGCCGCCTGCGTTGGTGCAACCTGGATTGCCGGCGGCGTTGCCGGAACGATCAAACAGCTGGAACAAAGTCTCAAACCAGGCGGGATCCTGCTCATCGGCGAACCGTACTGGCGTCAGATGCCCGCAACGGAGGAGATCGCTATGGCTTGCGGCGCGGCTTCAGTAGCCGATTTTCTTTCTCTGCCAGAACTCGTTTCGTCTTTCGACCTGCTCGGTTATGACGTGGTGGAAATGGTACTGGCTGACCAGGAAGGTTGGGACAGATACGAGGCGGCAAAATGGTTGACGATGCGCCGGTGGCTGGAGGCAAATCCGGACGATGAGTTTGCCGCCGAAGTCAGAGAGCAACTGAGAAGTTCACCAGTCCGCCACGTTGCATTCACCCGGGAATATATCGGGTGGGGCGTGTTCGCACTCATGCAGAGGTAATAAATGCAGTCGGTATAGCCTGGCAGGTTATACCGACTTTTTCATCGCATCATCGCTTACTTCATTAATACTTCAACAAATTTAGCTAACCATTGCGGATGCGCGGGCCATGCTGGTGCCGTCACCAGATTGCCATCAACGTGGGCCTGATCGATACCAATATCGGCATAATGTCCACCGCTCAGACGAACCTCGGGCGCACAGGCCGGATAAGCGCTACAGGTCCGGTTTTCTAACACCCCCGCCGCCGCTAACAGTTGGGGCCCATGACAAACTGCGGCGATAGGCTTACCGGCAGTGTTGAAATCTTGCACCAGCTTAATGACATCCGGATTCAGTCGAAGATATTCCGGAGCACGCCCGCCGGGGATCAACAGTGCGTCGTAATCGGCGGCCCGCGCCTCGGCAAAATTAGCATTTAACGTAAAACGATGCCCCGGCTTTTCACTGTATGTCTGCGCCCCATCAAAATCGTGAATGGCGGTTTGAACGTAGTCACCCTGACTTTTATCCGGACAGACGGCATCCACACGATGCCCAAGCATTTGCAAAGCCTGAAAAGGCACCATCGTTTCATAATCTTCGACATAATCTCCGACCAGCATCAGTATCTTCTTCATTCACATCCCCCACTCACGGTTATTAATGATGAGAAATAACGGCCATCTTTACTATAGCCCACACGGTTCATGGCATTAATAAATACAACAGAACAATCGGCCAGATCACAATCCACGGCAAGGCCCGTCAGACGAGGGCTCAGAGCCAACGGCGTGCCATATGTTCATGCTGATAAATATAAATTATATATAAATATATAGTTGAGAAATTTTAATAGTCGCCAGTTTCACTCATTATATAAAACTAAGAGATTGCAACGTATATCTCCTGTGCTATATTTCGCGTGAAATTTACCCGCAATCACTTTATTTATTATTCAATATTTAAAATACACAGAATATTTATTATCTATTATTATTTCATTCACCTGATATCAGGTAAAAATACGCAAAGGTTAATCCTATGATGACAAGACGTTCATTCGTCAGACAAGGCCTGGTGACTTCAACGAGTATGCTACTCGCTGGTATGACGGGCTTCAGCTTTAGCCAATTTGCCCGCGCGACAGAGAACCGCCGCTGGCAAATGCCTGATGAAGGCGCACCGCATGCGGCAACCTGGATGGCGTTTGGTGCCAGTGCGGAGATCTGGGAGCCTCATCTGCTACCGGTGGTGCAGGAAAACCTGGCGTTAGTTGCCAAAACCATCGCCGCATTTGAACCCGTGAATATGTTAGTACGCGAAGAAGACAGCGAGCTCGCCGCGCGTCTGTGCGGGCCGTCAGTCAATCTTCTGGTTCACCCAATAGACGATCTGTGGATCCGCGACACCGGGCCGGTGTTTGTGAAAAGCGCCAGCGGCGCGCTCGGCGGAGTGGGATTTAATTTCAACGGCTGGGGCAATAAGCAAGAGCACGAACGAGATGCCGATGTGGCTGAATTTGTTACTGATTACGTTCATGCCGAGTTTATTCGCTCGGCGCTAACACTAGAAGGTGGCGGTATTGAGGTAGATGGTGAAGGCACGGCGATTATTACCGAGAGCTGCGTGCTTAACTCCAACCGTAATCCTGGCGTCAGCAAAGCCGAATGCGAAGAAGAACTTAAGCGACTGCTAGGTCTGGAGAAAATCATCTGGTTGCCGGGTATTGCCGGCAAGGATATTACCGACGGCCATACAGATTTTTACGCCCGATTCACGCATCCGGGTACGGTGGTGGCGGGTCTTGAGCAGGATCCGTCATCCTTTGATTACGCGATCACTCGACGTCATCTGGACATATTACGGGCCGCCACGGATGCCAAAGGCCGACGGTTGGAGGTAGTCACGCTGGAAGGACCTTCTACCATCCGCCAGACTTATGCGAGCGATGATTTCGCCGCGGGGTATATCAATTTTTATCTGTGTAATGATGCCGTCATTGCACCGCAATTTGGCGATAAGCGCACCGATCGTAATACCCATGCTATTTTGCAGGAGCTGTTTGCCGATCGTGAAATTATTCAGTTGAATATCGACGGTATCGCTGCCGGTGGCGGCGGTATTCACTGCGCGACACAGCAGCATCCTCGTTAATGATTAACAATTGAGTGTGTTGTGGGAAGGTGGGGAAACTCACTTTCCTGGCAATAAAAGAATGATTTTCATATCAAGGTGTAGCCATTAGTTAATATTCAAAAAAAGAGTAGCTCAACTAACATTCACGAAACAAATAATATTAAATAATAACAATTCAATAGCTTTCATCGATCTTTCATGGTATTTATGATCTGCCAAACCTATCGATGAAAGCTATCAAAAAATTTATATTGATCGTTTTTATCGATCGATTATTCTGTCTGAAATAATGGCTACTGACGCAACTTTTATTATCTGTACAACCAGCAATATTGTTCTCCTCTGTGTTGCGAAACATAGGGAAATTGTCGAGGATTACCTTTAAAAAACTCACATAACAGATTTTAAAATAGTTTTCAATTAGCGAAAACATCCAATAATACACATTTTAAGCCCTAAATCTAACCTGTTTTAAGTAGATGACTTAAATCGAGAACGGTGATAGCTCACTGAGAATTGCGAATGATGATATTGCTAAGAAAAACGGAAAATATAAATTTCATTAATACATTTAGAGACTATTTTTGTGTCGGCATCGCGTTTTTTGCATTACAACTGGTCGCTGGCCATCTCAGTAAGCAAGAGGATGTTGCGGGTATAACACTGCATTTTTACGATCTCACTTTACCTCTCATTTCTGCACTGCTGGTTTTATACCGGCAAAAGGCGCTGCCAATTTTGGCTGCCTTTTTCTTGTATGCGCTTTACTCTTACTCTTTATCTTCGGTATTCACACTAACGGCTCAGCTACTGGCTGCTCTCATTAGCCAGACACTCTACTTTTTCTCGACAGGCAAACGAGGCGCGGTTAGCTTTGGTCGTAGCCAGCTTACAACCCTGCGTATTGTCTGGCTCGTGTGTTGCAACGCCTTACTATTCATCTCGATTGATCACTGGTTCCAATCGAACACAGCCTCTGCACCGATCGCAAACCTTTTTACACTACAAACATTAATTAACTTACAGTGGCTGATGAACTCTTGCCTGACTGGCATCCCTTTTTGTTATCTGTTGCTTAGAAGCGTTCAAAATCCTGCATGGTGCATTCTATACATTAGACAAGTAAAGGCGCTGATAAAATCCGGCCCTCCTATTCTGTATCAAGTATTATGGCTGGCGCTGTTACTCTGCATTATGTCCGCTTTGATCGTCATCAGAGAAGATATTCTTATATTTACAGACTATTCATTACTGTGGTTACTTCCAGTAATGCTATGGGGAGTGATCTGTATTGGCCATGCTTTGATATCCCCTGTATGGGTAACAATGCTCATCCTGTTGGGATATTATATAAACAGTTATATTCCACCTGCTAACTATAATAATTATGTACATAGTCTCGTGATTTCCTCCACGATAGTGTTTGTCTTTTCTATTACGATTGTTGTTACCGGTGTACTTGTGGTTCATAACCGAAAATATCTCCGCCGCCTCAAACAACTTTTTAGATCAGAGCCTAACACCGGACTGCCTAACTTTCAGGCCCTGCAAATGGACATCCGTAAACACGCAACAGAGTGCTTGTGTTACATCCGTTGTACAGAGTTGAATACGCTGGAGCAAACTCACGGAATAGAATTTCGTTTTGAATTTGTAAAAGCGCTAAGCGCATATGTACGTAAATTGATTAAGGGTACAGGTGACATTTATTACGCACCAGGTCATGGAATAATTCTTCGCCTTAATGCTGTCCCTGACATTCCTGATCTCTACAAAGACCTAAACTCTTTTCGTTTTATCTGGAAGGACTACCAATTAGGGCTATCTTGTGGTGTGGCGTATACCACCGAGAAAAACCTGATTAAAAATTTATCTCAAGCAATTAAGCATCTTAATACCCAAAGCTACATCTCGTTAATGCAGGGGCAACCGTTGTTACTCAGCCCGCAAGTGCCAGGTGATAAAATTGTCAGCCAGGCTGTCATTCGTCATATGTTGCAAAAGGCAATTGACAGAAAGTCGTTTGAGCTTATGGCTCAACCCATCGTATCAACGATGCTGGTTGTTCAGCCGATCGTTTCAACCACGGGACTGACACGTTATCACGAGATACTTATTCGGATAAAAATGGTTGATGGCAAGTTAATCTTTCCAGACACCATCCTACCGGTTGCTCGCGAGGCAGGATTACTTCCTGCGCTGGATATCACTGTTATAGAGCAAACATTTCGTTTTATACAGTCACGGCAGAAATCTGACCCAAACAGTCACTTCTCCATTAATCTGACGCCTGACTCGCTTAATAAAATTGATTTTCTTGATAATGTTTTTACATTGTTCAGAAAATACTCAATAACACCTGAACGTATAATATTTGAAGTTATTGAATCAGATATTATTGACAACGCTAATGTCACTGATGTTCTGAGAGCACTACGTAAAGCCGGTTCTAAAATTGCTATTGATGATTTTGGCACAGGAGCATCAAGCTATTCACGACTACGAACGTTAGACGCAGATATTCTGAAAATTGATGGTTCCTTCATCCGTAACATACTGACCGATGAATTTAGTCGATGCGCCGTCAGATCCTTCTGCGAAGTAGCAAAACTCAAAAACATGGAAGTAGTCGCTGAGTTTGTTGAAAATGAGGAAATTGAAAAGATGCTAATTACGATGGGTATTGGTTGGTTACAGGGATACCATATAGGGAAACCCGTTCCTATTGAGTTGGCTGAATTATAATTCAGTAATTATAATAATAATTATATTCCTACATTGATTTACTTACCGGCTCCCGTGCCGGTTTTTTTATTCCCTAAAACAAGCGGGACTTTAATTAAAGCAGGTATGCCGCGACCGTTTGCCGCGACATACCGTGTTTCATTTTTACCTCAACTCAGCCGAATGCTACGGCCTATTCAGCTTCCATCACTCCCAGGCGCGCTCAGATTTCGCGGCGTCAAACTGCGGCGGCGGTTTGCGAAAACGTCCGGTCAGCCAGGCAAGATACACCAGCCCAACGCCGGCCCATACCAGACCCAGCGTCAGCGATGTCACCTCAAGATTCACCCACAGTACGGCAACCGTGGCGGCACCGACCATTGGCAATACCAGATAGTGCAGCTTCTCCTGCCAGGTATGCTTGCGTCCTTCACGACGCCAGAAGTGGTTAAACACGGAGAGATTAACGAACGTAAAGGCCACCAGCGCACCAAAGTTAATCAACGCCGTGGCAGTCACCAGGTCAAAAAACAGGGCCGACAGCGCCACAATCCCGACCATGATGACGTTCAACGCGGGAGTACGCCATTTGGGATGGACATAACCAAAGTACTTCTCCGGGAAGACGTTATCGCGGCCCATCACGTACAGCAGACGCGAAACGCTGGCATGCGACGCCAGACCTGAAGCCAGCGTATTCACAAAGGTGGTACACAGGAAAATAGACTGGAACAGCTTGCCGCCGACGTACAGCGCAATCTCCGGTAGCGCCGCATCCGGGTCTTTGAATCGGCTAATGTCCGGGAAGAACAGTTGCATAAAGAACGAGGCAGCAATGAAGATCAGCCCACCGTACAGCGCGGTAAGAAAAATAGCTTTTGGAATGGTGCGCGCAGCATCCGGTGTCTCTTCAGATAGGGTCGTCACCGCGTCAAAGCCGAGAAACGAGAAGCAGACAATGGTCGCCCCGGTGATAATCGGGATCAAATGCGCATTCTGGCTGATAAACGGTTGCAGCGACCAGACGGTCCCAACCCCTTCCCCTTTGTGCAGCCCCTGCACCACGAGGAAAATGAACACCACGATGATCGCCACCTGCACCAGTACAAACAGCGCATTGAAGTTCGCTACCAGATTAACGCTTTTCAGATTGGCCGCGGTGAGGATCGCGACGAACATCACCACCCAAATCCATGGCGCAACCCCCGGGAACAGCGCGGAAAGGTAAATTTTCGCCAATAGTACGTTAATCATCGGCAGGAAAAGGTAGTCAAGCAGTGACGACCAGCCGACCATAAACCCGACATGCGGGTTGATCGCTTTTTGCGCATAGGTATAGGCCGAACCGGCCTGTGGAAACTGGCGCACCAGCTTTCCATAACTGATGGCGGTAAACAGTACTCCCGCCAGGGCCAGCAGGTAGGAGGCCGGAACATGGCCATTGCTGATACCCGAAACAATGCCAAAGGTGTCAAACACCGTCATCGGCGTGAGATAGGCAAGCCCCATCACCACCACCTGCCACAGCTTCAGGGATTTACGCAGCTGTGCTTTGCCCGGCTGGGCAGAATGATCCGCAGAAGAGTTAGTCGACATAATTTTCCTCCCCGCTACGAGTCCAGATCTGCGTTCGAAACGTGGGTACAGCAGACCTGGGTCGTGTCGGGGAGGAATGGCATAAAAAAGGCGTCAATGGGGTACGGCACAGATGCGGTCCGTATTTACTGCGGGAGCCATGAATACTCACGCGGGGCGGGTTTTTAAACATTGGCATCATCACATTTCCTCGTCACAAACTCTGTCGGTTATCTGAAGACCCGTTGTCGCCCGCGCTCCATTACGCGACATCCGGGAAATGGCAGGTATTCCTGCAATTTTTACGGGCTGGCTCCGCTCAGCCCGCATGATGCGACTTCTTTTTCAATGACCTGTACAACGGTCAGGCGTTTTTCAGCATCCACTCAATTTCAGTGTCGGTAATCAGACGTTCAAACTGGATAAGCTCATCGTTTTTACAGGCGTGATACACATGGCTAAACCGCTCACCCAATAGTTCACGCAGACTGTCATTTTGCATAAACTCCCACAGCGCATCGCTCTGGCGAATCGGGAACGGCAGCCCTTCCTGCTCCAGACCGTTACCCTCCACTTCTTCTTGTAACGGCAGTTCGTTATCCAGACCGTGAAGGATCCCCGCCAGGATGGTCGACATCACCAGATACGGGTTGGCATCAGCCCCCGCTACGCGATATTCAACCCGATGGTTATCACGGTCGCCGCAGGGAATACGCAGCGCCACCGTACGATTGTTGTGCCCCCAGGACGCCTGGGTCGGAACATACATCCCGGGCTGGAAGCGGCGATAGGAGTTCACATTCGGTGCCAGCAGCGCCATTGACGCGGGCATCAGATCAATCATCCCGGCAAGCGCACGCTTTAATAACGCGGAATCATCGCCATTCGCATCAGCCAGCACGTTCTCACCTTTGTTATTCATGACGCTGATGTGGATATGCATCCCGCTACCGGCATGCTCCTCATAAGGCTTTGCCATAAACGTGGCATGCATCTTATGTTTCTCTGCCACCAGCCGTACCAGACGTTTCAACGCCAGCGCGTCATCGCAGGCGTCGAGCACGTTGTCGGTATGGTAGAGGTTGATTTCAAACTGCCCAGGGGAGGCTTCAGCCACCGCGCCGTCAGCCGGGATCAGCTGTAAACGGGCCAGTTCATCGATATCGTTCAGCACATCTGCAAAGTGGTTCAGGTTATCAACCGAATAAACCTGACTTTGGGTATTACGATCGTCCGTTCCCGGCGCGCATGGCGGCTGCAGATAACCTTCGGGGTCACGCTTACGATCGAGTAAATAGAACTCCAGCTCTACCGCTACGACGGGGAACAGACCGCGCTGGCGAAGTTTCTGCCAGAGTCGGTTTAGTACGTTCCGCGGCTCAACGTCAAAGGGAGCGCCATCTTCATCCAGCATCGTCAGCATCATCTGCGCAATAAATTCCGGATCGGCAGCCGAAGGGGTTAACGTACCTGCCACGGGTACACAGGTCCGATCCGGTTCGCCAAGCTCCTGGCCTAATCCCGCCTCTTCGACCACATTGCCCAGAATATCCATCGCGAAAACGGATGCCGGGAAATAGCAGCCTTTCTCTAACTTATGCAATCCCGCAACGGGAAGGCGCTTACCGCGAAAACAGCCATTAAGGTCGGTTAACAACACATCCACATACTGCGTATTAGGATAGCGTTCCAGATACTGCTTAACTTCGCGCGCAAACGCGCTACTTCGTCTCTCTTCAGAATGCTGAACAAAATTCTCAACTTCTACGATATTGGTTTCCATGATTCACCGCCGTTGGCCTGGTAAGCTGTTCTGTGATTTGACTGTTAAATATAATGTCCACCATTCGACTCTGGATGCAAACAAATTGTTTGTCAAATGTTAAATTAAGTTTGCTAGAAGGTTATTCCGCTGCTAGATTGAGAAAATAATGAACGGAATGGCACAACAAGGAACCGTTTGGCAATAATTTATTCCAAAACGTGAGGTCGATCATGGGCAATATATTTGACAAGCCAGTTATTGGTGTAGTGATGTGTAGGAACAGGCTTAAGGGTCACCAGACCCAGACTCTGCAAGAAAAGTACCTAAATGCGGTATTAAATGCCGGAGGATTACCGATAGCGCTTCCCCATGCGCTTGCGGAACCCGAATTGTTGAACGCGCTGTTACCGAAACTGGACGGTATCTTCCTGCCAGGAAGCCCAAGCAATGTGCAGCCGCACCTCTATGGTGAAAATGGCGATGAGTCTGACGCCGATCCCGGGCGTGATCTTCTGAGCATGGCGCTAATTACCGCCGGGCTCGAAAGGCGCATTCCCATTTTCGCCATCTGCCGGGGCTTACAAGAATTAGTTGTCGCCACTGGCGGGACTCTGTATCGTCGCCTGTGCGATCATCCACAGTTCCTGGAACATCGTGAAGATGCGGAACTCCCGGTGGAGCAGCAATATGCACCATCTCATGAAGTCCAGGTTCAACAGGGAGGATTGCTATCTCAGTTAATACCAGGTTGCAGCACGTTTTGGGTCAACTCCTTGCATGGTCAGGGCGCAAAAACCCTTGGCCTGCAGTTGCGCGTGGAAGCACGCTCGCAGGATGGATTAGTGGAAGCTGCCAGCGTCTATGACCATCCTTTCGCGCTCGGCGTGCAGTGGCACCCGGAATGGAACAGTAGCGAATACGCCCTGTCGCGTTTGTTACTTGAAGGTTTTATCACCGCTTGTCAGAACCACCTCGCTGAAAAACAGCGACTCTGACCACTACAGTTAAGGAAATGCAATTATGAGCGATGACGGCCTGGCGCCGGGTAAACGTTTGTCAGAGATCCGCCAGCAATTGGGTCTTTCGCAGCGTCGTGCCGCCGAACTGTCTGGGTTAACGCATAGCGCCATCAGCACCATAGAGCAGGATAAAGTCAGTCCTGCCATCAGTACGCTGCAAAAGCTATTGAAAGTATATGGGCTGTCGCTCTCCGAGTTCTTCGCGGAACCGGAAAAGCCTGACGAACCGCAGGTGGTTATCAATCAGGATGATTTGATTGAGATCGGGAGTCAGGGAGTATCCATGAAGCTGGTACACAACGGAAATCCGAATCGTACGCTGGCAATGATGTTTGAAACCTATCAGCCAGGCACGACAACCGGGGAGAGAATTAAACACCAGGGTGAAGAGATTGGCACAATACTGGAAGGTGAAGTGATACTGACCATCAACGGTCAAACGTATCCTCTTGTTGCAGGACAAAGCTATGCCATTAACACCGGCATACCACACAGTTTCAGCAACACCTCGGCAGGGATCTGCCGCATCATCAGTGCCCACACTCCCACCACTTTCTAATAAGTAGCGGCCTGAGTTTCTCAGGCCTTCTTAAATAACGCGCATTAACAGGGTACATCCCTGGGGCATCGTGCAGCCTGATTTTGCCTGAAAAAGATCAGCAACGAACTTTATCTTATTGATATAAAAGGAGTAGCTATGAACTTTCAGAATCTTAAATATTGGCGTGAGAAAGCCAGCCATTATTCACCAGAGACCCGTTTATTTATTAACGGCGAATATTGTGCCGCCGCTGATAACGAAACCTTTATTACGCTGGATCCGGCAGGACAACGTCCTCTGGCTAAAGTCGCCCGCGGTAAAAAAGCGGATGTGGACCGCGCGGTCACCGCAGCCCGTACCGTCTTTGAACGCGGAGACTGGTCGCAAGCATCACCCGCAGAGCGCAAAGCGGTACTGCACAAACTCGCCGATTTAATGGAGCAGCATCACGAGGAGCTGGCGCTACTGGAAACGCTCGATACCGGTAAACCGATTCGCCATAGCCTGCGTGATGATATTCCCGGCGCGGCACGCGCCATCCGCTGGTATGCCGAAGCTATAGATAAAGTCTATGGCGAAGTTGCCACCACCTCGGTGAACGATCTGGCACTGATTGTGCGCGAACCGGTAGGCGTGATTGCCGCCATTGTACCGTGGAACTTTCCTCTGCTGCTGGCCTGCTGGAAACTCGGCCCGGCACTGGCTGCGGGTAACAGCGTGATCCTCAAGCCTTCCGAAAAATCACCGCTGACCGCCATTCGCCTGGCTGCGCTGGCTAAAAAAGCAGGTTTGCCCGATGGCGTTCTCAGCGTTGTTAGCGGGTATGGTCACGAAGCGGGTCAGGCGTTGTCACAGCACCCGGATGTTGATGTGATCACCTTTACCGGCTCGACTCGTACCGGCAAGCAACTGCTCAAAGACGCTGGCGACAGCAACATGAAACGCGTCTGGCTGGAAGCCGGAGGTAAAAGCGCCAACATCGTGTTTGCCGACTGTCCGGATCTGCCGAAAGCCGCCGCTAATGCAGCGGCAGGTATCTTCTATAACCAGGGCCAGGTTTGTATCGCCGGAACGCGCCTGCTGCTGGAAGAGAGCATTGCCGACGAGTTCATCGCCCTGCTGAAAGAACAGGCGAAAAACTGGCAGCCCGGCAACCCGTTGGATCCGGAAACCACGATGGGCACGCTTATCGACAATGCGCATGCCGACACCGTGCACGGTTTTATTCGCGACGGTGAAGCGCAAGGCACGCTGGCGCTGGATGGCCGCAGCCACGTACATCCGGCCGCTATCGGCCCGACTATTTTTGTCGATACCGCACCGCAGGCCCACGTCAGCCGCGATGAAATCTTCGGCCCGGTACTGGTCATCACCCGTTTTAGCAGCGAAGCCGAAGCTCTGGCGCTGGCTAACGACAGTGACTACGGCCTCGGCGCCGCGGTCTGGACCCGCGATTTGTCGCGCGCCCACCGTATGAGCCGTCGCCTGAAAGCCGGCTCAGTCTTCGTGAATAACTACAACGACGGTGATATGACCGTGCCGTTCGGCGGTTATAAGCAAAGCGGTAACGGACGCGATAAATCCCTGCATGCGCTGGAAAAATTTAGCGAACTGAAAACCATCTGGATCTCCCTGGAGTCTTAATCATGACTGAACATACCAGCAGTTATTACGCCGCAAGCGCCAATCAGTACGAACCGTTTCCGACCCTTAGCGAATCGGTTAGCTGTGATGTTTGCGTCGTGGGCGGTGGTTATACCGGACTCTCCTCCGCCCTGCATTTAGCGGAAATGGGTTACGACGTGGTGCTACTGGAATCCGCGCGTATTGGTTTCGGGGCCAGCGGACGTAACGGCGGTCAGTTGGTGAACTCCTACAGTCGCGATATCGACGTCATCGAACGTACCTATGGCCCGGATGCCGCTAAAATGCTCGGTGGAATGATGTTTGAAGGCGGCAATATCATCCGCGAACGCATCAAGCGTTATCAGATCGAATGCGACTATCGTCCCGGCGGGCTGTTTGTAGCGCTGAACCACAAACAGATGGAAACGCTGGAAGAGCAGAAGTCGAACTGGGAACGCTACGGCAACACGCAGCTTGAACTGTTAGACAGCAGTGAAATTCGTCGCGAAGTCAGCAGCGATCGTTATGTCGGCGCGCTGCTCGACCACAGCGGTGGTCATATTCACCCGCTGAACCTGGCGATTGGCGAAGCTAACGCCATTCGTCTGAACGGCGGACGCGTCTTTGAGCAGTCGCCAGTCACCCGTATTCAGCACACCAGCCCGGCGGTGGTCAGCACTGAAAAAGGCCAGGTGACGGCCCGCTTTGTGATCGTCGCGGGCAACGCCTATCTCGGTGACAAACTGGAACCTGCGCTGGCAAAAAGCAGCATGCCGTGTGGCACGCAGGTGTTAACCACCGAACCGCTGTCGGCGGAGATGGCGCGCTCGCTGATCCCGAAAAACTACTGTGTGGAAGATTGTAACTACCTGCTCGATTACTACCGTCTGACCGGGGATAACCGCCTGCTGTACGGCGGTGGTGTGGTCTACGGCGCTCGCGATCCGGACGATATTGAGCGTCTGGTAATGCCGAAACTGCTGAAGACCTTCCCGCAATTGCAGGGGGTAAAAATTGATTACCGCTGGACCGGTAATTTCCTGTTAACGCTGTCTCGTATGCCGCAGTTCGGCCGTCTTGATACCAACATTTACTATATGCAGGGCTACAGCGGCCACGGCGTGACCTGTACTCACCTGGCAGGACGCCTGATTTCCGAACAGCTGCGCGGGGATGCCGAGCGCTTTGACGCGTTCGCCAACCTGCCGCACTACCCGTTCCCGGGAGGCCGCAGCCTGCGCATTCCGTTTACCGCCATGGGGGCGGCATATTACAGCTTACGCGATCGCCTTGGGGTTTAAGTTCTTCCGCGATAAACCCGACGCACAGGGCGATCCCCCCTGTGCGTTTTTTTATTCCTGGAAAGCGAAAAACAGATAACAGGTACGAAAATATCGCAATAGGACATAACCACACTCTTTGCATTGTTTCTCCCTTCCGATCGGATACGCTTTTTTAGATATCGCTGGCGGCATGCGCCAGAACTCAACGGGGGAAGAAACGCGTGTTATGAATACGAATAACGAGGAGACCTTTTATCAGGCGATGCGCCGCAAAGGCGTAAGCAGACGCAGTTTTCTCAAATATTGTAGCCTCGCGGCTACATCGCTGGGGTTGGGAGCCGGAATGACGCCCAGAATTGCCTGGGCGCTAGAGAACAAACCCCGGATCCCGGTAGTCTGGATCCACGGGCTGGAATGCACCTGCTGCACCGAATCATTTATCCGCTCCTCTCACCCACTTGCCAAAGACGTCATCCTCTCCCTGATTTCCCTCGATTACGACGACACGCTGATGGCCGCCGCCGGAACGCAGGCCGAAGAGGTATTTGAAGACATTTTGCGCCAGTACCATGGCCGCTACATTCTGGCCGTCGAAGGCAACCCTCCGCTGGGCGAGCAAGGGATGTTTTGCATTAGCAGCGGGCGCCCTTTTATTGAAAAGTTAAAACGAGCCGCAGCAGGAGCCAGCGCGATTATCGCCTGGGGAACCTGCGCCTCCTGGGGCTGCGTGCAGGCTGCCCGGCCTAACCCTACCCAGGCTACGCCGATCGATAAGGTGATCACCGATAAGCCGATCGTGAAAGTGCCCGGCTGCCCGCCGATTCCGGATGTCATGAGCGCCATCATTACCTACATGGTGACATTTGATCGTTTGCCTGAACTCGATCGTCTGGGTCGTCCGCTGATGTTCTATGGTCAGCGTATTCACGATAAATGCTACCGCCGCGCCCACTTTGACGCCGGGGAGTTCGTTGAGAGTTGGGACGATGACGCCGCCCGCAAAGGCTATTGCCTGTACAAAATGGGCTGCAAAGGGCCAACCACCTATAACGCCTGTTCCACCACCCGCTGGAATGGTGGCGTTTCTTTCCCCATCCAGTCCGGCCACGGTTGTCTGGGATGTTCGGAAAACGGCTTCTGGGATCGCGGTTCGTTCTACAGCCGCGTGGTTGATATTCCACAAATGGGGACGCATTCAACCGCCGATACCGTGGGCCTCACCGCGCTAGGCGTCGTGGCGGCCGGTGTCGGTGTTCACGCAGTCGCCAGCGCCGTCAATCAACACAACCGCCACAAACAGCAACTAGCCGACGCCGGACAACAGTCTCCAGACAATAAGGATAAACAGGCATGAGCAATTCGTATCAAACCCAGGGATATACGGTCAATAATGCCGGTCGCCGCCTGGTTGTCGACCCCATCACGCGCATTGAAGGCCATATGCGTTGTGAAGTGAACATTAATGAGCAGAACATCATCACCAACGCGGTTTCCTGCGGCACCATGTTCCGCGGGCTGGAGATCATTCTACAGGGGCGCGACCCGCGCGATGCCTGGGCATTTGTCGAACGAATTTGCGGAGTGTGCACCGGCGTACATGCGCTCGCCTCGGTCTATGCCATTGAGGACGCTATTGGCATAAAGGTGCCCGACAACGCCAACATCATTCGCAATATTATGCTGGCGACGCTGTGGTGCCACGACCATCTGGTGCACTTTTACCAGTTAGCCGGAATGGACTGGATTGACGTGCTGAATGCACTGAAAGCAGACCCGCGCGCCACATCGCAGTTAGCACAAAGCCTTTCAGCCTGGCCGATGTCTTCTCCAGGCTACTTCTTTGACGTTCAAAATCGCCTGAAGAAATTTGTCGAAGGCGGTCAGTTGGGGATTTTCCGCAACGGTTATTGGGGACATCCGCAGTACAAGCTGTCGCCAGAGGCCAACCTGATGGGCTTTGCCCACTATCTGGAAGCGCTCGATTTTCAGCGCGAGATCATCAAAATCCATACGGTGTTTGGCGGTAAGAATCCGCATCCGAACTGGATTGTCGGCGGGATGCCGTGCGCTATCAATATCGATCAGAGCGGCGCGGTAGGCGCAGTCGATATGGAACGCCTGAACCTGGTGCAGTCGATCATCACCCGCACCGCTGATTTCATCAACAACGTCATGGTGCCTGACGCGCTGGCTATCGGCCAGTTCAATAAACCCTGGAGCCAGATTGGCACCGGGCTTTCTGATAAGTGCGTCTTAAGCTACGGCGCGTTCCCGGATATCGCCAATGACTTCAGCGCGAAGAGCCTATTGATGCCTGGCGGCGCGGTGATTAACGGTGATTTTAACAACGTCATGCCGGTGGACCTGAACGATCAGCAGCAAATTCAGGAGTTTGTCGATCATGCCTGGTATCGTTATCCGGACGATCAATTAGGTCGCCACCCGTTCGAAGGGATTACTGAACCCTGGTACAACCCGGGCGATGTCAAAGGCAGCGATACCGATATCAAGCAGCTCAACGAACAGGAACGCTATTCGTGGATTAAAGCCCCGCGCTGGCGGGGACACGCTATGGAAGTTGGGCCGTTGGCGCGTACGCTGATTGCCTATCACAAAGGGGATGCCGCCACGATTGAATCCGTGGATCGCATGATGTCCGCCCTCAAGCTGCCGCTGTCGGGTATGCAATCAACGCTGGGACGTATTCTGTGCCGCGCGCACGAAGCGCAGTGGGCCGTGAGCAAGCTGCAATATTTCTTCGACAAGCTGATGACCAACCTGAAAAACGGCAATCTGGCTACCGCAAATACCGAAAAGTGGGAGCCTGAAAGCTGGCCGCAGCACTGTCGCGGGATCGGTTTTACCGAAGCGCCGCGCGGAGCATTAGGCCACTGGGCATCGATTCGCGACCAGAAGATCGACCTGTATCAATGCGTGGTGCCGACCACCTGGAATGCCAGCCCGCGCGATCCAAAGGGACAAATTGGCGCTTACGAGGCGGCGCTGATGGGCACCCAAATGGCGATACCGGATCAACCGTTGGAGATCCTGCGCACCTTGCACAGCTTCGACCCCTGCCTGGCATGTTCAACCCACGTACTCGGCGACGACGGCAGTGAACTTATCGCCGTCCAGGTTCGCTAAGCGTTAAGGAACGGAACGATGACTGGAAAAACATCCCCACGCGTCGGGGAGGCGCGTGATACCGCCACCAGCCACTATGTGTTTGAAGCGCCAGTACGCTTGTGGCACTGGCTGACGGTGGGCTGCATGTTGGTGTTGATGGTGACCGGATACTTCATTGGCCGACCGCTGCCGTCGGTCAGCGGTGAGGCCACTTATCTGTTCTATATGGGCGACATCCGGCTGGTGCATTTCGCCGCCGCCATGGTGTTCACGGTGATACTGCTGATGCGCATTTACTGGGCCTTCGTCGGTAACCGTTATTCACGCGAACTGTTTATCGTGCCGGTCTGGCGGCGCAGTTGGTGGCAGGGTGCGTATTCTGTGGTGCGTTGGTATCTGTTTCTGGAAAAAAAACCGGGAGATGATATCGGTCATAACCCCATCGCGCAGGCGGCGATGTGCGGTTATTTCCTGCTTTCCGTTTTTATGATCCTCACCGGTTTTGCCTTATACAGCGAACATAGCCAGTACGCCATTTTTATCCCTTTCCGCTATGTGACGGAGTTTTTCTACTGGACCGGCGGGAACTCTCTCGATATCCACAGCTGGCATCGGTTAGGGATGTGGTTCATCGCCGCCTTCATCGTAGGCCATGTGTATATGGCGATTCGTGAGGACATCATGTCTGACGAGACCGTCATCTCAACCATGATTAACGGCTTTCGTAGTCATAAGTTTCCTAAGGGTCAGCACGATAAGGAGGCGTCATGAGCGAACCTAACATCATCGTGATGGGCTTAGGCAACCTGCTGTGGGCAGATGAAGGGTTTGGTATTCGCCTCGCTGAGCGCCTGTACGCCCATTATCACTGGCCAGAATCGGTAGAGATTGTTGACGGCGGCACGCAGGGACTGAATCTGCTGGGCTACGTTGAGCAGGCCAGCCATTTGCTGCTGCTTGACGCCATCGACTACGGGCTTGAGCCGGGAACCCTGCAAACTTACGCCGGAGACAAAGTCCCGAGTTACCTCAGCGCTAAAAAAATGAGTCTGCATCAGAACAGCTTCTCTGAAGTGCTGGCTCTGGCGGATATTCGCGGCCATCTCCCCGCGCACATCGCTCTGGTGGGACTACAGCCGGTACAGCTGGACGACTATGGCGGCAGCCTGACCGACATCGCGCGCGCTCAGCTCCCGGCGGCGGAACAGGCCGCGCTTACGCAACTGGCCGCGTGGGGCATTGCGCCACAGACAAGCGATGAAACGCGTTGCCTGAACTATGACTGCCTGTCGATGGAAAACTATGAAGGCGTGCGTATTCGCCAGTATCGCGTAACGCTGGAGAGATAATTAACATGTTGAATGACCAACCGTTTTCTGCGCTATGGCAGCGAATGCTGGCTAAGGGCTGGCAACCGCTGAGCGCATCTGAACTGGATGACTGGATAACCCGCGTGCGTAATGGCGTGGTCCTGCTCAGTAGCGATCCTCGCCGTACACCGGAAGTCAGCGATAACCCGGTCATGATTGCGGAGTTGCTCCGCGAGTTTCCCCAGTTTGACTGGCACATCGCCATGGCGGATCTTGAACACAGCGAGGCGATCGGCGATCGCTTCGGCGTGTTCCGTTTTCCGGCTACCCTGGTGTTTACCCAGGGTGAGCTGCGCGGCATTCTCAGCTGTATCCACCCGTGGGCCGACTTGCTCAACCTGATGCGTCCCCTCGTTGAAGAACGTATACCGCCGGAGTCTGCATGATGAGCGATTCCTTTTTTCATCTGCTGGGGCCAGGAACGCAGCCAGGTGATGACTGCTTCAGCATGAATCCCTTGCCCCTCACCTGCCAGGTCAACAGCGACCCCAGCATGGCAACACTGGAAAACTGTCCGCACAGCCCGGCGGTGATGGCATTGTTAGCCGATGTGCGCCACCAGCTCACCCAGAGAATTCCCGCCAAACAGGATGTGCTGGGATGGGATTTATCCTCGCTCAATGCAGACGATCTCACCTTTCTGAATACGCTACTCGGCGAAGGCGAAGTTTCCGTGCGCATTCAGCATGCTGACGGCAGAGCGAGCGAGATTCAGGAGTCGATTTTCTGCGGTATCTGGCGGGTGCGTTGTCAGGATGACAAGGGGCAATGGCAGGAACATCTGGAAGTAGGCAGCGCACCACGGGCACTGTGGCAGGCGGCAACAATCAATACGCTGCCGGACGATAGCCTGCTGCCTCCGCCTATAGATGGGTTGATGAATGGCCTGACGCTGGCCCAGGAATTGCTGGCGCACGTGCGCGATCCGGCAGCGCAACCCCATAGCATTAACCTCACCCAACTGCCGATTAGCGACGCGGATCGCCTGTTCCTCGCCCGCCTGTGCGGCGAAGGGCACATTCAAATCCGCACCATCGGCTACGGCGAGAGCCAAATCGACGCCACGGCGCTGCGCCATGTCTGGCATGTGCGCTGTCTGGATACCCTGAAAGGGCTTCTGCTTGAGAGTTATGAGATCTGTCCGTTGCCGGAACTGGTGTTGGCCGCACCGGAAGATCTGCTCGACTCGCTCGAGCGGCTGGATGAAGTCTGCGGCTGGCTGGCATCCGGCCCGCCTGCCTGATCCCCTCTTTAGACCCGCGTACTTTTCTACTGCGGGTCTGACGTTTTCTTCCTTACCTATTCACTCTCTAATGCCTGATGGAGTTCGCATGTGGGACGTCATTGACCTATCGCGCTGGCAATTTGCGCTGACCGCGCTGTACCATTTTCTGTTTGTTCCCCTGACGCTGGGGCTGATTTTTTTGCTAGCCATCATGGAAACCCTGTTCGTGGTGACCGGCAAAACAGTCTACCGCGACATGACGCGTTTCTGGGGAAAGCTATTCGGTATTAACTTTGCGCTCGGCGTGGCAACCGGCCTGACCATGGAGTTTCAGTTCGGTACTAACTGGTCGCTCTATTCCAACTATGTGGGTGATATTTTCGGTGCCCCGCTGGCGATGGAAGCCTTGATGGCCTTCTTTCTTGAATCCACCTTCGTGGGGCTGTTCTTCTTTGGCTGGCAGCGCTTAAACAAGTATCAGCATTTACTGGTGACCTGGCTGGTTGCGTTTGGCTCTAACATCTCGGCCCTGTGGATCCTCAACGCCAACGGCTGGATGCAATATCCAACTGGCGCTCACTTTAATATTGATACCCTGCGCATGGAGATGACCAGCTTTAGCGAGCTGGTCTTTAACCCCGTCAGCCAGGTGAAATTTGTGCATACCGTGATGTCTGGTTATGTCACCGGCGCCATGTTTGTGATGTCCATCAGCGCCTGGTATTTGCTGCGTGGTCGCAATCGCGAGTTCGCCCGGCGCTCCTTCGCGGTGGGTTCCGTCTTTGGCACGCTGGCTATCCTCGGCACGCTACAACTGGGTGATAGCTCAGCCTTTGAGGTCGCCCAGCTCCAGCCAGTAAAACTGGCGGCAATGGAGGGCGAATGGCAAACCGAACCGGCCCCCGCGCCCTTTCATGTCATCGCCTGGCCGCAGCAGGAGCAAGAGCGTAACGCCTTTGCCGTGAAAATACCGGCCCTGCTGGGTATTCTGGCGACCCACTCTTTGGATATGCCGGTTCCGGGGCTGAAAAACCTGATGGCGGACGCGCTCCCACGCCTGCAGCGAGGCCGGGAGGCATGGTTACTGATGCAGGAAATTGCCAAAGGTAACCGCACGCCTCAGGTACTGAACGCTTTTCACGCTGTGGAGAAAGATCTGGGTTACGGCATCCTGCTGGCGAACTACGCGCCTGACATGAACCACGTTACGCCAGCGCAATATCAGGCCGCGCAACGCGGCGCCATTCCGCAAGTGGCCCCCGTGTTCTGGAGCTTTCGCATCATGATTGCTTGCGGTTCGCTGCTGCTACTGGTGATGGCGATTGCGTTGATACAGACCTTACGCTGGCGTATCGACCAGCATCGCTGGGTACTGCGCATGACGCTGTGGAGCCTGCCGCTACCATGGATTGCCATCGAAGCTGGCTGGTTTATGACGGAGTTTGGCCGCCAGCCGTGGGCGATTCAGGATATTTTGCCGACATGGTACGCCCACTCCGCGCTGAGCGCAGGCCAACTGGCCTTCTCGATGGGGCTAATTCTCACGCTTTACACCCTGTTTTTAATTGCTGAGGTCTACCTGATGCAGAAATACGCGCGCCTTGGTCCAGATGCAATGCATAACCAGCAACCAACGCAACAACAGGGATAAAGGAGACAATCATGTTGGATTATGAAACGTTGCGGCTCATTTGGTGGCTGCTGATTGGCATCATTCTGGTGGCCTTTATGGTCACTGACGGGTTTGATATGGGGGTCGGCTGCCTGTTACCGCTGATCGCGCGAAACGATGATGAGCGACGGGTGTTAATCAATAGCGTCGGGGCGCACTGGGAAGGTAACCAGGTGTGGCTCATTCTGGCGGGTGGTGCATTATTCGCGGCCTGGCCGCGGGTCTATGCCGCCGCATTTTCGGGGTTTTATGTGGCAATGATCCTGGTGCTGTGTGCCCTTTTCTTTCGCCCGTTGGCCTTTAATTATCGCGGCAAAATAGCCAATGCACGCTGGCGTGCTATGTGGGACACCGGGTTGGTTATCGGGAGCCTGGTCCCTCCTGTTATCTTCGGCGTCGCGTTCGGCAACCTGTTCCTGGGCGTGCCTTTTATCTTCACACCACAGCTTCATGTGCAATACCTGGGCACTTTCTGGCAATTACTCTCACCCTTTGCGCTGCTGTGCGGCGCATTAAGCCTGATGCTGGTTATTCTGCAAGGGGGCGTGTGGCTCCAGTTGAAGACCGACGGCATTCTTCACCAACGCGCGCTCTCTGCTACCCGTCGCAGCGCGATGCTGGCCGTGCTCTGCTTTCTGTTAGCCGGTTACTGGCTATGGACGGGGATCGACGGCTATGTGTTGCTTAGCCAGGATCCGAATGGTCCTTCCAACCCGCTGTTAAAAACGGTAACGACCTCACCGGGCGCGTGGATGGCGCACTTTTATCAGTCACCACTGCTGTTAATTATTCCGCTGCTTGGCATGATGTTCCCGATGCTCGCGATCTATGCCTGCGGGCAACGTCGGGCCGTATGGGGATTTCTGTGCGCTTCACTGACCCAGGCCTGCGTGATCTTCACCGCCGGAATCACCCTGTTTCCGTTTGTGATGCCTTCAAGCGCGTATCCGCTCTCCAGTCTGACGGTGTGGGACAGCACTTCCAGCCAGATGACGCTCAGTATCATGCTGGTTATTGTGCTGATTTTTCTACCGATCGTTCTGCTTTATACCGTGTGGAGTTATTACAAAATGCTGGGACGAATCAATGTAGAAACGATCCGCCGCCACAATCACGAACTTTACTAGGGAGGACCGTACGATGTGGTATCTGTTTTGGTTTGTCGGCATTCTGCTGATGTGCGCACTCTCCACGCTGGCACTGGTCTGGCTGGAGTCGCGGCAGAAATAATACTGCGCGTGCGCTACGCTTTCTGGCTCTCCGGTTTATTCGGGGAGCTTTTTTATCCCCTTTCCATCAGCTCGCCAAGGCGCCGAATCTGCCGTCCCTGGCTATCGAAATTACGCTCATCGAGCCACAGATCGTAGGCAGGTCGAAGTATCGGGTACTCACCGTCAATGATTGAGTACCATGCGGTATCTCGATTACGACCCCGGGTAACGATAGCCTGCCGAAATATACCTTCAAAACTGAAGCCAAAGCGCTCCGCCGCCCCACGGGAAGGCTCATTGAAGGCATCACATTTCCATTCAAAACGGCGATAGCCCAGATCCTCAAAAACGTACTTTAAAAGCAATGATATGACTTCCGTTGAAATTCGCGTGCGTTTCATGCGTACGGAGTAAGAAACATGCCCTACCTCAATCACACCATTTGCGGGATCAATCCGCATAAGAGCAAACGTACCAACAGGCTTCATACTGGTTAAATCGATCACGGCAAAATGCATCGGATCTGTCTGTTCTTCCATGTTTTTTAAATAAACCAGGAAGGCATCAAAAGTTTCAAAAGGTCCGACCGCCAGATATGTCCAGTCACGACAATCGCTTGCTTCGCAGTACGCTTCATACAACTCTTTTGCATGGCGTTCGGTGTTAATGCGCTCAAGCTTACAATAGCGACCTGTAATTTGCTGAGCCTGTGGAAAGGGTGCGCCTTTCCAGTCAGACAAAGTCATACCTACGGGTTGTTGGAATTGATTAAAGACGCCCGGCATATCTGTACCTCTTACAAAACAGAACTAAACCAGCGCAGGGTATGATCAAACTGAGCGGCCCAAAAGAACCACAATGCGTGTTTTTAACGGATCCACACTATTTAATTGTACAAAAAACAGACGCTATATTTTTGCCTGTAGCGAAAGAAACGTATTTACTGCATTAATGCTAAGAGCTAAATAAATTATAATTTAAATAACCTGAGCCAAACGGCGAATCCCATCAACAATTGCCTCTACCGGATGATTTGCAAAACCAATCAAAATCCCCTGTCGTGAGATATCGCTCTGGTAATAACGACTTAGTGATAGTATTCCCATCCCTAGTAATCTGGCTTGCTCCTCAACTTCATTTCCGGTTAATCCGTTTTGTAGCCAGCACACAATATGGACGCCAGAGTCAGAAGGCTGCACAATCATTTTATCAGCCAGGTATTCTTGAATAGCATTGACCAGCGCAGTTCTTCTTTCATAGCATGCCTTACGAATTCGGCGCACATGACTGGCATAGTGACCATCCTCAATAAAATTCGCCATCACAGCCTGTTCAAGATAACTGGTGCCAAGATCGGAAAAATATTTCGTCACCATAATCTGTTCTTGTAAATCCGGCGGGACAACTAAAAAACCTAAACGGAATTCCGGGTACATCATTTTAGAAAATGTTCCGGCGTAGATTACGCGTTGATTCTGATCTAATCCTTGCAGAGCTTGTAAAGAACGGTCGGCATAACGGAACTCGCTATTATAGTCATCTTCAAATATCCATGCCTGATTCGATTTCGCCCATTCCAGCAACTCAAAACGTCGGGATAAACACAACGTTCCACTTAATGGATATTGATCCGACGGGACGACATAGGCCAGCTTAGCGTCAGGAAAATGATCAATACCATAGCGGACGTTCATTCCCTCGCTATCTACCGGTACCGGCCTCACCATCGCGCCAACTGACATGAAGGCCCCGCGAGCGCCTTTGTAACCCGGGTCGTCCAACCAAACATCACTTCCTGCCGACAGCAATGCTCGTGCAGTAATGTTCAATGCCTGTTGAATACCATTTACGATGATTATCTGTTCTTCGTTACAGTTCACTCCACGCGTTGTTTTAATGTAGCGGCAAACCGCTTTTCTCAAAGGAAAGTACCCGCAAGGATGAGTGTGAGCGCCCAGTTGATGCCGGGATTGTCTCCAGACACGTTGCAGTAGCTTTCCCCATAACGCATGCGGGAAGAGATCCGTACACCCGACACCAACCGCAAATAGGCGGTTCATGCCGCGCCCTTCATACTCATTTGACCACAAATCGCGAACAGGATTATTTCGGCTGTGAACCTGTTCATCAGGCGAGACGACGTCCCCCGACGCCATCTTTGGATAGCTATTGCTGATACTCCGATCCGGAATATTATGTGAGACATATGTTCCAGACCCTTTACGGGTCAGGATATACCCTTCATCTAAAAGCCTGTCATAACCGGCGATCGCTGAGTTTCGTGAAATTGACATCATCTCGGACAATGCCCTGGTTGATGGCATTTTTGTTCCTGGCGGCAATCGCCCTTCGAGGATGTGATCGCGGAGGATGTGGTAAACCTGCTCCTTAACCGCGCCTTTTCCTAAAACAAATCCTTGAAATAAAGGCGCATTGTTTTTCTTCATTGTATTAACCTTTATACTAAAAGTGGATCCTATCAATATATCGAAAGTGTCTCTTTACGAGAAATTATAAAGTTCTTAGTATCATCATACTAACACATTACTCGTATAAAATATCAGGATATATATGACTAACATGAATACCGTTACTATTGAAAGTGCAGAACAAAAAGACTACGCCAGCTGGCTTCCTTTATGGATAAACTATCAAACATTTTATCGCACTAAAATTTCAGATGAAGTAACAAAATTAACGTGGGAGCGTTTCCTTACCCCGAACGAACCTGTTTATTGTGCTGTTGCAAAATATGATGGAAAAATAGTGGGGCTGGTGCATTATCTCTTTCACCGTTCAACATGGGCAGAATCCAACTATTGCTATCTCGAAGATTTATTTGTTAGCGAAGAGGTACGTGGTCAACATATCGGTAAACAGCTTATCGAATATGTCCAACAACAAGCCAAAAAACACCACGCGTCAAGATTATACTGGCATACGCATGAAACCAATCTCCGTGGACAACGTCTGTATGACTGGGTGGCCCAAAAGAGCGGGATGATCGAATATCGTATGTAAGGATAATAATACTCAGGATAGTATTTAATTATTCAGTACTAAAAATAAGCCTCTGAGTAGATATACTCAGAGGATGTCTCGGTGACAAATCCCCCCAACCTGAATAAGATAAGGAAAAAAACCAGCGATAAGCAAATTCTTAAGAATCAAAAAGGTAAAGAGCCAGCATGGCAACGATAAAGGATGTTGCAGAGTTAGCGGGAGTGTCCACCGCAACAGTTTCACGTGTTATTAATCAAACCGCATGGGTTGAACCCGTGACGCGTGAGCGTGTTGAAAAAGCCATGCGCGAACTGAACTATCATCGCAATGCCGCCGCTATTGCATTAGCGAAACGCAGCGGTGACATGCTCGGGTTATTGACCGGCAACCTTGCCGATCCCTTTTTTGCCAGGCTTGCCCGAGGCGTGGAAGAAGTATCACGCCAGCAGCAATTTCGGCTGATGGTATGCAGCGGTGGCCACGATGAAGGAATGGAAAAATCAGGACTCGATTTCCTGATAAACCAGGGCTGTGAAGCTATTGTGGTCCATGCCAGTAGGCTGTCGGAAAAGGAACTGTTGCGATATGCCGCTCATTTTCCTGCCATGGTGGTCGTGAACCGCTATATTGCCGGGATGGCCAATCGCTGCGTGTGGCTGGAAAATAGTCAAGCTGCTAAAACAGCCACGCTACATCTCCTGGAACAGGGGCACCGTTGTATTGCCTGCGTGACAAGTGATTTACCGATTATCGATCGCCGTGAGCGGCTGGAAGGTTATCGCCAGGCGCTGGCCGAATATGGCATTACGCCAGATAAAAACTGGGTGATTAGCGTGCCCTTTAATGAAGAAGGTGGCGAACGCGCTGCACACCAGCTGCTTAATTGCGGCATTCCTTTCACCGCAGCGGTGACATTTAATGATGTGATGGCCGCCGGGATTATGCGCATCCTCCATCAGCAGGGAATTACACTTCCGCAGCAGCTTTCGATCGTTGGATTTGATGATGTGGTGATGGCCCGCTATCTCTACCCCGCACTCACAACAATGCATTATCCCGTTGAGCGCATGGCTCGCTGCGCTTCGCAGCTGGCGATACAGCTTTTTAAGGGCGCAACTCAGCGTCCCAGCGTGAATAGTTTCACTGCGGATTTAGTGATCCGCGATTCTGTTCTTCCCCCCTCTCTCTGAAATCAATGCGTAAATCGTCAAGCCCCTGAATTGTGATCGACTTCAAGTTTAACGTCTTCATGTAATCGCTTACATGAGGGCCAATGAGCGATCACAGTCAGGCAAAAGGGTGTTCTCTACTCTTGAGCGACCTTACAGACTGGAGATTCATGAATGAATGCCTCTCAAAATCAGAAAAAAACACTCTCATTTGGACTGGCAGTGATCCCTATTTTAGCCATGCTACTGCTGCTAATTATTGGCTACGGCATCATGGGGCTACGTATTGAGCCCTTGTTGCTATGTTCTGCTGCAGTCGCCGCGGGCATGGCCTGGTGGCAAGGGTATTGCTGGGAAGACATCATTAATTCGGTGGTTGATAAACTCGCCAAAGCAATGCCGGTTATCATGATTCTTATCTGTGTTGGCGGCCTGATTGGTACATGGATGTTCAGCGGCACCATCCCTTACATGGTGTACTGGGGACTGAAACTCATCAGCCCCGAATACATTCTCATCGCCGCCTTCTTTTTGACCAGCGTCGTATCGGTGTGTACCGGAACCTCCTGGGGTTCCGCCGGAACGGTTGGCGTAGCATTGATGGGCGTTGCCGCCGGACTGGATGTTTCGATGGCAGCAGCGGCAGGTGCCGTTGTTTCTGGCGCTTACTTCGGTGACAAGATATCTCCGCTGTCAGACTCCACCAACTTTGCGGCCATTGTTGCAGATACCACCCTTTTCGAGCATATCCAGCACTTATTATGGACCACCATTCCCAGCTTTCTGCTTGCCGCCGTGGTTTATCTTATTGCCGGCCACAGCAATATGCTCGGCGAGGTCGCCACGCCACAACGGGTTACCGACATTGTCAACGCTCTGGAGTCGCTATACCACTTCAATATCATTCTGATTTTGCCGCCGGTTATTGTGTTGTGGGGCGCGATTCGTAAAAAGCCGGTCATTCCTTTAATGCTGAGTGCATGCGTATTAGCCCTGATTCTGGGCGTTGTCATGCAAGGACTCAGCATCAAGCAGGGACTGGATGCCTTTATAGATGGATTCAACATTACTATGTTCCCGCAAGGGAGTGAGGGCATTATTGCTGATGTTCCGCGCCTGCTGAACCGCGGCGGAATGTTCTCAATGATGAGCACTATCCTTCTGGTATTTTGCGCATTCTCTTTTGCCGGTGCCTTAACGTTAACCGGCGCGCTCAACATTATTATTAACCGCTTACTGACGGTCATTCACAGTGTCGGTCAGTTAATTGCGGCAACCATTGGTACCACCCTTCTGGTGACCGGAGCGACAAGCGACGGCAAGCTGGCTCTTCTGGTTCCAGCTGAACTGTTTAAAGACGCATATCGTCGTATGGGACTGGATACCAAAAATCTGTCCCGCACCATTGAAGACGCTGGCACCGTCATTGAGCCGTTGTTGCCGTGGACCGCTGCCGGAGTTTATATGGCCACGACATTAGGAGTGAGCACGCTGGATTTATTGCCATGGGCGATTCAGTGCTATGCCGCAATCTTCTTCGCCTTGATTTACGGTTTCACGGGAATCGGTATTGCGAAGGCGCCATCAGTGGCAGAAACAGAAAAAAATATTACGGCAGCAGAATAGGGAGAGCATGTAATGGATTTTAATAAGATTATCGATCGTCACGATACCGCCTCGTTGAAATGGGACTTTATGGCGCGATATTTCGGCGAGGATACACATCAACTGTTGCCAATGTGGGTGTCTGATTTTGACTTTACTTGCCCGCCCGCTGTTCAGGAAGCTTTAACTCATCGCGTCGGGCACGGTATTTTTGGTTACAGCGAACGACCACAAAGCTACTTTGATTCATTAATCTCATGGTTCTCAACCCGGCATCAGCTGGAAATCAAGCAAGAGTGGATCTGCAGTATTGAAGGTGTTGTTCCGGGATTATCGCTACTCGTACAAATGCTGAGTCAACCCGGTGAAGGCGTGGTCGTTCAGGGACCTTATTATGGCTCATTCGCTAAAATTATCTCTCTGAACGGCAGACAGCTGCTGGAAAATCCGTTGTATGAGGACCCGGCTACCGGTTATCAAATGGATTTTGCTCACCTGGAAATGTTATTCCGGACTGAACGTCCACCATTAATGATTTTATGTAATCCGCATAACCCAACCGGTCGTTGTTGGTCTGCACAGGAGCTGGAACAGCTACTTACGCTATGCGAGACCTATGATGTGACGTTGCTGTCTGATGAGATATGGGCAGATTTATTGCTTCCTGGAGAACAATTTACTTCAGTTCTGCATCTGGGAGAACGCTGGCATTCGCGTGTAATTTCAGCCACTTCAGCCAGTAAAACGTTTGGTTTGTCGACATTGCGTATTGCTAATTTTCTGATACCGGCACCGGCATTGCGTGAACACTTTTTACGCCGTCTGGATGCGCATGGACTTGATGTATTCAATGCGCTATCCGTCGAGGCGAGTACGGCTGCATGGCAACATGGTGCGCCATGGTTAGACGAGTTACTTGGCTATCTGGCTGAAAATCGACGCTGGTTTATTCAACAAATTGATGAATATCTCCCATGGGCTCGGGTTGTTCCTTCCCAGGCAACGTATCTACTGTGGATAGATTGCAAAGCGCTTGGACTGGATGATGAGCAGCTCAAATGGGTAATGCTTGATGTTGCCGGTATTGCGCCTTCAATGGGAAATGGCTTTGGTCCTGCTGGAAAAGGTTTTATCCGCCTGAACATGGGATGTCCACGCGCCTACCTCGAAAAAGCGGTAGAGGGGTTGAAGCGTATTGCATTTACATCCTGCTGAATCTGCTCAGTAAATGAATCGGCCCTGGCACAGGGCCGCTCGATATTATCAGCCATTTCGACGAGGCCTGATTAACGGCCTCTGAACTACCAACCAAGAATGGCGATACGGAGAACGTGGGGCAGGTTACCCGGAAAATAAGATGTGCGCTGAAAACCGCAGTAAACGGGGTTTGCGTTGATTTCGGTAGACTTGAGAAGAGTTTGAAATGGTGCCGATAATAGGAGTCGAACCTACGACCTTCGCATTACGAATGCGCTGCTCTACCAACTGAGCTATATCGGCCCTGATAAGGACATGCCCACGAATGTGAACACGGGGTAGAAGGTTAAAACTAACCGGGCGATGCGTCAATGGCCTTGCGAATCAAACGCCTAATTTTGCATCATCCGGTTTCAATAACCGCACGAATCGTGTCGTCACAGGTGTCCTGGTACGCGGCAAGGGAATTCTATAACCAGCGGCGAACACGCTGCTCGTAGCGTATCCATTCCGGCCCGAAATGTTTTCGCAGTTGTTCCTCTTCAAAATCAATATGTAATCTGGCAACCACCAGTATAAACAGCGGTGCAGCCAATATTCCAATCAGGCTACCGACGTAGAGAGAAAAAGCTAACTGGAGTCCACTCATTCCAAGATAGATTGGATTGCGGCTCCAGGCATAACATCCGCCAGTAACAAGTGTGGTCGATTTCTCTGCATGCAGTGGGTTTAGCGTCGTACGTTTCTTCCGCATCTGCCACGCGGTATGCAGTATCATCGCCAGACTGACGCTAGCCAACAATGCACTTATTACGATAGTCACCGCGCCAAATGTGAAACGCGGGATCGCCGTCAACGCATCCGCGATGAGGAATAATAACAGGATGAGTGGTGGTGGAAGCCAGACTCTTAATTTTGTCAGGAAAGGACGCATGGCTACGGGCTAACCTCAGTACCTGTTTGATTAACGCTGATATCACTATAAATACCCCGTTTAAGATACATAAACAAACGGTGCATACTTCACTGTAGGACTTTTTACTTAACCAGACAGACAGGCAGCGATGCAAAGACGCCAATCCCAGAGGCGTCTGCCCCTGGTGTTCAGGAAAAAATCATGCTGCAGGCCATGTCAGCTCAGAGCACATACTCGTTTAAAGGTTTTACCCTTCATATGTAAAAACCGTGTCAAAAATGAATTACGTAGATAAAGGTGAATCCGACGCTGATTCAAACAAATCTACAGACTGCTGGTAATACCGGATAAAATCATTAAATGTCACTGGCGGTAGAAACTGATACCCCTGCAGATAGTCAACATTATTTTTTCCCAACCATTGTTGCTGATAGTCATTTTCAACGCCCTCGGCCACCGTACGTAACCCCAGAAGTCCTGAAAGGTGAGTAATTGACTCGAGCATAGGGATATATTGATCAACCTCTTTAATTTCCTTAATGAAGCTTTTATCAATTTTGATTACATCCAGGTCTAACTCATTGAGATAGCAGAGATTAGCGTATCCAGTACCAAAATCATCCAAAGCAAACAACACACCTTTATTTCGTAACGAACGAATAAGTTCTTTGATTGCAGGAGTGATCGTGAACGTCTGGTTCTCTGTTATCTCTATCATCAATTTTATCGGCAGACCTTGCGTTATCTCCATAAAATTAAGGCATTCCCAATAGAATACGGGATTATTTAAACCTGACGGACTGACATTAAAAGAAACGAACAGAGTTTTATTAATGCTTGCGCCTCCAGAGACCAGATTGCGCGCAACAGCGGTCATTAAATAGCTAGTTAACTCATTGATTAAGCCACTTTTTTCAGCCAATGGAATAAACTCTCGCTGAGAAATAGCATAGTTATGTCCCTGTGGCCAACGAGCCAATACCTCAACACCACAAACGTCGCCCCTGATATTCACGATGGGCTGAAAATAAGGAATGATCTCCTCATTCCTTATTGCCATACTCAGTCTACTAGTATCCGAAACATCATATGCGTCAGTGTAAACTGCATCCCCATTCACATTATTATTGATTATAGAACTTTCATTTAATAAATTATTTCGGGTTAAAAAGATAACAGTTTCATTAAAATTGGAAAAGCCGAGGCGAGCAGTAATTTTATCCCGATATCGATACACTGACTTAATTGTTAGCGAATTAGCAATACAGAAATCATGCAGTTTTTCTTTTGTGAATGATGAATACAGCATTTCTTCTTCAAATTCAGTCAAGTTAAAAGTAAACATCGGTGAATCTTTATTGACTTCCACAACTTTGTTAGGTGCCAATAGACTCTCTTTTAATTGAGCGATCAACTGCTCCGACAATTCCCCCCCATTGATAAAGGAATATTCTTCATATCCCCGATTAACAGGCAGGGTTTCGCACATCCGCAGAACAATACAGTGTATGTTGATGAACTGTGTACTGTTTCTCTGAAGCCATTTTTTGACCAATAATAATGGCAACCGGTTATCGATCACCAGCAAGCAGGACGGATATTGCGACATAACTGACTGCGTGCCAGAAATAAATGTCCGTGCATCGATCAATACCAGATTTGGTAACCATGCTTTTATTCCTGAAAAAAGGAAAGTATCATAACTGAGCAGAAAAATTTTTTTCGTATTCATAGTTATCACCAACTCAAATTTATGGCATAGCAGGTCCCTCGCTCTATTCACGAGAGAATATACAACACCTTCGACCTCCAATAATCATAAGGCGATTCGTGATATAACTTTATCCATAAGCCATATCACGTAAATTCAGAATTTATAATCACAGTTATCCATATGAGTATTCTCATCACACCGTAAGTTCCATTTAAAAATTGAAAAAGAAAAATCTCCATTTCTTAATCAGTACAAATCCCTTTACTCACTTTCACTTCATTACAAAACAAAAAACTATAAATACAAAATTTACAAAACATATAACTACAGTGACCAACAAAATAACATACTACCGTAGTTTATACTGACCGGCAAACTAAGAGAGGATGTCGTAGATCTTGTATTCATAAACATTTCCGGCAATATGCACGACATATTGTTTCATCGACTCTAAATTTATTGCTACATTTTCTATAGCGAGTGACAGTATAGGTTCAATATATAATCAGGGCATATTGGTTCAGACCCAACACCTCTAATGATTAATTTTTGAGCAACCCTGACCCACGGGTAGGTATTTCTGCAACGCTACGATAAATTTCCGGTTTTTTGTTTTCAACTCACTACTATGCCAGGTTTCCCCCGGTAACACATAACGCATGGTGGCTTCATCATCAGTTGAGTGACACCCCTGGTGTACGATAATTTTGAAAAAAGTATTCCCTGTGTTTTTCAACGTCCCGTTTATCTCATCAATGGTGTAGGCCAGGTTCATTTTCCTCGGACGAACGACCAATATGGTATCCATAGCGATCACCGGGAGAGCCTGTCCGCCTTTCCCTTGATTACGCTCGGTAAACAGCGTTATCGGCATTTCACGAAACAGTATTCGGTAATAGCGTTCTTTATCATCCTGCGGGCCACGATAGAAAATCTTAAAAAACTCACTTGCCTGCGGTGCCAGTGAAAAACGGAGCGGAGTAAACAAAAGTTCGCCTTCGGCAATAGCACTTCTGTTTTCACCTCCCGGTCCCGGTTTATCTATTTTAACTGCGCTAATACTGTACACGTTCTGTTTCTGGCTATCGTTATAGATTCGTTTACTGATAAATGATTTATCCGATGGCATCTCATAAATAGTCGACTCCAGGTAGACGGCCTGTGCGGAGAACACCGCCAGCCCGGAAAGCAAGGCCAATATCCATCTTAGCGCCAAACGACAGTGGCTCATGGCGTCACTCCCACCCAGTTCGCCGTCACTTTTATCTCTCCGCTGGCACTGACAACACCTTCCCAATCCGCACCGGAAACGGTCAACATCGAACGCGAATCATTCATTGGGAAAAGCAATTTTAAATCAGTCGCAAAGTAGCTTCCATCATCTGTATTATTTGCGTCCCAGGGCGTCTGTTGCCATTGCGCATCTCTCATGCTGATTGCCGCTTCACTACAACTATTTCGTTTCTGTACCACGCCACCCGACTGACTGTTGTACTGAAGGAAGGCGGGAATTGGGACGGACAGCCCGCCTTGCGCAGACGTAAACAGGCAGTAAGGCACATTGTTTATCGTCGTACTTTCCCCAATAACTTGTGCGGTAATGCTATCAGCCTGACGAGGCCCCGAGACCGTCACGGTGTAATCCATCTCAATCGGAGCGGTCTCGCCAATTGTGCCGCTGCCGCTTGCCGAGGTGCTGTTATCCGATGAGATAATACTGATCCCATATTCCTTTGGAACAATATTGAGCTGTAGCGAAGGAGTAAACTGGTAATACCCCGACTCTGGCGTCACGCTATTTGTAAAAGCAAATGTAAATGGTTGGCTGTTGGTGATACTGACGCCACGATCCACCATATTTTTCAGGAATGTTTTCGACAGAAAAACATAGACATACTCACCACTATTACTAAAAACATTATAATAAACCGACGTCGAGCTAAAGTTAGTCCAGGTTTGACCATCACCAGAATATTTTATTGTGGCAGCCGCAGGCGTAAAACCGAGCAAACCGCTATCTGCGTACATACGAATACGTAGTGAAGCCGTCAGATTGCTGGTTTGATTTAAATTATATGAAATCATCTTACAGATAACGCCATCTTCACGACTGACCACACCCAGCTCACAATAACCACTGTCTTTAGTGATGCTCGGGGTGCCATCACTGGCAACCCATAACTCCTGAAATGCATTGGTAGAAACCAAAGATAAATGACCTATTTTATTTAATGTATAAGGTCTGATATACCAATTACCGCTGCTCTGGTCTTTACAACGTTGCCCAGCCGCATAATCATAGTCAATCGTGGTTCGACAAAAATTAAGGTTATATGTCTCTGCGCTTCCGACCGACATATTGCGGAAGTATTCATACGCCGAGTCTGTCAGCGATGCAAAACCATAGTATCCACCGGCGATTCCGGATCCGGTTGCTTTGGTGTGATAAAAACCAAATTGATCGGTTAGCTCGGCAGCAATATAGCCAGATGCAGGGCAATTAGCACCAGTAGTGCAACGAATACCCCGGAATGGTTCACTGATTGGCGAATTATCAATCCACATATCTTTATAATATGAGGTATTGGCTACCCAACCAACGATACCCATATATCCCAGGCTATCCTGGTCGTTTCCATATTTTACCCAGGTGTTCGACCCACTAATGCGAGGATCGAGAGAGGACGGGGTAATAAAGTATTCGTTATCAACATTGTTTTCTATAAACAAATAGTTGTTGTTGACCGCCGCCTGAGTGGAAGCCGAGAGCGCCCAGGCGGATGGAGATAACGCGGCAAAGACACAGCCGAGAATAAGGGAAAGAGATTTATTCATTATTAATACCTTATCGTTGTGCCATCGTGGTTTGCGTTGCACATTTCACATCGCCAACCCACGCAGCGCCGCGTGCTTTTTCCAGATCCAGATCGGCTTCACATATCCTGCCATTGGCAGAAATTAACGTAATAACCGGATACTTTTTATCAATATCGATAGCAAACTCACCTTTTGCATCCGTACGTGTTTTACCGATGTGGTTATGAATATCGGTATTTGCAGCCAACTGTCCATCGGGATAACGAATGCGACCGAATACGGTGACCATGCTTTTCACTTCAGGGTTGATAACTCCCACGTTACCCGGATATAGCGTCAGCTCCTGTTTGCGTCCTGAAACAATATCGAAGCTGTCCTCAGAATTTTTATCATTGAGGATTTCCAGCTTGTACTGAGCATAGGGCGGCAGTGCAATGAAGTTTGATTTACCGCTGAGACGATAATTGCGGTTATTAATCTTCGCAGCCAGTTTCCCCTCGCCGGTCAAATCTGTTTTTACGATAACGCCAGAACGCTGCCTCTCTTTACTCAGACCGAAGTCTTTACCTGCCCATGCCAGAGAACCTTGGGAAGAGAAGTTCATATTGGTGGAGTTGTCAGCAGAACGTGTTACCGATACGGTGCCAGCGTTATATTTCGTGTCATAACTTAGATTGCCGTTTACCGAATAATTATTGTCGTAATACTGTTCACCACTCAGACGCGTTGATGCCGATAATCCGACCGATTTAATCGGCCCTTCAGCATACTGTTTTCGTGCACTGAGATTACCCTGGGTGCTGCCATAGCGATCTCGGGAGACGCCCATGCTCAACCAGGTCGCCAACGGCAACGATAAGTCCAGGCTGACATAACGTTCCTGTCGCCCATCGTCATTTCGGTTGTTGTAGTAATAACGCTGAATTCCTGCACGTAACCCAATCGTGGCATACCTTCCAGAATAAAGAGTCGTGTTGTAATCCAGATTACGGTATTTATTGCCTGAGTAACGATTCTCCGTCTGACTAACAGTAAGTGAACCACCATGAGGAATAAACTTTCCGAGGTTAAGAGTTCCGCCAATGGAATAGTTATCACGCTCCTGCATAGGCAAGCGATCGCCAATTTTACTGTCTTCACGAGATGCCCAAAGGGAACCATATCCCTCAGGGACATTGAGATTAATGTTACTGATGTTTCGCCATGATGAATCGTTCGCTACCAACATCTGATTGCCAATACTGACGTATTCATTCACATTCAGCGTGACATCCGTTTCATTAACCGCATTGTTGTCAAAACCGTAGATCGTTGATTTCAGGCCCAGCCCCGACAATATCGCCAGCGTCACCGATGCGGCCCCCCCGGCAATCCAGGTCTGCTCACTACCCAAATCCTGATAGTGGTTACGCTTATAGCTCACCCGATCATAATCCAGCGAACCACCAAAAAACTGCCATGAGAGCTGATGAACTCCGGCAGCTTGTTGGCGAGCAAAGATCTTATTAACCCGGCTGACACGACTATTAATTGTCCGCCCATTGACCACGATATCTACCGTGACGTCGTAAACACCATACGGAAAGCGACTGGTATCAATTTCATAGCTGCCCATATTAAAGTTCTGCACGCTGAGCAAACGTCCATCGCGGAAGACATGAACCTCACCAGCGGCTGGCAAAAATACGGTAATCGGCGTGAGTGAAAGCGCGGTATTCTCAACAACCGTACTTCCTTTGTTCCCGTAGCTCGCACCGTAAATTTTCCCACCATTCAGCGCATTCAGGCTGGCAATAGACTGGACATTCCATGTATCAAGCATCCCCAGCGCCAGTCGATACCCTTCATAATCGCGCTCATACATCGCACGATAAAGTTTACTGGTACCATTGCTGTCACCGATACCGTAAAACGAACCGTTAACATTAATGTGGTGCTCCCGCAGCGATGTTGTATTGTCCATCGTCAGATAGCTGCGGGTACTGCTGCCATTTCGGTAATCGTTGTAGTAGGTACCAAAGTTGTAGTTCAGGACGTTAGACAGAGTTTCAACGCTGGAAGGTCCAAGCAAGCTACTGCGCGCGACAATCGCTTCAGTTAACGCATCTTTGCTGACAATCATCTCCAGGTGAAATGATGAGACATTAAGTTGCAGTCGAGCATCATCTGACAGTTCAATATTCGTATTATCGTGAAACTTTACATCACGGATTTTTTCCACTAACGCGCGGGTTTTCTCGGATAACACAGCATTATTGGGCAATTCAGCAAGAGTCAGTGCTTTAACTGTAATATTGCCATCAACAAGCGAAATCACCGCATCGGCAATTTTTTGCTGACTTTTCTCATCAGTCTCGTTGTAACGAATATAAACCGGCACCGTCATTCCCTGCTCCAGTGAACGGGCGAAAGCGCTGGGAATAACGTAATTACCCACTTTTACTGGGGCTGCATGTGAAGTTCCTGGTGTCAGCGCAAGAAAAAGACAAATGCTACCGCCAACAATATATGTTGTTGTCATATGCATCCTTACAATCCGGTATTTTTATTTATCCCGTACAGATGGTTGCTATTGACCATCACTTCACTGTAATAAACTGCTTACCGTGCCAGATACCGATGCGTGAGCGGCTATTACTAATGTCGGTGAACTGCATTTTTATTTTTGTACCTGGCATAATGTAATAACGTTCACGACAGCCCCGCCCCTGATCGCGAGCATTATCTTTGCAAGCCCCATAGGCGATTACTCGAAATGAAACATTGCCAGTATTGCTAATAACATCACCATTACGGTTATATTCAAAACGCTCTTTTCGCGGCGCAACGACCAAAATCGTGCCAATTTCTGCTGACGCTGTCGCAACAGCCAATTTATTGGCCCGGGTTTCCGCGCTCTCGGTGACCGGCTCATCTATCCATTGCAGACGATAATAACGCTCGACATCATCAACTGGCCCTTTATAAAAGAAACGAAAAACATCCTTTGCCTGACCAGGCAGAATTAGATTGGCAGGCGTAGAGAGTAATTCCCCGGAATTAACGGGTTTTATTTCGACTCCGCCCGCTAAAGGTGATGACAGTTGTTTTACCGATACGCTGACATAACGAGCCGAATCTGTCGTATTAGTGATTTCTTTCGATAATGAACTCTCAGTAGAAGTCATTATCGACGTGATATCACCGACGTTAATTGCCCAGCTGGAAAAAGATATTACCAACCCTACCAACATTGCTGCCGGTAAATATTTATTCATGACACCATTCCTGATAAGTTCGGGAGAAGTTCTCCTCCCGAACTTTTATTTCTTAGGCGGACGGAGTCGTCCAGGTTGCATTGAACTGTACTTTTACATCCCCAGTCCAATAGCCGTCTGGCAGTGCAGAGTAATCCGTTACCGGCGTGCTACCATCAGAAGTCGCAGACGCAATGGTGAATTTGAAGTTGGATTGATCGCTGACGCGGTCAGCACCGTTGTAAGCGCCATCAGCCATCAGGCTTTCAAGACCAGAAGTCGAGCTGGAATTTACCAGGACAGTATCTGATGAATTAGTCAACGCGGTGCCATTCCATGCCACCCCTACGTTCAGGGTAGACGCATCACCACTGGCGTTGGTCAGAGTATTGCTAATAATCTGAGCGGTCAGTTCAAAATCAGTTGCCGTTTCCTGGCCCTGAATAGTCACATCAAACGCGCCATCCTGGGAGTTGAAGCCATTCAGACCTTCCGCATACTGGAAAGTCAAAGAGTTCAGCGGAGTGACGACCAACATGCTGGTGGTATCTTTTGTTGCCGTCGCGTCCCACGAGGCCGTTGCAGAAGCAGTGACATCTGCCATTGCATTTGCCGCAACAAATACAGACGCCAGAGAGGTCACTAATAATAATTTTTTCATTTTTATCTTCTCCTAAGAACAAACTCACCACCGAGTCTTATTATTAAGTCACTCCAGCGGTTCCATTAATTGCGAGCCAGAATTGCCGCGCCCAAAAATTATCATTTGAATTAAGTAACATCTCAACAAACCCTGAAACGCAAAAATTACAAAAAGACTAAGAATTTTCCCACTAAAACGATAATATAAGAAGTTTCCTAAGTTTAATTTACTTAAATAACACCATGACTCAGAACTATCACCCAAATAAATAGGACAAATCAAACAATTCATCTTTTTTATGTTTTTGATAAATATCAAAAAGATCATACAAACACCACGAGAGCAAAACCCTTACAAAACATAAAGATAATTAACACCTCCATAGTTTCTCTATAATGCTTATTATTTGTTGCAATTATGCTAAATTTTTAACGCCGCAAGAAAATTCTCATGATATATCCATTTGCGAGGGAATATTCTTATAAAAAAATCATTCACCTACAGAAACTACATTCTAATTGATAATTATTTGACAAAATTAAAACCAGGAATTTTCCATATAAAATGAATATTCCTGGCTTATCAGGAGAGATAATGATTATCGTTAAATAGAAAATTAGATAAAACGTTTTAAACCAAGATAACTATTAATTGTTACGGTACGTACCCTATGTAAGGTAATCAAATTCTGCTGTTCAAGAGATTTTAATGAGCGGCTAACGGTTTCAATTTTAAGATCGAGATAACTGGCAATTTCCTCGCGAGAAAATGGCAAGCGAAGCGTCGTTTCTGGCCTGCCGATGCGCAAATGCATCTCGTAAAATTCCACCAGGAAAGCCGCGATCCTGGCCTCAGCATGTTTATTCGCATAGCGCCGCAGTTTTTCAACAATGAATCCATTATCCCTGCAGAGAAACTTGATGACTGCGGCAGCAACCGAAGGCTCCTTCTCTGCTACCTTGAACAACCGCGCAATATCAATGTGGCAAACTTCCGCAGCCGTTGCCGCCTTAATCGTTGTCAGGTACTTCCCCCCTTCGACAGCATCCAGCGCCATGATATCTCCCGGAACATAAAAGCGGCTGATAAAAACGTTATCGCCACATTCCACGCTGGACTTGCAGTACCCCTCATGGATAACAAAAAGCATATCCGCGGTTTCATCCTGCCGAGCGAGTATCTCCCCAGCTTTAAACCGCCTTCTTTTGTCTATTAATTTGTATTGATTATCACGATCAATCGCCGCTCCCTTTGGGCACAGCGAACAATGACGGGGAGGAAACGGGTTGCCAAGCGGCACAACAGGAATGCTTAGTTTGTGAATATCCGATTTCACGCAACAACTCCTCATAAAAATGAGATTGATTCTAATAGATCGGGCCATGGGAACAATACGTGAAACGAAGACCAGGAAAATTCATGCAGGCAGGGAAAATTCTGTGATCCGCAGCCTTCCTGGCGCCAGAGAATGCATAGGTCAGAACCAGACGGGTGCGGATGATGTTAAAAACGCAGGATAAAAAATGCGGCAGCGGGGTGAAGATTAGAATTAACTGGGTGATGCCTTAATAGCTTTTTAAATCAGATGGCTATTATTACATCACCCAGTTTCATTTACGCACGAATCGTGTCGTCACCGAAGCCAACCCACTTATATGTGGTCAGTGCTTCCAGTCCCATTGGGCCACGTGCGTGCAGTTTTTGCGTGCTCACCGCCACTTCCGCACCCAGTCCGAACTGGCCGCCATCGGTAAAACGAGTAGAGGCGTTTACATACACGGCAGAAGAGTCCACTTCATTCACGAAACGGTTGGCGTTGCTGAGCGTGCGCGTCAGTATGGCGTCCGAGTGCTGGGTACCGTGTTCGCGAATATGGGCGATAGCACCATCCATATTTTCGACCACCACAACGTTCAGATCCAGAGACAGAAACTCGTTATCCAGCTCTTCCGGTTTTAGTGGCACCAGTTTGGCAGGGCCATGCAGAACCTGCATCACAATTTCATCACCGTGCAGCGTAACACCGCTATCCGCCATCTTTTGGCTTAACGCAGGCAGGAAACGCTCAGCAATATCCTGATGCACCAGCAGAGTTTCTACAGTGTTACAGGTGCTTGGACGCTGGGTTTTGGCGTTAACGATAATCTTCAGGGCCGGGGCGATCTCCGCGGTATCATCAACATAAATATGGCATACGCCAATACCGCCGGTGATGACCGGGATCGTCGACTGCTCACGGCACAGCTTATGCAGACCCGCGCCACCGCGAGGGATCAGCATATCGATGTACTTATCCATCCGCAGCATTTCAGCGACCAACGCGCGGTCCGGGTTATCAATTGACTGTACGGCAGCCGCGGGTAAACCGCAGGCTTCCAGCGCCTTTTGGATAACCGCCACGGTGGCGGCGTTGGTCCGGTAGGTCTCTTTCCCACCGCGCAGAATCACCGCATTGCCGGTTTTCAGGCACAGTGAGGCAACATCAACGGTGACGTTTGGACGCGCTTCATAAATCACGCCAATCACGCCCAGCGGGACGCGACGACGCTCCAGACGCAGACCGCTATCCAGCAGGCCGCCGTCAATCACCTGCCCTACCGGGTCGGCAAGATTACAGACCTGGCGCACATCGTCAGCAATCGCTTTCAGACGCGCCGGCGTCAGCGCCAGGCGGTCAAGCATCGCTTCGCTCAGGCCGTTGGCTCGCGCCTGCTCAACATCTTGTACGTTCGCGCTGAGGATGCTTTCCGTTTGCGCTTCCAGCTCATCAGCAATGGTTTCCAGTACGCGATTTTTTTCGCGACTGGAGAGCAGCGCCAGCTTGTATGACGCGGCTTTGGCAGCAATGCCCATTTGTTCCAGCATATGCCTGTTCCTTAACGGGTGATCATGTCGTCGCGATGGACAGCAACCGGACCGTATTCATAGCCCAGGATGGTGTCGATCTGTTGTGAGTGGTGTCCGGCAATACGGCGCAGCGCGTCACTGTTATAGCGGGTGACGCCGTGGGCAATATCGCGCCCTTCAAGATTGCAGATACGGATCACTTCACCACGAGAAAAGTTACCTGTCACGCTTTTAATGCCTTTTGGCAGTAATGAGCTGCCGCGTTCCAGAATTGCTGCGGTCGCGCCCTCATCGACGGTAATCTCTCCGGCAGGCGGAGCGCCGAAGATCCAGCGTTTACGGTTCTCCAGCGGAGAGGCTTGAGCATGAAAACGCGTCCCAACGGAAACGCCTTCCATCACGTCGCCAATCACGCCCGGCTTGCTGCCTGCGGCAATAATGGTGTCAATCCCGGCGCGGCATGCGACATCGGCGGCCTGCAGTTTTGTGCCCATGCCGCCGGTTCCCAGACCTGAGACGCTATCCCCGGCAATGGCGCGCAGCGCATCATCAATGCCGTGCACGTCTTTAATCAGCTCAGCCTGCGGGTTGGTGCGTGGATCGGCGGTGAACAGCCCCTGCTGATCGGTCAACAGCAGCAGCTTATCGGCTCCAGCCAGAATTGCCGCCAGCGCGGAGAGGTTGTCGTTATCGCCGACTTTAATCTCGGCGGTCGCTACGGCGTCATTCTCATTAATGACAGGAACAATGTTGTTATCCAGCAGCGCGCGGAGCGTATCGCGGGCGTTGAGGAAGCGCTCTCTGTCTTCCATATCTGCACGCGTCAGCAGCATCTGCCCGATATGAATACCGTAAATCGAGAACAGCTGTTCCCACAGTTGAATCAGTCGGCTCTGCCCGACCGCCGCCAACAGCTGTTTCGAAGCTATCGTTGCCGGGAGCTCCGGGTAACCAAGATGCTCACGTCCGGCGGCAATCGCACCAGAGGTAACGATAACAATACGATGCCCTGCGGCATGGAGCTGCGCGCACTGGCGAACCAGTTCTACGATGTGGGCGCGGTTCAGGCGGCGGGATCCGCCCGTTAACACACTGGTGCCAAGTTTTACCACCAGCGTCTGGCTGTCACTCATGATTCTCTGCCATTCAAAATTGGGGAAAATGATATCAAACGAACGTTTTAGCAGGACTGGCCCCGGTTGCCAACAACCAGCGCACAAAGCATGAAATTTTATTGCGCAGGATCAGCAAGCGTAGCGGCAGATTTTGACGCATTTATTACAGAAACAAAAAAACATCCTTTTTTAAAAATATTCTTACTTTGTCATAAAACGTTCATTGCCAGACGTTAAAAACCCTCCTGTCTTTTAACGGGGATCACACCCAGTGAATATTAGCGCGTACTTTTAATCAGGAATGAAAATGAAAAAGAGCACTCTGGCATTAGTGGTGATGGGAATTGTTGCGTCGGCATCCGTACAGGCAGCGGAAGTGTATAACAAGAACGGCAATAAGCTGGATTTGTACGGCAAAGTAAAAGCCATGCATTACATGACGGATTATGACAGCAAAGATGGTGACCAAAGCTATATCCGTTTAGGTTTTAAAGGTGAAACGCAAATTAACGATCAACTAACCGGTTATGGTCGTTGGGAAGCAGAGTTTGCCGGCAATAAAGCTGAAAGCGACTCTAACCAACAAAAAACACGTCTGGCCTTCGCTGGTGTGAAATTAAAAGATTTTGGCTCGTTTGATTATGGTCGTAACCTGGGCGCGCTGTATGACGTGGAAGCCTGGACCGATATGTTCCCGGAATTTGGTGGCGACTCCTCCGCACAGACCGATAACTTTATGACCAAACGCGCCAGCGGTCTGGCAACTTACCGTAACACCGACTTCTTCGGCGTCGTGGATGGCCTGGATCTGACCCTGCAATACCAGGGTAAAAACCAGGATCGCGATGTGAAAAAACAGAACGGCGACGGTTTTGGTACTTCTGTTACCTATGACTTTGGCGGCAGCGATTTCGCGGTGAGCGGCGCTTATACCAACTCCGATCGTACCAACCAGCAGAATCTGCAAACTCGCGGTACGGGTGATAAAGCTGAAGCCTGGGCAACCGGCTTAAAATATGATGCTAACGATATTTATATTGCGACGTTCTATTCTGAAACACGCAATATGACGCCAATTTCCGGCGGCTTCGCCAATAAAACACAGAACTTCGAAGCGGTTGTTCAGTACCAGTTTGACTTTGGTCTGCGTCCGTCACTGGGTTATGTGCTTTCTAAAGGGAAAGATATTGAAGGCGTCGGCAATGAAGACCTGGTGAATTATATCGACGTGGGCGCAACGTATTTTTTCAACAAAAATATGTCCGCGTTTGTTGACTATAAAATCAACCAGCTGGATAGCGATAATAAACTGGGCATCAACGATGATGACATCGTTGCTGTCGGTATGGTCTACCAGTTCTAATTATACCCGTCATATTTCAAGCTGCATGTGCGTTGGCTTTCCTCGCTCACCCCAGTCACGTACTTATGTACGCTCCTGGGGATTCGCTGCGTCGCCGCCTTCCTGCAACTCGAATTATTTAGGGTATAGCATAAAAAAATGCCGGATGGGGTTGCGCCGCCATCCGGCATTTTACTGTTCATTATGCCGTTAACTTAACCGGTTCATCCTTAAAGTCGTCAGCAGGTTCCAGCGCCAGATTCAGCGTCGTCAACAAGCCACGTAATTTTTCATGGAATTCACGTAAGGTGTATTCCAGTCGCTCTACCACTTCAGTCTCTTTCACCGGCACCGCCGTCCAGTTACCGTCTTTATCAAACAAACCAAACTGATAGCTGTATGTGAAACGTTTTTCCTGCGCCTCCAGTTCCATCCACCAGCCCCAGAACTCGCGTTTCTCAGGGGCGGGTTTCACGTTGACGCAAACAGCCAGACAATCGAAAAAAAATCGATTATCTTCGCACTGCCCTTCCCGGATATACGGGCCAAGCGCGGTGAATTTCTTGATCAATCTACTTTTCGGATGCCCACTCGGTAACGTCATTACGATCTCCTTAGGTGAAGCACCTGTTTTACCAAATCGCTAAAATTTAGCAAACTTTTAACACAATCTCTGATTGATCCAACCGGTTATTTCCTGCAACCCTTTGTCAAAATTGCGATACACCGGGTTGAAGGGGATCTCCAGTAGCTTACCGTCTGAAGATGAAGATGTGATTAAACGTGACTCTTCTTCCGGGCTAAACGGATCGTTCTTCCAGAATCCCGAGAGCATTGGCGTCGGGCAGCGTCGCCCCAGCAGGCCCTGCACTTTTAATGAATAGCGATTAAGCTCAACGCGCAGCGCTTCATCGGAGGCGTCGTGCATCCCCAGGCGGCTAGCCAGTACATCAAGGTACATTTCCGGGACGCTCGCCTGACGCTGCGGGTCGCTAAGCAACGCATGAACCACTGGCCCCAGACAGGCCACCGCCTTCAGGCGCGATGATTCCAGATACGCCAGACGTACCGCTACGTTAGCGCCAAAGCGGAAACCGAAGGCTGCCACGCGGGTGTGATCCACCCAGGGAACATTAGGCAGCGCTTTTAATACATGCTGATGCAGCAGGCTGGAATCCTGAGTCAGTTTCCATTTTGACGAGAACCCAACCGACGGCATGTCCAGCGTCAGCATGGCTATACCCCGTGGGGCAAAATAGCGCTCATACAGGGTGTAGTAATCCGTTTGCATGGAATCGAGGCCACCACACATCAGCACCGTCGGGAACGGACCGTCACCTTTTGGCATATGTAAGAAGCCGGTGATCGGCGCACCGCCAGCGACGGGAAACTCCATCTCACGCAGCGTGCCCGGCAATCGCTGTGCGGCCTCTTCATAGGCGCGATTCGCCAAAGCCTGTGCCTGCTCTGCCAGCTCATCGCCTTTCAGGTGTGGGTAAGCGGCAATGTTGTACAACGTAGACGCATGCAGCCAGTGGCGTCCGCTCACCTGCGGATCCTCTTCCATAGACGCTTTCTGTTGCCAGTCCATCGCCTGCTTCGCCCACTCATAGATCCAGTTCCCACCGCGATAGCCGATAACCGTATCGTAGAGTTCTTTATCTGTACGCTCGGCTTCGCTCATCACGATACGTGCCTGCACCTCAAGGATTTCACGCGGGTCGACGCCGCGCCAGATCCACATCAGGCGATTCACCATGCGATACCAGTGCGGAATGGTTTTGCCATCCAGGGCAGATTGTACGGACGGCTGCGCGCCGTGATTAAAACGACGAACCAGTGTTGACGTTTCAGGGTGTTTGAAGCGGGGTTTAAACAGGACTTCGCTGAGGTTAGCCTGTGACATGATTGCAGCCTCCATGAGTACTCACTAAGGCATAGTGTAACCTGACACAGCACAAAAAGAACAACGCCCGGCAGTTGCCAGGCGTTGAAAACTTTTTAGATTAGCGGCCAGAGATCGGCGGGACGAACACTACGCCCATATCCCACGGCTGCTCAATCCAGGTATCCTGAGGGATATCAACAACATAATCATTCACCAGCGGGCGACCAGCCGGCTTAGCGAAGATAGTGACGAAATGCGCTTTAGGATACATTTCGCGGATCGCAACGGCGGTACCTCCGGTGTCAACCAGGTCATCGATTACGATGAAACCTTCACCGTCGCCTTCGGCACGCTTCAGCACTTTCAGTTCGCGCTGGTTGTCGTGATCGTAGCTGGAGATGCATACGGTATCGACATGACGAATACCCAATTCACGCGCCAGCAATGCGCCCGGCACTAGACCACCACGGCTAACGGCAATAATGCCTTTCCATTGTTCAGAAGGCATCAGGCGGCTTGCCAGTTTACGCGCATGGATCTGCAACATGTCCCAGGTGACGACGTATTTTTCGCTCATGTGAAGTGTCCCAGCCTGTTTATCTACGGCTTAAAAAGTGTTCGAGGGGGAAATAGGTTGCGCGAGATTATAGAGATCTGACGCACTAAAAACCAGTGTTTCGCGGAATCCGCGCCTCTTTTTGCATGCTTTATGCTAGCCGTCAGCGGAGAAAGTGGTATTCTCAATCGCATCGCGCAAGCCTGACTTGTGGTGTTTTTAATTCTGCTAACCCCGTGGCCTGCAAGCAAGTTTTGTAGGACATCGCCAAGGAGACTCAACGTGTCTGAACTGTCTCAATTATCCCCGCAACCGCTATGGGATATTTTTGCCAAAATCTGTTCTATTCCTCATCCGTCCTATCATGAAGAGCAGCTCGCTGAACACATTCTGAGCTGGGCCCAAGAGAAAGGTTTCCACGTCGAGCGCGATCAAGTCGGTAATATCCTGATTCGCAAACCCGCTACCGCAGGCATGGAAAACCGCAAGCCGGTCGTTCTGCAGGCGCACCTGGATATGGTCCCGCAGAAAAACAACGACACCGTGCATGACTTCACTAAAGATCCTATCCAGCCTTATATTGACGGCGAATGGGTGAAAGCCCGTGGCACTACGCTGGGTGCGGATAACGGCATCGGTATGGCGTCTGCGCTGGCCGTTCTGGCTGATGACAGCGTAGTACACGGTCCGCTGGAAGTGCTGCTGACCATGACCGAAGAAGCGGGTATGGATGGCGCGTTTGGTCTGCAGGCTAACTGGCTGCAGGCAGATATCCTGATCAACACCGACTCAGAAGAAGAAGGTGAGATCTACATGGGTTGCGCAGGCGGTATCGACTTTACCTCTAACCTGCCGCTGTCCCGTGAAGCAATCCCGGCTGGATTCCAGAGCTTTAAGCTGACGTTAAAAGGCCTGAAAGGCGGTCACTCCGGCGGCGAAATCCACGTGGGTCTCGGTAACGCGAACAAACTGCTGGTACGCTTCCTGGCGGGCCACGCTGAAGAGCTGGATCTGCGTCTGGTTGATTTCAACGGCGGTACGCTGCGTAACGCGATTCCGCGTGAAGCCTTTGCCACCCTCGCCGTGGCTGCAGATAAAGTTGATGCGTTAAAAGCGCTGGTCAACACCTATCAGGAAATCCTGAAAAACGAACTGGAAGCCAAAGAGAAGAACCTGGCTCTGCTGCTGGATGCCGTAACTCAAGACAAAGCCGCGCTGACCGCTCAGTCTCGCGACAGCTTTGTGCGTCTGCTGAACGCCACCCCGAACGGCGTAATCCGCAACTCTGACGTCGCCAAAGGCGTGGTAGAGACCTCTCTGAACGTCGGCGTTGTCACCATGACTGACGACAACGTTGAAATTCACTGCCTGATCCGTTCCCTGATCGACAGCGGTAAAGACTACGTGGTGAGCATGCTGGATTCACTGGGTAAACTGGCTGGCGCGAAAACCCAGGCAAAAGGCGGATACCCAGGCTGGCAGCCGGATGCTAACTCTCCGGTTATGCACCTGGTTCGTGAAACCTATCAGCGTCTGTTCAACAAAACGCCGAATATCCAGATCATCCACGCTGGTCTGGAATGTGGTCTGTTCAAGAAACCGTATCCAGATATGGACATGGTTTCCATCGGGCCAACTATCACCGGTCCGCACTCCCCGGATGAGCAGGTTCATATCGAAAGCGTCGGCCATTACTGGACGCTGCTGACTGAACTGCTGAAGTCTATTCCGGCGAAGTAAGATTCTGCGCTAAATGCCGGATGACGCTACGTTTATCTGGCCTACATGCTGATTTGTAGGCCGGATAAAGTTGTTACGTAGCCATCTGGCCTGCACGCTGGTTTGTAGGCCGGATAAGGCGTTTACGCCGACATCCGGCAATTGTTCTGAATCACAGCCCCAACAGTAGCTGTCTTTCCATTTGTGGATCCAGCAGCGTGACGTGTAACCCCACCAGCCTGACACCTCGCCCTCCCCTACGCTCGTCCCAGGTCTTGCGCGCTGTCGTAATTAAGTCATCTTTATTTAAGCGCGGCCAGACGTGCTCCTGCGTAGTCTGCTGAAAATCATTAAACTTGAGTTTTATCCCCTGGCGAGCGATCAGCAGATCCGGCTTTACCTTTGCCAGACGCCGTTCCAGCTCAGGATAGAGCCGTTCAATTATCGCCTCACACTCCGACCACTCGTGAATATCTTCCGCCAGCGTACGCTCCACGCCGACGGATTTACGCAGCCTGTCGTTGTTGACGTCCCGTTCGTCAATCCCCTGACTGCGCTCCCACAGCACACGACCAAACTTGCCGAAGCGTTTGAGCAGCATTGCCAGGTCGTATTTTTGAACATCTTCGCAGGTACGTAATCCCATTGATTCCAGCTTAGCGGCGGAGACTTTGCCAACGCCGGGAATTTTGCCTAACGGCAATGTTCTGAGAAATTCAGGAACATCGGCAGGGGTAATCACATATTGCCCATTGGGTTTGTTGAGATCGGAAGCTATTTTTGCCAGAAATTTTACCGGCGCAATTCCGGCAGAGGCGGTTAACTGTAACTCGTTAAAAATTGTCTGGCGGATTTCCTGAGCGATCAGCGTAGCTGAGCCGTGGCAGTGGGTGCTGTCGGTCACATCCAGATAGGCTTCATCCAGCGAAAGTGGTTCTATCAGCGAGGTATAGCGGGAGAAAATAGCCTGAATCTGGCGGGAGGCTTCTTTATAGGCCTCGTAACGACCAGGTAATAAAGTGAGATGCGGACACAGCTTTAATGCCATTCCAGTTGGCATTGCGCTACGCACGCCAAATTTGCGCGCCGGGTAATTGGCCGTGCTGATGACCCCCCGACGTTCTCGACTGCCGCCAATAGCAATGGGAATATCACGCAGGGCGGGGTTGTCGCGCATTTCCACCGCCGCGAAAAAGCAGTCCATATCGACATGTATGATTTTACGCATCGTTTGTCTCCCACATCACTGTTTAAGTATACAGTATTTTTATGTTGTGAGAAGTCTGGTTGTACCTAATGCTGGGCCGTTCCTGACCCATTATCCATCCAGCACGATTAAGACCCAATGAAGCGCAGTAACCAGCAAAATACGCCAGTGTCTGACTGCCTTTAAGCGCAATTTTCCGTATAAAGAAAAACTAAAGTGTAAACGCCGCACGAGAGACTTGCGAAAAACTCTCTTGGTGCTAATGTGAGCGCTCCAGATCCAGATTTATCCGATTTGGGGATTCTTTTTGCCGTCCTGGCGTGTGTGATCGTTTTATCAAGGAATAAGCAGTATGCGTAAAATCGCATTTTTTCTTGCGATGCTTTTATTGCCGTGCGTTTCATTTGCCGGTTTGCTGAGCAGCAGCAGCCCGACTACGCCTGTCAGCAAAGAATATAAGCAGCAATTAATGGGCTCCCCCGTTTATATCCAGATCTTCAAAGAAGAGCGAACCTTGGATCTGTACGTCAAGATGGGCGAACAGTATCAGTTGCTCGACAGTTATAAGATCTGTAATTATTCTGGTGGCTTAGGTCCGAAGCAGCGTCAGGGTGATTTCAAAAGTCCGGAAGGGTTTTACAGCGTTCAGCGTGGACAGCTGAAACCAGATAGTCGCTTCTATAAAGCGATTAACATTGGTTTCCCTAATGCCTACGACCGCGCACACGGTTATGAAGGTAAGTACCTGATGATCCACGGTGCCTGTGTTTCCGTCGGCTGCTACGCAATGACCGACAACGGCATTGATGAGATTTTCCAGTTTGTGACAGGTGCTCTGGTGTTCGGGCAGTCCAGCGTACAGGTTAGCATTTACCCGTTCCGCATGACCGATGCCAACATGCAGCGCCATAAGTTCTCGTATTACAAAGATTTCTGGGCCCAGTTAAAGCCGGGATACGATTACTTTGAACAAACACGTAAACCACCGACCGTCTCCGTCATCGATGGTCGTTACGTCGTCAGCAAGCCGTTGAGTCACGAAGTGGTTCAGCCGCAACTGGCATCAAACTACACGCTCCCCGAGACAAAATAATGCCCACTCGCCTGGCATAATCTTTTGCCAGGTTTCATTGCCGGTTAACGGTTGAGTGGCAATCACGGTGACCACATCATTGGGTGTGGTCTCTGAACTAAAATCGATTTCCACATCCTGATCCAGCAATGTCGCCACGCCAAACGGCGCACGACGCGTGATCCAAAACAAGTTGGTCGAACAGAAGGCCATCACATAGCGTCCGTCAGACAACAACATGTTGAAGACGCCCTTCTCCCGCAGTTCTCCTGCCAGCATCGCGATGTATTTAAACACTGCCGTCATATTGCCAGGCGTGCGCGGATAACGCTCCGTCAGCTTGTGGAGCAGCCAGCAGAAAGCTTTTTCGCTGTCGGTTTCCCCGACCGGGCGGAAATTTCCGGTTTCCAGCGATTTATAGCCACTGAGCTGTCCATTATGAGCATAGGTCCAGTTGCGTCCCCACAATTCGCGGGTAAAGGGATGGGTATTTTCCAACGCCACTTCGCCACGGTTCGCCTGACGAATATGGGCAATCACGGAACAGGATTTGATGGGGTAGTCTTGTACCAGTTTGGCGATAGGCGAATTAAAGCTGGGTTGCGGATCTTTAAACGTACGGCAGCCCTTACCTTCATAAAACGTAATACCCCAGCCGTCTTTGTGCGGCCCGGTCCCTCCGCCGCGCTGAACCAGCCCGGTGAAGCTAAAGCAGATATCGGTTGGCACATTGGCGCTCATCCCGAGCAGTTCGCACATACATCACCTACCTTAAAACCGTGAACTGCCTGATGGCGCTGCGCTTATCAGGCCTACGTGGCGCTCATGTAGGCCGGATGAGGCTTCAGCCACCATCCGGCAATCGTCTTCTTATGGTTTAACCATCTCTTTTTCGATCAGCTGGATCAGAATATGGATCACTTTGATATGAATTTCCTGAATACGGTCAGCGTAGCCAAAGTGCGGCACACGAATTTCGATATCCGCGCTGCCCGCCATTTTTCCGCCATCTTTACCGGTCAGGGTGATCACTTTCATCCCTTTCTCACGCGCTGCGGCAATCGCTTTAATTACGTTACCGGAATTACCCGAAGTCGAGATGCCTAGCAGGACATCACCTTCACGACCCACGGCTTCTACGTAGCGAGAGAACACATAATCGTAACCAAAATCGTTGCTGACGCAGGAGATATGGCTGACGTCAGAGATAGCGATAGCAGGGTAACCAGGACGGTTTTCACGATAGCGTCCGGTCAGCTCTTCGGCAAAGTGCATCGCGTCGCAATGGGAACCGCCGTTACCGCAAGAAAGCACCTTACCGCCCGCTTTAAAGCTGTCTGCCAACAGGACCGCCGCGCGCTGAATGGCGTGAATATTGGCGTCATCTTTAAGAAAATTAGCCAGCGTTTCCGCCGCTTCGCTCAGTTCGTTACGAATAAGATCCTGGTACATGAGGATATCCTTCAGCATGAATGTAAATGACAAGATGCAGTGTACCGGATAGCGCTACCAGCGAGAAGTACAAGCCACAGGAATGGTCATAATGACTGCAAGTGAATCATGCAAGGAGAATATTTTATCTTTGAACAGGGTTACGTTCACCTTATGTTCATTGCTACTCTGATATCGCTATTTACGTGAACGTACAAGGGTGGCTCACCGCCACCACCCTTGCAACCCGGGCTCCCGGCGGGAAAATCGTCGCTATGCGATTCATTCGTCTTATTCCGTCTGCCTTTCGGGTCGGGGCCGAGCCTGCATCCCTGCAGGCCATCCCCTCCGTCCGCATCCCTGCGGACGACCCCGGTCAGCCGTCAACGCCTCATCAATTTTCAGCCGGACCGAGGGTATCGCTTCAACTCTCTTAATTTCAGGTGTTTCTGTTTCGCTGTTTGAAAAAACGGCGGCGATGATCAGGTGTGGGCTGGTCCGGCTGAAAATTGCCGACGTGTTTCCGTAAGGCCGGGAGAGCCAGCATGAATGCTGGCTCAGGGCGCGTTTTGCAGGGACGCTACCTCGCGCCCGGCCCGGTAGCCTGAAGGAATAAGCGGAGGGTATTGCGCAGCAACAATTTTCCCGCCAGGAGCCGGGATTGTTAAGGGTGCAGCGATAGCACCCTTAACACGTTCACAAATATTGGTGCTGCAGAGTGGCGATAAACGCAAAGTGAACGGAACAATTTCTCAGAATTAACACGTTCATTACCTTAACAACGCATGTTGATATTTCCTACTACAGAAAATTATCCAGACAGGAATGGCTGTCGCTTTTGATTTTTTGTGCCGGTTAAAACAGCAACAATGTGAGCTTTGTTGTAATTATTTTGTAAACACATTGCTAAAAGAATTTACATCCACTACAAACATATCATCACAAGTGGTCAGACCTCCTACAAGCAAGGGAGCTTTTCGTTATGATGATTTTGAGTATTATCGCTACGGTTGTTCTGCTCAGCGTTCTGTTTTATCACCGCGTGAGCTTATTCCTCAGCAGCTTAATTTTGCTCGCCTGGACGGCTGCGCTTGGCGTGGCTGGCCTGTGGTCAGTCTGGCTGCTGGTTCCTCTGGCCATTATCCTCGTGCCGTTTAACTTTACACCGATGCGCAAATCCATGATCTCTGCGCCGGTGTTCCGCGGCTTCCGTAAAGTCATGCCACCGATGTCGCGTACTGAGAAAGAAGCGATTGATGCGGGTACAACCTGGTGGGAAGGTGACCTGTTCCAGGGCAAGCCTGACTGGAAAAAACTGCATAACTATCCTCAACCGCATCTGACCGCTGAAGAACAGGCGTTTATTGATGGTCCAGTGGAAGAAGCGTGCCGCATGGCGAACGACTTCCAGATCACTCACGAACTCGCGGATCTGCCGCCGGAACTGTGGGCATATCTGAAAGAACACCGCTTCTTCGCGATGATCATTAAGAAAGAGTACGGCGGGCTGGAATTCTCTGCATATGCTCAGGCTCGCGTTCTGCAGAAACTCTCCGGCGTTTCCGGGATCCTGGCGATCACCGTTGGCGTACCTAACTCATTAGGCCCAGGCGAACTGCTGCAACATTACGGCACCGAAGAGCAGAAAAATCATTACCTGCCGCGTCTGGCTCGCGGTCAGGAGATCCCATGCTTTGCTCTGACCAGCCCGGAAGCAGGCTCCGACGCAGGGGCGATCCCTGATACCGGCGTGGTTTGTATGGGCGACTGGCAGGGCCAACAGGTGCTGGGTATGCGCCTGACCTGGAACAAACGTTATATTACGCTGGCGCCTATCGCCACGGTACTGGGTCTGGCATTTAAACTCTCTGACCCGGAAAAACTGCTGGGTGGTGAAGAAGATCTCGGTATTACCTGTGCGCTGATCCCAACCTCAACGCCGGGTGTACAAATTGGGCGTCGTCACTTCCCGCTGAACGTGCCGTTCCAGAACGGTCCGACCCTCGGCAAAGATGTGTTTGTACCGATTGATTACATCATCGGTGGTCCGAAAATGGCCGGTCAGGGCTGGCGCATGCTGGTGGAATGTCTGTCTGTAGGACGTGGTATTACCCTGCCGTCTAACTCGACGGGCGGCGTGAAATCGGTCGCAATGGCCACCGGCGCGTATGCGCACATTCGTCGCCAGTTCAAAATCTCCATCGGCAAGATGGAAGGTATTGAAGAGCCGTTGGCACGTATTGCCGGTAACGCCTACGTGATGGACGCTGCGGCATCACTGATTACCTACGGCATTATGCTGGGTGAAAAACCGGCGGTGCTGTCGGCTATCGTGAAATATCACTGTACCCACCGCGGGCAGCAGTCAATCATCGATGCTATGGATATCACTGGCGGTAAAGGCATTATGCTTGGCGAAAGCAACTTCCTCGCCCGCGCTTATCAAGGTGCGCCAATCGCCATTACCGTTGAAGGTGCCAACATTCTGACCCGTAGCATGATGATCTTCGGTCAGGGTGCTATTCGCTGCCATCCGTATGTTCTGGAAGAGATGGCTGCGGCACAGAGTAACGATGTGAATGCGTTCGACAAGCTGCTGTTCAAACACATCGGTCACGTTGGCAGTAACAAAGTGCGCAGCTTCTGGCTTGGCCTGACACGTGGCTTAACCAGCAGCACGCCAACCGGCGATGCGACCAAACGTTACTACCAGCACCTGAACCGTTTGAGCGCCAACCTGGCCCTGCTTTCAGATGTGTCCATGGCCGTACTGGGCGGTAGTCTGAAGCGCCGTGAACGTATCTCCGCGCGTCTGGGCGATGTGTTAAGCCAGCTGTATCTGGCCTCTGCGGTACTGAAACGTTATGACGATGAAGGCCGTAATGAAGCGGACCTGCCGTTGGTTCACTGGGGCGTTCAGGATGCGTTGTACAAAGCGGAACAGGCGATGGACGATCTGCTGAAAAACTTCCCGAACCGTCTGGTCGCGGGCTTGCTGAACGTGGTTATCTTCCCGACCGGTCGCCACTACGACGCGCCGTCTGACAAGCTGGACCATAAAGTCGCGAAGATTTTGCAGGTTCCGAGTGCTACTCGTTCTCGTATTGGTCGCGGTCAATATCTGACGCCAAGCGAGCATAACCCGGTTGGTTTGCTGGAAGAGGCGCTGCTGGATGTCATTGCAGCCGACCCTATCCACCAGCGGATCTGTAAAGAGTTGGGTAAAAACCTGCCATTTACCCGTCTCGACGAACTGGCGCACAATGCGCTGGCGAAAGGGCTGATTGATAAAGATGAAGCCGCGATTCTGGTGAAAGCCGAAGCGAGCCGCCTGCGCAGTATCAACGTGGATGACTTTGAACCCGAGGAGCTGGCGACTCAGCCGGTAAAGCTGCCAGAGAAAGTGCGTAAAGTCGAAGCCGCATAACGATATACGCACAACGTTTAGCCCCGCTTAATGCGGGGCTTTTTATTGCCACATTTTCATTAATGCTCATGCTACAGTGTCAAAATGTTGTTCAACGAGGAGCCTCGATCGTGCCTGGTTTGAAAATTACTCTGCTGCAACAACCCTTGATCTGGATGGATGGCCCGGCCAACCTGCGCCATTTTGACCGACAACTGGAAACCGTCGCCGGACGTGATGTCATCGTGTTGCCCGAGATGTTTACCAGCGGATTTGCCATGGAAGCGGCAAATAAATCGTTGCCGCAGGAAGAGGTCGTCAGTTGGATGCTCGTCAAGGCGCAACAGACCAACGCCCTGATCGCGGGCAGCGCTGCTATCCAGTCTGAACGCGGCCCGGTAAACCGCTTTTTTCTGGTTGAGCCCGAAGGTAATGTGCATTTCTACGACAAGCGCCATCTGTTCCGCATGGCGGACGAGCATCAGCATTACCATGCAGGTGACGCGCGCGTTATTGTTGAATGGCGCGGCTGGCGCATTCTGCCGTTGGTCTGTTATGACCTGCGTTTTCCGGTATGGTCGCGTAATCGCAACGATTACGACCTGGCGTTGTATGTTGCCAATTGGCCTGCGCCGCGTTCGCTGCACTGGCAGCTTCTGCTTGCCGCACGGGCGATTGAGAACCAGGCTTATGTAGCAGGATGTAACCGCGTGGGCACAGACGGTAACGGGCATCATTATCGCGGTGACAGCCGGGTGATTAATCCGCAGGGTGAGATTATTGCCACCGCCGAGCCGCATCAGGCCACGCGCATTGACGCCGAACTGTCACTCTCAGCGCTGCGAGAGTATCGCGAGAAGTTTCCCGCCTGGCAGGACGCCGACCCGTTTACGCTATAACTATCGCCTTCACTCCCGCTGCACTACGTTTCCTGTGGCGGGATTGTTTCACTCCGTAACCAACCGCAAAACAAATTCGCGTGGCGACATGCGGCGGGCATCGTATTCTGCAAAGGATAATCACTCGTAACCAGCGAGTGGCAGACAATGTCGATAATTTCCTTATCAGGATTTCAATAATGAAGAACTTCTTACGCATGACTTTGCTGGCGGCTACCTTAGCGGGCGCTTCTTTTAGTACGCTTGCAGCAAACGTATCCAATGTTCCTGCTCCAGCTCAGGACCCGGTCGTTCAGCATCTTAAGCTGACCAACGACCAGGTGGCGCAGATTAAAAAACTGCACCAGCAGCTTGAAACCAACGTAAGCCAGATTTCGGTGAAAGATGTTAAAGACGGCGCGTTGATTGACGTCATCAAGTCCGGGAAATGGGATGAAGCTGCCGTTCAGAAACAGCTTTCTGCGTTCAGCAACATCGAACAGCAGGCGCGTTATTATCGCGTAAAATACTATTTTGACCTGAACAAAGTGCTGACCCCAGAACAGCGCCAGCAGGTGCAAAAAGATATCGCACAGACGCTGAGCGAGTAATTGTCAGAGCCTGAGTCAGCAATGATTCAGGCTTTTCGGTAAAATTTCCTGCTCAAACAGAAAGCCCTGTACAGCATCTGCGCCGCTCATACGGCAAATGGCATAATCCTGTGGCGTTTCTACTCCCTCAATGACAACCCGTTCACCCAGCCCACGAAATTGATTGACCAGAACCCTCAACTGCCACTCCGATGTTCTGAACTGATGAAACATTCCGCTTTCAATTTTGATGGCATCGAAACGGATGCCCGACAGCCGCCAGACAAAAAATAGCTCAGGCGAAACATCATCCAGCCACACGCGAAACCCGTGACGCACCAGCGTTTTTACGGCAATGCATACAGCCTGCTGCTCTGCCTTATCCAGGCGCATCATCGAGCCCGGATCCTGAATTTCAATAACAATCCTCCCCTGATGCACCTGCTTTGTGAGACGTGTGATCCATGACAGACTAGTCAGCATCCTGACGGATAAATTCAGCGAATAGCTTCCAGAGAGGGCCAGCACCCGCTGCATTTGCCATAGAAAAAGCTGCTGTTTTGCCGTGATGGAAAGGTGCTTGAAAAACAAATCCAGTGGGAGCTGTGTGCGTACCTGGCTTAACACCTCACAGACATCCAGCGATGCGTCATCAAAAAAATGAATGCGCTGCAAACGGATCCCGGTGATCCGCAGCAATTCGGCGTTGCGGGGAAGTTCTGGCACATAACGGGCCTGTTCACTGAATCTGTTCATATCATTCCATTATTTTATTAAAAGGACGTCGTGCATCCTGCAGCCACGGGATACGGCGATCGTTTGGGTATATCAGGCAAAAGCGCGTCGCCAGACGATGCGCCTCGCCCAGGTCGCGCTGTTGCAACGCCAGTAAGATTTGCGTGAAGGAGACATTAGGGTCTGGGTGAACGCGCACATAGTCAGGCGCCCAGCGGCGAACCGCCTCCAGCCAACGTGCGTCCCGGGTACGCTGATACCGTTGCAGATACCCCATCTGGACATCAAACCGATAGCGACTGGTAAGAAGCCAGCCTCCTACAGGGAGCTGTTCGGCAAGATGCCACTGCGTTGACTGCCTCTCCACCAGCGTCAATTGCTGTTGCGTGTGCAGCGTGAGAAGCAGCAATGGCGCGACGGTCAGTAACGAGATAAACCCTGCCGCGCGAATCAGCGACGTCGACGTAAGCGCCAGGCGTATTCCCGTTCGCGCGCTGTCTGCACATCGAAGCAACAGGATCAACAGCAGCCAGTGTGGCGTTGACTGCCTAACGGGGTATTCCGTCAACATATGAATAACCACCGGCAGTGCCGCCACCAGGCAGGCGCGACGCCAGCAATTACCGTGCAGCCAGAGCCATAAACCACCCGCTATAAAACAGAGTGCCCCTGCCAGCCCAACCAGACCGCCCTCCACCAACCACAGCACAAGTTCGTTGTGCGGATGCGAAATGCTGCCCAGCCCCAATGGCCCCGCGCGTTCGAGAAACACGGCAGCAAAACTGCCCACGCCCCACCCCATCCACGGACGTTCGGCAAATAATGCCAGCGACGTTTTCAACACCGTCCAGCGCACTTGAGAAGTCGTCAGATGATCGACCGTGACCACAGACAAAAAATGGCGGGCCGTGGCCCCTATCGCTACGCCTAACGCCAGCGGCAGTAGAAGCAGCAGCAGCGTGCGCCGTTGCGCCGGGAAAACCGCCAGCAGCAGCACTTCACCGATTACCAGAGACAGGTAGCCGGTTTGCGACTGAGATTCATGCAGCACAAATCCCATCATTACCAGGCCTATCCCAATGGCAATTCGATACCCGCGGTGCAGACGTAAAAAGAGCGGCGCTGACAGCAGCACACCGCATGCCGTGAAGCTGGCTATCAGGTTGACCTGCTGAAATATCCCGTAGGGTCGCGTACCGCGCCGCCAGGCAAACTCCCAGTATTCAACGCCCGGCAAATGCCAGTACTGATAGACAAACGCCAGACATTCAATGACGCACGCTCCCCATAGCAGAGCCAGCAGTGCCGTTAAGGTGTTTGCCGTGAGCGGAATTTGTAATGTGACCAGATAGACGCTCACACCGCCCAGTAACGCCCCCGCCACCAGCAGTGCCTCGGCCTGCCAGACATCAGGCGTTAGCAGGCAAAGCAACGTCAGGATGAACGCCCCGACTGTAAAACCCGCAGCGGGCACAGTGATGCGCCAGCGTTGACGAGGCACCAGCATCAATACGCTTGCAGCCAGTACAACAGCGTAGATCCAGCTCGTAATATTAAGCGGCAACGACAGACCGCTGCCGCCGTTGTTCGGCCAGTAGAGATGCATGGCCCCACACCAGAAAAACAGACTAATACCGAGCAATAATTTCTGCGCAGGCAGCGGCGCAATGCGATTCAGTACGTTCATCATGCTACTGGTAGTTCAACGTCCAGGTCCCGCTGGCGCTGAACGGACCGTATTCGAGAGACTGATTTTTTATCGCCGATGGCTCCGCTGCGACCCACGCCAAGAAATTCAGCGTCATCGAGCCTTCTGTTATCTCTTTAACTGACGTGCTCTCATCAAGGCGGATTGCCGTGCCGTCCTCTTCGCTCATCCCAATCCCGATCCCTGACGCACCGCCTTGTTCACTGCTATCCAGCGCCAGATGATCGGTCAGCTCCGCATCCTCACGACCGCTGAAGGTAACCGAGATCCCACGGAAAACCTCCGGGTTGCAGTCGCGTAACTGGATGCTGAATTTTTCCGGCTTACTGCGCCCCGAGAGATAGAGATCCTGTGTCGCGATTTGCTTGAAATCGACCTCGATTTTGTCGCCTCCCGGTGCAAGGCTGCAGGCCAGGGCTCTGATGGTGCCGTGAAAATACATATCGCCGCCGACCAGTTTGGTGTCGGCCTGCGCCATGCCACCTAGCAGTAACATACTGGTCGCGAATAACGCCGAGAATCTCATGACATCCCCCTACTGAAACTGCGCGACAACGGTGGCAGAGGCTTCAAATTCACCTTCTTTCACGCTTCCCACGCCCGGCTTTGCCACCGGCGCGGCGGTAAGATTCCAGTCGCCCTGATTCTGGTAAAACCCCTTCACGTTGTAGAATTGATTGGGCACAACGGTGCCACCACTTTCGTCTTTAAGCATAATGCCGAGATCGTCGCGCTTTTGTCCGCCGCTCAGCGTGCCAAGGAGATTACCGTTAAACCCCGCCGTGCCTGACGCCGTGGTCGTTTGTATACCAAGATTAATGTTCAGCGCGCCCTGATCGAAGCTCCCGCCTTCACAGACCACATGTATAGGGACCGACTTGCTGTAGTTAGTGCCGTTGAGCCGGGCAGCGGATCCAGGCAGATCGCCAAACTCAATGCTGATTTTGTCTCCCCGGTTGAAGGTGCATTTGTCCGGGACAGTAATTAGCCCGGATTTAATCACCACGCGAGAAATCGCCGTGGTTGGCGTAGGTCCCGCGCTTCCCATACGCCCGGCCACCTCCACCAGCGACTGGGAAGTGATATTGATGCCATTGATAATGGGTTTAGTGACAATAAACGTCACTTTCCCTTTTGAACCGCTTTCAACGTTAGTCGCTCGCGTGTAGCCCTTACGCTTTTTACAGCTGTTGTTGCTGTTGCGGTTTGAAACGTTGGTAAAAGGTGCCTGCACATATTTTTTATAGCCCCCGGCAACCCACACCTGAACTTCCACATCCAGATACTCGTTTAGCCGAAAACGGTTCGCCCCCTGATTTGAAGGCGGCATCGTGGTTGTGGTGGTGTAGTAAATTGGTGCTCGGGAGATGTCAGCCTGTTCGCAATAGAAATTCACCACATACCAACCGCCCAGATTCCATGGGAACGGCTCCGTTCTGCCCCCCACGTGGTTTTTGCTGACATCCAGCGAGCTCAGTTCAATATCGTACTGATGCGGCGACCCACCTTCCGGCTCACCTTCTCCCTGTGTAAATGCCTGCCCGGCCAACGGACAGCCTGCCAGCACCACCCACAACAGCGTTTTACGTAATACGCTCATAGATACTCCAGCTTGAGTCTGACCAGACCGTTAAATTCTCCGGCGGTCACCTCTCGCCCAAAAGATTCCAGCGCGGCAAGAAAATGAATGGCGTTATCGCCCGGTTTGAGGATCCACATGCGTTGCGGTTGGTTCAGGTGGATTAACTGATTACGTTCAGTCAGTAGTCGGATGCCCGCGCCGCGAACATCGCCACGAATGCGCCCCAAATCGCTGTTTTCCGGTGCGCCTTCAGCCATTAGCGTCATCGAAACACCACGCTCCACCGTGCTGTGCGCAAGCTCAGGCATCTCACTGGTCTGCCCGGGGAAATCCCTTAAGGTATGACCGGAGCCCTTTAAACAGCCATTCAGATACAGCGTGACCAATACCGGATCGCTGCGATCGCAGCCCTGGCGAAATCGGCTGGCGGAAATATCACCAAGATCGATAGTCTGATCGCGGGAGGCCATATCCAGCACGCACGGCGAAACGAACACCCGACCATGAAAGCGGACGTTGCCATACTCGCCGGACACGTTGCTCATATCCTGGCGACCGCTTGTGGCCTGAACCGAGCAGGCCATGCCCGCCATCAGCAGAGCGCAAAGCATCTTTTTCATTTATGAATCCTGTTACCGGGGCTGTTGCTCCATCGGCAATGCTTTACACACATTGCCTGTGCAGCTGAATTTCAATTCGGGATGACCGCCAAAATCGTTCACATACATCATGCTGAACTGGCTAACGCTGCCGTCGGTCACGCTGAAATCGAGAGAGGACTTTGGTGAAACCATAATCCCAGGGAAGTCAGTCAGCCTGTCGCCGCCCTGCGCTTCAGGCTTGCGGCTTAAGCCGATTAAGGTAACGAAGTACGGCGTTGGGTTATCCACACTCCAGCGCAGCCCCTGCTTATGAAAGACCAGTTGGTTTTGCCACACGGCGCCCGGTGTTTCCGGCACGATGGCGGTCGGACGGTAGAACAGTTTGATGCGCGACTGCATCGCCAGTTGCAGCACGTTCGGCTTATCCGGCTTGGGCGGAATTTCACGCACGTTCAGGTAGAACAGACTTTCGCGATCCTGCGGCAGAGCGTTAATACCGCTGGTTTTTGTCACACGCGCAATGCCCTTTTGCCCGCCGTTAATCCGTTGCAGCGGCGGTAAAACCATCAACGGCGAGGTAATTTTTGTTCCATTGGCGTCTTCCACCCACGACTGAGCCAGAAACGGAATGCTCGGACTGGTGTTGGTTAAGTTCGCGCTGACCGATCGCGCATCACCGGTGATGATCAGGCGGGTACGGTCAAGTGCAATGCCCGCCCATGAGGCGTTGATCTCTGTAATAAAAAGCAGACCGCAGACCACGGGTTTGAGCCAACGCTGCACGGAGTAAAATGCTTGATTTTTCATGACAAAATTCATTCAGGTTATTGATATTATTCACAAGGCAACAGCACGTTACCTTCCGGGTTGATTTGTTGCGGCACCTGTAAGTGACACTGCGCGCGACCGCCCCAGGCAACAGAAAGACGCTCGGCTGGATTCACACCCGCAATCCAGGCCATGCCGTTTTCCATCACCATGGCGACGCTGACACCGTTGGCGTTAAACACTTCGGCACCAAACGGCGGTACCGAACCATCTTTTAGGCGCAGCAGCGCCATCATTTTTTGCCCCTGCGCCACGGCGAAGCGCTGATAACCAATCGCGCCTTCCGTCAGGGTGTTGGTGACGATGGCTTTGGTCGCGGAAATGTCCTCGTCCATTGCATCCACATCGATACGGGTATCAAAGCTGTGATAGCTGACGACGTCCGGTACGACGGCAATACCGAAGCGGTTTGAGTGCGCCTGTTCGCCGTTCAGCGGTACATTCGCCACACCGTCGGTATCAACCATCACCCTGGCGGTATTCATCGACGCCTGGCTGTTGTGTAGTGCCGCACCATGACGCGTTGCGGTAAAGCCGCCGCGCATCGTGCCGCCAACGGATAAATAACGTGATTGCTGCCAGCTGACGTTAGATTCCAGTTCCGCCATCATGCTGCGATGCTTGTAGTAGCCATCAAACGCGGTGTGCCCTTCACCGGAAACCCCTGCGCGCAGTCGCCATGGATTGTTACGGTCGCGGTTATCGGAATACGAAACCATCTGACTGGTCTGGCTGCCGCTGTTTTGCACTTCATAATCCATTGAGCGGCCATCGCTCCATGGCACCGAAATGGACAGCGAAAGGCTGTCGTCCCGTTTGCCCTGATACTCAGAGCGGTAAGCGGCAAGGTTGGCGCTGATCCCCTGAATGCCTGCGAACGAAAAGCTGTGTCCCATCGACACCCCGTAACGATCCTGAGAGCCACGATCCCAGTAATTCTGGTGGGTATAGGTCAGGTACAGCGTGGTCGCTAATTGCGGGTCGTCAGCAAAAAAGGTCTTGTTACCGGTGATGGTGTACATCTCTTTTTCGTTGCCGGCGCTGTTGTTATTTTCATACTGCTCGTCGAGGAACTGCGAGAAGGTGCGGAAGTTACGCTGTGAAAAACGGTAACCGGCAAAGGTGATGGCGCTGTTGTATTCATCAAAGGTTTTGGCATAGCTGAGCTTAAAGGACATCCCTTTTTGTTCAGCCTGATGCTTCACTCGGCTCACGGATTGCGTCGCATCAGCCGACAGCGCGCCCAGCCAGCTCAAATCCCGCCCAATCCCCATCGACCAGGCGTTATAGCGATCGCCAGTGAGCAACGCGCCACCGTACAGTGACCACGCATTGCTGACCCCCCATGAAAAATCACCGCTATAAAATGCAGGTCCCTGGACGTCGTGGTTATAACGCGATGGCTTACCGACAGCGGCGTTGTAACGAACATAGCCCGGGCGCGTCAGGTAAGGGATATCTGCCGTATTGACCTGAAAGGTTTGTACGCTGCCATCCTGCTCTTCGACGCGAACATCCAGCGTGCCGCGTACCGAGCCGTGTAGATCCTGAATATTAAATGGCCCCGCAGGAACGGTGGTTTGATAGATAACACGCCCCTGCTGACTGACGGTGACCTTCGCATTACTGCGGGCGATGCCGTGCACTTCGGGCGCGTAGCCCTGCAAATTCGGTGGTAGCATGCGCTCGTCGCTGGCAAGGTTAGCCCCGGTAAATCGCACTGAATCAAACACCTGGGAATTCAGATATATTTCACCGACCGTCAGTTTTGCAGCCTGCATCGGTAACGGGCGATAGGCATAGATCTGATCCCAGTCGATACGCCCACGATTTTCATCTGAAGCATAATTGGCCTGATACTGGCCACGAAAGCGCCACGCGCCGAGGTTAAAGCCCGTCTGTCCGTAACCAGACAGTGAGCGGTAATGATCGCCACCTTGTTCGTAATGTGTGGCCTGGCCCGAAACGCTGTAGTCGAAAATCAGTCCCGCGACGCCGTTATCCCAGCGCTCCGGCGGCGTCCAGTCTGGATCGGTATATTTCATCCATGCCTGAGGCACGGTAATGTCCAGTACGCCTGCGCTATTATTCAGCACCACACCCGGCAGGCGGGAAATGTCATAGCAGGTCGCGCTAATCGGATGAATATAGGTCAGCGCCTCTTCTTTGAGCGCCAGTAATTCGAGCTGTTGCGGCGTCAGGCACGCCATGGATTTATGCGAGTTGGCAGGATCAACGATATAACGGATCGACTGCTGAGGAATCTCCTGGCTGTTAATACGAACATCCAGCAGATATTCTCCGGGAGTCACAAAGTTGCCTTCGGAAAAACGCTGTAAATCGACATTTTGTCTGTCACTGGCATCCAGGACGTCAGTATTAAATTCAATAGACTCATCCGCTTCAGCCCATGAAGAGGCACAGACCAGAGCAATTAAAAGCGCCAGACGTTTTTTATCTGTTTTCAGCGTGATCATTTTCGTTCGCAAACCTTCAGATACCCGAATTGCTGTGCAGCTCAGAGATAATTCACAACAAAATGCGTGACTGCAGTAAATTCACCAGACGTCATTCTTCCGTCGCGGGAGATCAAATAAGCCGTAAAATTGAGCGTGTTTTTCCCTGGGTTAAGCGCATAATCCGGTGATGGCTCACCCAAATGAATTTGCTTGCCTTTGCCGTCATATATTTCTATCGCTAAATTTTCAGTTTCCGATTGCACGCTCAGATAATCAGGATTGTCACTATCCGGTGCGCCGGAAAAGGTAATATTGGCGCGTTGGAACAGATTCCCGGGGTGTTGAGAATCCCCTAATGAACATCCCAGCAAATGAATGCTGAAATCATGCGCAGATACTTTTTCAGGTTTTCCGGAAATATCTCTGGCTGAGAGGTCATCAAATTCAACCAGCAGCGACCGGTCGCGTGGATCGACATAACAGGCAGCCTCAATAATATTTCCCCGCATGCGCATTTTGCCGGGCGTACTGACAAGACGATGGGTGTCAGCCAAAACCCATGCAGGCGATATGAAGATAAAAAGCAGTAAAATACGCCATCCAGGCATCACCGCATTTCCTTTCAGTTATTCGCAGGAAGGGTTAAGCAGGCGCATAATTGCGCCCGCAGCAGATCGTTACTGATAATCGATCTGGAAATTAACGGTAGATTCGAAGTCACCCGGGGTTACGGCTGCGGATGCGTTGTTGGCCTGCAGGTAAGCAACGAAATCAATGTCGGTTTCGCCATCGGTAATGTTGACCTGAGATGCGGCTTCGCCCCATTTCACGTCCTGGTTACCACTGTCAATCATACCGATGCCCGCGCCCTTTGCTGTACCCGAGGTAAATGCAGCCAGCGCATTGTTGTCGGTATCAATCGTTGCCGGGGTGTAGGTTACTGTGGCGGTTTTCGCAACAGTTGTATCGCAGCCCTGCAGAACGATTTTGGCATGCTTAACACCAGCACGTTGGTTGTCTTTTAACTGAGAAGTTGGGATCTCACCAAAATTAACCTGCACCGGGCTGGATTCTGGGGCCAGACCGCATGCGGAATTAACCAGAGAACCAGTGAAGTGAATTTTACCGTTAGTCGGTTCAACATTTTTTGCAGCGAAAGCAGAAGATGCAGTAAAAGACATTCCCGCCATCAGCGCACAAGCCACAGCCACGTTTTTCATTTTCATATTACTACTTAACCTTATATCTGTTTTTTGGTTATTCCGACGATCTATTTCCACAGACAATTTATGCAAGGGAAACCCTGATCTGCAGGTGGCGGAAGTGCATTTCCTTGCAAACAATCCATCTCAAGCCACCCTGTATTTTGAACTTCATTGGTATTCCATCCGAAATACCGCCCACAGTTGTTTACGCTGTTTCGGGGCTTATATTAAGTCGACGAAAAAATGACACAATGCAAAAATCCGGTATTAATCAAACTCAGGGAATCGTGTTGTAACACTGTCTGTAGAGCGATCGTTTACCTAAAAAATAGCCAAAAAACACGCCAACACCAGTGTTAATGTCTATTATTTATAATTTTTATAGAGTTTTTATCTATCAACTATTTTTTTATTTAGCCAGAAGAACAGGCAAAATGTATTTATGAATGTTTTGTAAAAATGAAATTGGGCATCAAAAGCGAGTAATGACAATAAGATAGTGAAAGAGAGGAAGGAGATTGGAGGATTCTATTAGATATATTAAGAGATTGTTATATAAATATTAATAAAGCGATCTATGGTGCAATCATTTTTTATAAATGAATTATGTTATGCTATTGCTTCCCCCACTCGAATGCGAGATATCCTGCTTTAAAGGAGACATCAGTGATTTCTCATATACCAATAAACAAAATTAAATCCGTAATTATTGGTGAAGGCTTAGTTTTCAGACCACATAAAAATACCCTAAAAGACCTGGCATCTGGTGAAATGGCCACATTGAATAATGTGGCAACACAATTACTGCTCTATCTGTTGCAAAATGGTAAAGAGATATCCTCGCGCGATGAAATTCTGCGGAATGTTTTCCAGCATAATGGCGCCAGAGCGACGGATGCTAATCTCAATCAGCACATTTCATTTCTGCGCAAAGCAATAACGTCTACGGGCCATCCTGCAGAACTGATCGTCACCATTCCGCGAATAGGATTTCGGATGAGCGACGCCAGTATCAATATTCAGCAACTGGAGGAATCGCAAGCGCCCACCAGAATAGTCAATGTTGCATTGACGCCCGGGAAAAAGAAACGAAACCTGTGGCCTGTCACGATAACAACGTTAATTACCGGCATCGCCGTGCTGGCGACAGCGTGGTTAACATGGATACCCAATGAAATCGCGATGACGGACGCGGCGATCCTGCGGACTATCGACTACGAGCAATGCCGTGTGCATATATTAGGAAACGCCCTCACCGACACCATAACCGAAAAAAAAGCGCTGGATATTTTCAAGTCCGTGGGTATTAACCCCAACTGTTCGTACCCAAAAGATCTGTATCTCAATACCTGGGCGAGCAACCATAATCTGGTTGAGTGGTCGTTTGCCGCTGAATGCGGGCTAAACCTCGGCTATTACCATTGCATCAGCCAGTATCGCCATCATGAGGAATGATATGAAGCAGGAAAGCGATCACTCTCCTTTACTATGGTCAGTCGTGATTGCCATTTTTGGGCTAGCGGCTATCGCTTTTTTTATTATCGCCGGGAATGCGAAAAAACAAGAAATCAGTTTTTCCTGCTCCTCGGAATTCACGTCGATACTCGACATCCAGAATACAAAAAAGGAACTCCACGGAATAATGCTGATAACCAGCTACAACTCCGGACACCTTTCATTGTCAGTCCAGGGGAAACTCAAAAGTGACGACGGCGAGTTCGCTGTTAACCGAAAACTGTTCTTTCGCTATGCCCGTCCACTCGGCCATACCGCAGGCGTTTTTATGCTCACTCCCGATGGTCGGGAAAAATCCCCCGATGATGACGCAACGGACGCTGTCGACTATCTCTTCTTCGACGCTTACGAACGTGCCGACAAGCTGTATATGCTAAAGCACCTGAATGAGGAAACGGTTCTTATTGGCGATAACTTCTCACCCCGCTTCGCCTGCGTGATGAATCACTTCGCGAGTTAATCGCCTTCTGGATATGCGTCGGGTTAAGGATGACCTGATGTGTTGCCCACCCGAAAGCTCGGGCGCGGTCGATAAAGTATGGTAATGAGATTATTATTTTTGGCGGGCTAAAACGACGAAAGCCTGAATCATTTCTGATTCAGGCTTTCTGAATAGTGGCGGAATGGACGGGACTCGAACCCGCGACCCCCTGCGTGACAGGCAGGTATTCTAACCAACTGAACTACCACTCCGCGTTGTGTTCCGCTTGGGAACGAAGCGAATATTACGGATTGCCTCGCGCCTCGTCAACGCTTTTTCTCACGTTTTTAATCGTTTGCTGCAAAAATCACCCGAATGGCCATTTTCATACGGTAAACGTACAAACTATGCCCGCCAGAGGCAACTTCCGCCTTTCTTCTGCACCAGGTCAAGGCGTGACTCATGGGCCGCTAACTCTTCATCAGTAGCGAAAACAACGCGTAGTTTGCTGGACTGTCGCACAATACGCTGGATCCCCGTGTCATTCTGCTGCTGGCTGTCGCCTTCCATTGAGAACGCCATCGTGGTCTGCCCGCCGGTCATCATCAGATAAACGTCGGCCAGAATCTGGGCATCGAGCAATGCGCCGTGCAGGGTTCGTTTACTGTTGTCTATCTCATAGCGCGAGCATAACGCATCAAGGCTGTTTCGCTTGCCAGGAAACATTTTCCTCGCCAGCGCCAGGCTATCGGTTATTTTGCAAAATTCATTCGTCTTCGGAATATCACGCTTGAGCTTCGCGAATTCGTAATCCATAAAGCCGATATCGAACGATGCGTTATGAATGACCAGCTCCGCGCCGCGAATGTAGTCGAGAAACTCGTCGGCTACATCGGCAAACGTAGGTTTATCGAGCAGGAATTCGTCTGCGATTCCGTGTACGCCGAACGCTTCCGGGTCCACCAGCCGATCCGGCTTCAGGTAAACGTGGAAGTTATTGCCGGTCAGGCGGCGGTTCACCACTTCAACCGCACCGATCTCAATGATCTTGTGGCCTTCATAGTGGGCGCCAATCTGGTTCATACCGGTGGTTTCGGTATCGAGGACGATCTGTCGTGTAATTCCAGTGCTCATAACGGTCATTTATGTCAGACTTATCGTTTGATTTCGATTTGCTAAAACAGGAAGTCTACCAGAGATGCTTAAACAGGTAGAAATTTTCACCGATGGTTCTTGCCTGGGAAATCCAGGGCCTGGTGGTTATGGGGCGATTTTACGCTATCGCGGGCGCGAAAAAACCTTTAGCGAGGGCTACAACCTCACCACTAATAATCGCATGGAGCTGATGGCGGCAATCGTTGCGCTGGAAGCCCTGAAAGAACAGTGTGAAGTGATACTCAGCACGGACAGCCAGTATGTGCGCCAGGGCATTACGCAGTGGATCCACAACTGGAAGAAGCGCGGCTGGAAAACAGCAGATAAAAAACCGGTGAAGAACGTCGATCTGTGGAAACGTCTCGATGCCGCACTGGGGCCGCATCAAATCAAATGGGAATGGGTTAAAGGCCATGCGGGCCATCCGGAAAACGAACGCTGCGATGAGCTTGCGCGCACCGCGGCCATGAGCCCGACTCAGGATGATATTGGGTATCAGACTGAGGCTTAAGCGTCCGGTTTACGGTATTGCCGGGTCGCGCCAACGGCATGACGGATAGGCGTTTTGCTTTTATTTTGTTTCATCGGGTTGAGCGTAAGCGGAATGGTTCGCTTGCGCGCAACCACCAGCTGTAAACAGCCCAGCGCGGGGATATGGGCGCTTAACATTTTCCCGCCCTTCTTGTTCCAGGGCAGAACATGAAAACGACTATAGTGCAGCACTTCAAAATTCAGTAATGATAGCCAGTCCAGTTGACGCATGAGGGTAAACATCCGACTGTTATAGGGCGATGTCTTGCGCAATACGGGCACCAGTTTACGCAATCCCATCAAGCTTACCGGGTTAAAGCCGCTCAGAATCAACCAGCCGTCATCAATCAACACGCGATCGGCTTCACGCAGTAGGCGATGCGGATCAGAGCACCACGGCAACGTATGGGCCAATAAACAGACATCCACGGACTTATCGGCAAAGGGAAGATGCAAAGGATCGGCCGTCACCTGCATGGGAGATCCCTGCAAAGAAACATTTACCTGATGAGAAACCGCGCACGCTTCAGAATCGATTTCTGCGCTTAAATTACCAACCTTAAGCAGATGAAAACCGTACATTTTTGCAAACCACGGGTTAAGCTGATGCTCCAGCGCCTCACGATAGTGTTCGCCCCAGGGCAAATCATCCCAGCTAACGGGCGCTACGACAGTTTGAGGGATCCTTGCCGGTTTCATCACAACCTTCCGTTACGCATTGAGAGGTAATATATGAATCTTAACAGTATTCCTGCATTTCAGGACAATTACATCTGGGTCCTGTCAAATAATGACCAGCATTGTCTGATTGTGGACCCGGGTGAAGCGGCTCCTGTTTTGAAAGCCATTGCAGAGCATAACTGGGTGCCGGAAGCCATTCTGCTAACCCACCATCATCAGGATCACGTTGGTGGAGTGAAAGAACTCCTGCAACATTTCCCACAAATAGTGGTATACGGACCGGCTGAAACGCAAGATAAGGGAACGACACACGTAGTCGAAGATGGCGATATTGCACTCGTTTTGGGGCATGAATTTAGGGTAATTGCTACTCCGGGTCACACTTTAGGACATATCTGTTACTTTAGCCATCCTTACTTATTTTGTGGTGACACGCTCTTTTCTGGCGGTTGCGGTCGACTTTTCGAAGGTACAGCAACTCAAATGTATCAATCACTTAAAAAAATAAACGAACTTCCTGACGATACATTAATTTGTTGCGCACATGAGTACACATTAGCAAACATGAAGTTTGCCTTAAGCATTCTCCCGCACGATTCGTTCATAAATGAATATTATCGTAAAGTTAATGAGTTACGCGTAAAAAAACAAATGACACTACCCGTAATTCTGAAAAATGAGCGGCGAAATAATCTTTTTTTGAGAACGGAAGATATTGATTTAATTAATGAAATCAACAAAGAAACAATATTGCAACAACCTGAAGAGCGTTTTGCCTGGTTAAGGTCAAAGAAAGATACGTTCTGACAATTCCGGGTTGCCTTTTGAAAACTTCGCCGTTATGATCGGTCGTCTTTTAAGCAACTATTGACACACACATGAAGGCAAAAGCGATATTACTCGCCTCTGTCCTGCTTGTTGGGTGCCAGAATACTGGTAACGTCCAACAACACGCACAGAGCCTTTCTGCAGCTGGTCAAGGGGAAGCAGGAAAGTTTACAAGTCAGGCGCGATGGATGGACGACGGAACATCTATCGCTGCTGATCAAGATTTGTGGGCTTTCATTGGTGACGAGCTAAAGATGGGAATTCCGGAAAACAGCCGGATTCGCGAACAGAAACAGAAGTATTTACGCAATAAGAGCTATCTCCACGATGTAACTTTACGGGCAGAGCCGTATATGTACTGGATAGCCGGGCAGGTTAAGAAACGTAACATGCCTATGGAACTGGTACTACTACCCATAGTGGAGAGCGCTTTTGATCCTCACGCAACGTCTGGCGCCAATGCCGCAGGTATTTGGCAGATCATTCCGAGCACGGGGCGCAATTATGGTTTAAAACAGACCCGCAGTTATGATGCACGTCGCGACGTTGTGGCTTCCACCACCGCCGCGCTGGACATGATGCAGCGTCTGAACAAGATGTTTGATGGCGACTGGCTGCTGACCGTTGCTGCTTATAATAGCGGTGAAGGTCGTGTCATGAAGGCAATCAAAACGAACAAAGCACGTGGTAAACCCACTGACTTCTGGTCGTTGCCATTGCCTCAGGAAACGAAGCTATACGTGCCCAAAATGCTGGCATTGAGCGATATACTCAAAAACAGCAAACGCTATGGCGTACGTCTGCCAACAACAGACGAAAGCCGCGCGTTGGCACGTGTTCGCCTGAGTAGCCCGGTTGAGATGGCTCAGGTTGCTGATATGGCGGGTATTTCCGTCAGCAAGCTGAAGACCTTCAATGCAGGCGTGAAAGGCTCCACGTTGGGTGCCAGCGGCCCGCAATATGTGATGGTGCCAAAGAAGCATGCAGAGAAGCTGCGTGAGTCTCTGGCTTCAGGCGAAATTGCAGCCGTGCAGTCAACGCTGGTCGCGGATAACACGCCGCTGAACAGTCGTAGCTACAAAGTTCGCTCTGGCGATACGCTTTCTGGCGTCGCGTCACGCCTTGGCGTGAGCACCAATGACCTTAAGCAGTGGAATAATCTGCGCGGGTCATCCCTGAAAGTGGGTCAAAACCTGACGGTGGGTGCGGGTACCAGCGCACAGCGTCTGGCGAACAACAGCGATAGCATCACCTATCGTGTGCGTAAAGGCGACTCGCTGTCGAGCATTGCCAAACGTCACGGGGTTAACATCAAAGATGTCATGCGCTGGAACAACGATACGGACAATCTACAGCCAGGCGATCAGCTCACGTTGTTTGTGAAAAACAACGGCATGCCGGACTCCTGATAGCATTGTAGAAATGAAGGCACTGGATTCCCCCCAGTGCCTTTTTTATTTATCCCGCTTTATGTGCCTCAACCATTATCGTGTCGCTGGTAAACGAGCCATCTTCCTGTAACGCAAAGTAGGCTTTCACGTCTGCAGAAGCACTTTGTTGGTATGCAGGAATCGCGTCGCTCAACGCTGCGGGCGTGCGCATCCTCGCGACCCACGAACTGAACTCCAGTGGCAGTCGATCGGTTAACAAAGTATCGGCAATCAAATTGGCATCGTTGATTAACGACAGCCACTCTCCACTGGAATAGTTACGAACGTGCGAGGTATCGCGTAACGCCTCCACGGTTTGCAACCAGATATCACGTACAGGGTGGCCTGGCGACATCACATCCATCACAATCAATACACCACCGGGCTTCAGAACGCGGTTCACTTCCCGCAGCGCGCGTCCGACATCATGCCAGTGATGCGCAGAATAGCGGCTAATCACCACGTCAAATTCGCTATCTTCAAATGGCAGACTTTCGGCATAACCCTGGCGTGTGGCGACATTCTCCAGGCCCCTGTCATTTGCCGCCTCAGCGACCACCTCAAGCATCTGCGACGATAAATCATAAGCCACAACCTGCTTTACGTGTTGCGCGGCTACAAAGCTGGCATGCCCCGCTCCACATCCCATATCCAACACACGGGCCTGCGGAAATGCCGACAACCTTTCCCCCAGACGCAGCAAGTCACGGCCAGAGGCGTGCACCGCACTGGTTAAATAGGCATTAGCCTGAGAGCTAAACTGTTTTTCGACGTTGTCATGGTGAGAGCGTGTTGTCATTGTGTTGTCCTTCGGTTGTTGTGAAATAGGAAGGGCAACCATCACAGGCCTGCCCTACGGCAGACCTGACACACCGTTATTGTTCAGGTTTGCCGGGACTGAATTCAACGAGTAGCGGGTTGTGATCGGATGCACGGGTGACCAGCACAGAGGCTTCACTCACGTTCAGACCACGATAGAACACAAAATCGAGAGGGCGACCAAACGCGCGTCGGCGCTGATCGTCGGTAAAACGTACCTGGCGCAGCGACATTTCTCGCGCAAAGCGGTACAGCGCATTCATCCGTCGACGGCTCCAGGCATTAAAATCGCCGGCCATAATAACCGGACCGCTGTGATGAGCAATCTGATCGCCAATGGGAAGTAACTGCTTACTATAAACATCGACGCCGAGGCTAAAGTTAACCGCGTGGATATTCACCACCATTAATAATCGAGAGTCAGGCAGCGGATACACCGTTACCAGAGCCGATTTCGCCAGCCGTAAAATAGGCTCACGCTCGCGCAATGGACAACAGTAAACAGGATGAGCAGCAGAGAGCGTCATGACGCCAGAGGGATGCTGAGGCAGCACAAAGGCAGGAACCTGATCGGCAGCAAGGTAGTTAGCGGTCGCAAACTGCACCAGTTCTGGCGTGGTTTGCGCTTCCTGTAATAATACCAGATGCGCATCTTTGCCAAAATTCTTCAGCACCGACTGCCATTCTGCGCGCTGCTGTTTAAAAATATTCCATACCAGCACGCGAATGCGGTCTTCACTGCTTAACGGAACGCCTGCGGGTAATGCCTGGCCAATATGCGCAAACGACCCCGGCGGTAAAATCCGCTCGGCGGGTTGTCCGGCAACATAACGCATGGCATAGGTGTTTTTTCGCACTTTAGACTTTCAAACCTCTGTAACGTCAACCAGTCCGCAGCCGGACTGGTTCTTCTGTTATAGGGATTTTAGCTCTCACTTTCAACGAACAATTGCAGTTTGTTTTGTAAGTGGGCGCTTACATCAATGATTTACCCCAGAGCAACACGCACGGGTTTATCAAGACGACCGCTGACCCCCATCAGCAGGAAAGCTACCAGAACAATGAGGGCGCCAATCCACGGCGTCTGTGCTAAACCATAATGCTCGACCGTTTGCCCGCCAATCACTGACCCCAGCGCAATCCCAATGTTAAACGCCGCAATGTTTAACCCTGACGCCACATCTACAGCATTAGGCGTAAATTGCTCCGCTTTCTGTACCACGTAGACCTGCAACCCCGGCACGTTACCAAAGGCAAAGATCCCCATCACCAGAATGGTAGCCAGCGCGGCGTACTGCGTGGAGGCCGTCAGTTGGAAGACCATCAGCAGAACAAACAGCGCGGCGAAAATGAATTTCAGCGCAGGAACCGCACCATGCTTATCTGCCAGCTTACCACCCCAGATATTACCGATAGCCACTGAAACACCGTAACCCAGTAAGATCCAGCTTACTGCTGCCGGGGAGAATCCCGCCAGATCCTGCATCATCGGTGCAAGGAAGGTGAATGCCGTGAATACACCGCCGTAGCCCAGTGCCGTAACGGCGTAAATCAGCAACAGACGGGGATGAGTCAGTACCTTCACCTGGTCGCGAATGCTGGCGGCTGCACGACCGGGAATGTTGGCGGGGATCAGTAACTGGCTACTGATCAGTGCAATCACGCCTAACATTGATACCGCGAGGAAAGTCTCACGCCAGCCAAAGTGCTGACCGATAAATGTTCCCAGCGGCACGCCGGTGACCAGCGCCACCGTTAAGCCACCAAACATAATGGCAATGGCGGAAGCCGCTTTCTCTTTTGGCACCAGACTTGTCGCGATGGTAGAACCAATCGAGAAGAATACGCCATGTGCCAGTCCAGTCATCAGACGAGCAACAATGAGTGTCATATACCCGGGTGCCTGCCATGCCAGCAAATTCCCCGCCGTAAACAGAACCATCAGCGCAACCAGTAACTGTTTACGTGGCAGGCGTCCGGTCAGAGCGGTCAGTACCGGCGCGCCAATTGCCACACCCAGCGCATAAATTGAAACCAGCATCCCGGCTGAAGGTAACGAGATCGCCAGCTGTTGAGCGATGGTCGGCACCAGACCAACAATCACAAACTCAGTAGTGCCTATAGCGAAGGCACTTATTGTTAGTGCAAATAAAGCGAGAGGCATAAATAACTCCGTAACATCAGTAATCAGATGACACGCAGTATGCCTGGATGTTTTAATGACAAAAACATTCAAAATCTCAATATAATTTTGCGTCAGGTGCAAAAATGAAAGCAACCTCCGAAGAACTTGCAATTTTTGTGGCGGTAGTGGAAAGCGGCAGCTTTAGCCGGGCGGCAGAACAGCTTGGACAAGCCAATTCCGCGGTCAGCCGGGCAGTAAAAAAGCTGGAGATGAAACTGGGCGTCAGTTTGCTTAATCGCACGACCCGACAGCTAAGCCTGACCGAAGAAGGAGAGCGCTACTTCAGGCGGGTGCAGCAGATACTGCAAGAGATGGCTGCAGCAGAAACGGAAATCATGGAGTCGCGTAATACTCCGCGCGGCCTGCTGCGCATCGACGCAGCAACACCGGTGATGTTGCATTTCCTGATGCCGCTAATCAAGCCGTTCCGGGAACGGTATCCCGAGATGACGTTGTCTCTCGTCTCCTCAGAAACGTTCATCAATCTTATTGAACGAAAAGTGGATGTTGCTATACGAGCGGGTACACTGACTGACTCGAGCCTACGTGCGCGTCCGCTATTTACCAGCTATCGTAAGATTATTGCCTCACCGGACTACATTGCCCGTTTTGGCAAGCCAGAGAGCGTCGAGGAGTTAAACCAGCATCTGTGTCTGGGGTTTTCCGAACCGGTTTCACTCAATACCTGGCCGATTGCCTGTAGCGACGGACAGCTGCATGAGGTTGAGTGCGGAATTTCTTCCAACAGTGGAGAAACGCTAAAACAGCTTTGCCTGAATGGCAACGGCATCGCATGTCTTTCAGATTATATGATAGATAAAGAGATCGCGCGGGGTGAACTGGTGGAGTTATTGGCAGATAAACGTCTGCCGGTAGAGATGCCTTTTAGCGCAGTTTATTACAGCGATCGTGCCGTCAGTACGCGCATCCGGGCATTTATCGACTTTTTAAGTGAATATATAAGAACAGCTCCCGAAGGAGCTGTGAAAGAGGGTTAATGGGTACAGAGGGTCAGGCAATTAATCCCAATCAGGGGCCAGGCCTTCCGGGCTGACCAGACGATCGTTGCAGTCCAGTGCCGCGATCGCTTTTTTATCTTCGGCATCCAGATGCAGTTCCAGCGCCAGCAGGTTGCTTGCCAGGTTTTCACGTTTGGTAGAAGAAGGAATTACGGAGTAACCTTCCCCCATTGCCCATGCCAGAATAACCTGCGCCGGGGTCGCGTTATGTTTATCGGCAATGTGCGCAATCACTTCATCTTTCAGCGCTTTACCATAAGCCAGCGTCATGTAAGAGGTGATGTGGATGCCGTGTGCTTTCGCCCAGTCAACCACCTTACGGCTCTGCAGATACGGAGACAGCTCAATCTGATTGGTCGCAATGTTCTCTGCGCCTACTGCGGCAATGGCTTTTTCCATCAGCGGAATGGTGAAGTTTGAGATACCAATTTCGCGAGTCAGCCCCTGCTGTTTTGCTTCGAGCAGCGCCTGCATGAATTCCTCAACAGATACCGCATCACCTGGAGATGGCCAGTGGATCAGCGTCAGATCGACATAATCTGTACGCAGCTTCTTCAGGCTTTCTTTCAGACTTGGGATCAGTTTTTCTTTGCTGAGATTTTCAATCCAAATCTTGGTGGTGATATACAGCTCGTTACGCGGTACGCCGCTTTCGGCAATCGCCTGACCAACAGCCGCTTCATTATCATAGATTTGCGCAGTGTCGACAGCACGGTAGCCTAGCTCAAGCGCCGTTTTAACAGAAGCGATAACCACGTCGTCTTTCAGGCGGAAAGTACCTAAACCGAATGCAGGGATAGTCATAGAATTCCTCTTTTTAATCACTATGTTCGTTAACTGAGAGGATTATGAGCTTAAGCTCTTTATAGAAAAAGAGTGAAAAATGCAGAGGATTTTTGCGGATTCAGCAATAATTAAATTGCAGACAAAGAAAAAGCCCTGAGCGTTAGCTCAGGGCTCTTAATAAGTGGCGGAACGGACGGGACTCGAACCCGCGACCCCCTGCGTGACAGGCAGGTATTCTAACCAACTGAACTACCG
>NZ_JAOWGZ010000071.1:0-13742 GCF_030332875.1 Citrobacter sp. Cpo045
AGGCGCATGGAGGCGATTTCGTACAGGGCATCTTCCATGGCACCGTCGCTCAGGTTGTACCAATGCTGCATGCAGTGAATACGCAGCATGGTCTCCAGCGGATAGGGCCGTCGGCCATTGCCCGCCTTGGGATAAAACGGCTCGATGACAGCGGTCATATTCTGCCATGGCAGAATCTGCTCCATGCGGGAGAGGAAAATCTCTTTTCGGGTCTGACGGCGCTTAGTGCTGAATTCACTATCGGCGAAGGTGAGTTGATGGCTCATGATGTCCCTCTGGGATGCGCTCCGGATGAATATGATGATCTCATATCAGGAACTTGTTCGCACCTTCCCTAAGTACTGCAGCATCGAGAGCAAACGTATTGATCGACAACTCAAAGATCGTTTTGATGCTTCATTGACGCGTCTTGCAAGGACGAATATCAGTTTCATAAAGCAAATACCCGGTACAGACGATCACATTACGATAAACATGCACCTGGTAGAATCAACGTATTTGGGGTCCGCCTGGAAACGGAAATTATCCCACGTTAAGCCTGTTTTTTGTACAGAAAAATTTAGCCGTGAATAACAATTAGATGGCACCATACTAAAAAACTACAGAAAGAGAATACTAAGGAAGATCACAGGAAGAGGAAAAAGTTAAAAAATCCCCGGCATAAATGCGGGGGATTTGTGTATAAGAGGCAGTCCTGTGGGAGAGGGCTAGGGTGAAGTCAACTCAGCCTGTTCCTGTAATATCTGCATTGCCTTCTGATAGCTCATTTCCTTACGGAACAACCCGGCGGTACCCAGGATAAACATATCCACATCCGCGGCCAGCTCTCTGACAATTGCGGGTGAGATAGCGCCATCGATGGCGATTTTTGCTTCGCTGTATTGTTCCCTCAGCATCTTGCGCAGCCTACGGGTCTTATCGATCGTGTTGTGAATAAACGGCTGGCCGGCAAAGCCAGGATTGACCGACATCACTAACACGACATCAACCACATCCAGTACCTCACTCAGGCTGCTCAAAGGCGTCCCAGGATTGATGGCCACGCCAGCCTTGACGCCACGCTGGCGAATATTGCTCAAGGTACGGTGCAGGTGTGTCGGGGCTTCAGCGTGCACATAGATAATGTTACAACCCAGATCGGCAAACTTGTCGATATACGCGTCCGGGTTGCTCATCATCAGATGGGCGTCATAAGGGATCTTCGCCAGCTTAGCGACGGCCTTAATATCCTCCGGCCCCAGCGCCAGATTAGGGACAAAATGGCCGTCCATAATGTCGATATGGAACATGGCTGCTCCAGCCGCTTCCAGTTCGGCCAGCTCTTCGCCAAGGCGGGAGAAGTCAACGCACATCAATGAGGGGCAGAATGCATTGTTCATGGAAGAGTCTCCAGAACGGCTATCATTTCAACACGTTTCTGGTGGCGATCCCCTTCGAACTCAGCGTTAAGCCACTCATCGACGATCATCTTCGCCAGCTCGGCACCGATGACCCTGGAGCCGAAGGCCAGAATATTGGTGTTATTGTGCAGACGGGACAGCTTGGCCGAGTAAGGCTCGCTGCATACCACTGCGCGGATGCCGTTGACCTTGTTGGCAGCAATCGAAATACCGATGCCCGAACCACAGATGAGGATGCCAAGATCGGCCTCTTGCGAGACTACTGCGTCGGCAACGGCTTTGGCATACAGCGGATAGTCGGTACGCTGCTCTCCATGAGCGCCTTTATCGATCACGGTGATCCCTTTCGCCTCCAGGTGTTCGGCAATGGTGGGTTTTAAAATGATCCCTACATGGTCACAGCCAATGGCAATTTTCATCGTTTATCCTCTGTTGTCGCTGCCGGTCTGGCAGCAACAAATTCACAGTAATGCGTTGGTAATGGGATGTTGGTTTACTAAGCGTCTTGCAGACAGTCTTCCAGATTGGATTTAATCAACGTGACTTGCGGGCCATAAATCACCTGGATGCCTTTGCCCCGGCGGATCACACCGCGTGCCCCTGAGCTTTTAAGCAGGCTATCGTCCACCAGATTTTCATCGGCGACGGTGATCCGCAGCCGCGTGGCGCAGCAGTCGATATTAGTGATGTTGGCTTTGCCACCCAGACCGGCAACAATCAAATCGGAAACCTGATCGCCTTGCTGGCCGTTGGCTTTGGCAGCCTCAACGTCTTTACGGGTATAGAGCTTGGTTTCCTGGCCTTCGTCTTCACGCCCTGGTGTTTTGAAGTTGAGGTGCAGGATCAGGAAGCGGAAGCTGAAGTAGTAAATCGGGAACAGTGGAATACCGATCAGGATGGCATTCAGCCAATGGGTCTTGACATTGCCTTGCAGTACGCCGAACAACACGAAGTCAATCAGGCTTCCGGAGAAGGTTTGCCCAACACCGACGTTGAAGATGTGACAGAGCATGAACGACAGACCCGCCAGCACGCAGTGCAGTACATACAGCAACGGTGCAGCGAACAGGAATGAAAACTCGATAGGTTCGGTGATCCCGGTCAACACGGCGGTCAGGGTGGCCGACAGCAGCAGGCCAAGCACCAGTTTACGGTGTTCCAGTTTGGCACAATGGTAGATAGCCAGTGCGGCCCCAGGGATGCCGAATAGATAGAACGGGAACTTACCGGCCATAAAACGGGTAGCTTCTACCGAGAACTCTTTGGTGTTCGGGCTAGCCAATTCGGCAAAGAAGATATTTTGTGCACCAGAGACCGAGATACCGTCGATGATTTCGGTTCCGCCCAGCCCGGTTTGCCAGAATGGCATGTAGAACACGTGGTGCAGGCCGAAGGGGATCAGTGCCCGTTCGATAAAGCCGTAGATAAAGGTACCGGCATAGCCTGCCCGGTTAACCAACGCGCCGAGATGCATGATCCCTTCCTGTATCGTTGGCCAGATATAGAACATCAGGATGCCCACACCCACATAGGTCAATGCGGTAACGATAGGTACAAACCGAGTGCCACCGAAAAATGAGAACGTTGCTGGCAGCTCGATTCGATAAAAACGGTTGTGCAGCGCGGCAACACCCAGGCCAACCAGAACTCCGCCGAACACGCCCATCTGTAGAGACTTGATCCCCACGCTCATGCCCAGCGAACCATCAGGTAACGCGCCAGGGGCCAATAACTCGTTGAGTTGCAGCATGGCATTAATGGTAGCGTGCATGGCAAAGAAGCCGACTGCACCGGAGATGGCGGCGACCTGTTTCTCTTTGGTAGCCATACCCATCGCGACGCCGATGGCAAACAGCATCGGCAGATTGGAGAAGACGACGCTACCGGCACTTTTCATTACGGTGAGTAATGCGTGAAGTACCGTGCCGTCACCCAACAGGGATTGCAGGCCATAGGATTCGATGGTGGTGGCGTTGGTGAATGATGCGCCAATGCCCAACAGCAACCCGGCGACGGGGAGCAGAGCGATGGGCAGCATAAAAGAGTGCCCAATACGCTGAAGAATACCGAAGAATGACGATTTCATAGTTTTCCCTTAAATCAGATCGGGTATTGCATAGTGGTTTTTTCCCGGAGCAATCGAGGCTTCATCCTGAATCAGAATGACATAGACTTCACAGTACGAATTATTAATGTGAAGTATATGTCATTGCAATAGACCGAAGAGATCGACTTCACATAAATTAAAACATTTGTGAACAAAAGATTATTCCCATCACTGGTGTGTAGTACTTGATGGATTGGGGGCTGGATAAAGCGAGTGATCGACAATGCTGATATCTTTATCGGATGTCAGGATTTTACAATATGGATAATGATTGTGAATTTATTGCTTTGAATGGCCAGATAGGGATTCATGTCCCGCTGGGGGCTGTGGTAAACTACTGGCGAACATCGACATAAACTGCGGGGGGATAAATGGCAAATCAGCGCGAAGTGTTACCGGATACCGAAAATGCACTGGCCATCGGGGCCAAGATCAAGATGTCGCTCTCTTCGCTGAATCCGACTGAGCGCAGTATCGTTGAGTGGTTGATCACCAAAGGAAACATCACAAAAAATACCGGACTGCGTGAAGTTGCGGGGTGTCTTGATGTTTCTGAACCCTTGATCGTCAAGGTTGCCAAAAAAATCGGTTATTCCGGTTTTCGCGAGTTGCGCGGCGCGTTGGTGAGTTATTTCAACTTTCTGCCCTATGAGAAAGAGGAAGAGATCACGGCCGACGATAATCTGGATACCGTGCTGGATAAGGTATTCAGTAACAGCATTCAGGTGCTGAAGGAGGCGCAATCGGTGGCAGATACCCAGGTGATTGGGCAGGCAGCCGGCCTGATTTATCGCGCCAGACGGGTGATGATACTGGGGGTAGGTGGTTCGGCATCGGTATGCCTGGATTTTGAGCATAAGCTCCTGCGTATCGGCATCATCAGCCACAGCTATAGCGATTTCCACCTGATGTTGATGGTCGCCAGTCAGCTGGACGAGCAGGATGTGGTGATCGTGATTTCTCAATCAGGGGAGACAAGGGAACTGCTGAATGCGGTAGAGATTGCCAATGAGCGGCAGGCCAAGGTGATTTGCATTACCAACGATAATGCCTCGCCGCTGTCGCAGAATTCGGATTTGTCGATCTTTAGTCCGGCCATGAGTGGGCCGCTGTTGGGGCAAAATGCGGTGGCGCGGATCATTCAGCTCAACCTGCTGGATACACTGTTTATCGCGATCTTGTTGCAGGACTATCAAGGGAACAAGCAGCGATTGGAGCGTGGCATTCAGGTCGTGGAACCGTTGCACGGCAAGAAAAGTTAGCTGACCCCTGTCATCATTTCATTTCATTCCCGCCCCTGGACGATCGACTACCGCAAACCGGGCTACCAGCGCCGGCTCGAAAGCCATTCACTTGCTGTTCCTGAGGTTCAGCAGCTGATTAGAAAAGAAAATATCCCTCATTTTTCATGCGACATCACAGATATTCGGGGGATTTCGGCCTCGAAATCTATGGATCATGATCTCCGGGACATCGATGAGTTTCCTGTACTGAGATGCCGTGAGCTGGCTGAACCTGTGACTGAAGAGCACCTGCGAAAAAATATGCGTCACTGGGAATTACGGCTCGACCGGATGCTGTTTGCTGAATATCCGTGGGCAGAGCGGAGACTTTACTGGCTGAACGACGGTGGCTCACACCATTTTGGCGCTGCCCGCTATCAGGCACGCCGCCTGGGCATTGCGGTTCCGCTTACCGGCAGACTCTGTCGCTACGGTGTAAATGTGCCGATGATCTCCGCTATACGTCAGCAATGGCATCTGTTTGCTATTCCGGCAGATGAACTCTTCGGCTGCTTTTTCGACGCCATGAATGCCTTTGAATGCCCGTTTGGTAATTCCGGTTTGCCGCGTCACATGCATGATACGGATAAGTCAGGCGTTGATCTCAAACTGGTCTGGCTTGAACGTTGCCATCCCAGAGCCAGTGCTGTTGCTGATGTACTTTCAGCCGCAGGCTTTCCTGATTTCGGGAAGCAGCTCCAGCAACTGGCCAAAGAACCTTCGCCACGTTGAATAAGCCTGATTTATTTTCACTGACTTATGTGATTAATGCTAATGTACGCATACATTAGCATTAATCATGCATTTAATCCCCTGCGCCTTTCTGTCTGTTCTGATTTTTCCGGTAGTCCTGCTTCAATCTCCCGATATTCTTCATGACTGTCTGCCAGTGGTCGTCTGCCTGCTGCCGGTAGCGTTCGGCAACGGCAGCAATAATGTCAGGATCACTGTCATGGCTGCGGTGCATGCGTCCCTTCTGGCCAAAGATATCAACAATAATATTCTGGCTGCCCTGCCTGTCGAAAAGATGAGCGCACAGGCGCTTTACAACCAGCGGAGTATAGTCCAGCCCGGCCTCATCAGCGATCTGGAAGAAGAAGTACAGCATCTCATACGTTTTGTAGCGCTTGACGGCCGCACTGAGTCTGGCGGCCCGTTGTGGTGCTTCCCAGGTGTCATCCCTGTAGTTACGCAGTTCTGCCCTGCAGGATGCACTGAGTAAGGAACAGGCACAACACAAAGCCACACGGGAAGACCTGCAGAAACGACTGGAGCAAATTTCTGCCGAAGCTAATGCGCGTACAGAAGAACTGAAGTCTGAACGCGATAAAGTCAATTCTCTCCTTACCCGTCTTGAATCGCAGGAAAATGCGCTGGCCGCAGAACGTCAGCAGCATCAGGCCACCCGCGAGACACTGCAGCAGCGCCTCGAGCAGGCCGTCGCTGATGCACAGGCGCGCGCCGGGGAGCTTGCGCTTGAGCGTGACAGAGTCAGCAGCCTCACCGCAAGGCTGGAATCGCAGGAAAAAGCCTCCTCGGAGCAACTGGTGCGAATGGGCAGTGAAATAGCCAGTCTGACAGATCGCTGCACGCAGCTGGAAAACCAGCGTGATGATGCCCGTCTGGAGACGATGGGGGAGAAAGAAACGGTCGCGGCACTGCGCGGTGAGGCTGAAGCCCTGAAGCGTCAGAACCAGTCACTGATGGCGGCGCTTTCAGGCAATAAACAGACCGGTGACCAGAATGCGTGATGATGACAATTCAGACGCCTGTGATGAAGCGCCCCGGGCGGAGGAAAAATGCTACACCAGAGGGCGGCTTCGGGATGAGTTCAGGATGAAGCCAGCCCCCGGTGTGGAACCGGTCAGAATGTACAAAAGTCCTTACGGCGGGAAATACGGCGTATGGCGGCTGGCTGACTGCGTCCCGATGCGGGCGAAACGCCCTCAGACAGAAAAACAGCGGCAGGCCAGCGCACGTCTGGGCCTGCAGGCCCGGATGAAGAGTGAGTGTGGCAGGTTCGCCATGCTGGCACATACCTGGTTAGCGCTGGACCCCGTCTTCCTCGATACCGAAACAACCGGACTTGATGCCGGCGCGCAGGCGCTGGAAATCGGTCTGGTGAATGCCCGCGGTGAGAGGATATTTGAGACCCGCCTTAAACCCACTGTCGGCATCGATCCGGCAGCAGCTGCAGTACACGGTATCAGTGACGATGATCTGGTCAGTGCGCCATCGTGGCCCGATATTGCGCAGCAGCTGCAGCACCATATCGGCCGGCGCCCGCTGGTTATTTTCAATGCTGAGTTTGATACGCGCATTCTGAAGCAGACAGCGGCAGCGCATAACGACCGTGCCAGCTGGCTGGACTCTCTGACGGTGTACTGCGCCATGCGACTTGCAGCGGGGTATTACGGCCCCACCAATCGCTACGGTACCATATCGCTTTCCGGCGCTGTCAGTCAGGCTGGGCTGAGCTGGGCCGGGGAGGCACACTCCGCCGTCACTGACGCAGTTATGACGGCTCGGGTGGTAAACAATATTGCCGGATACTGGCGTGAGATCCAGTGTGAAATGAATGATGGCGCAGGGAGATAACGCTGCTCTCTGGCTGGTCAGACAGCTGCAGGTATTAATTCAGGAGTCTGGAATGGAAAATATGATGAAAACTATGCGTGAGCATTTTCCCACGAGAACAGTGGTGATCGAGCAGTCTCTGGATATGTTTGGCGTCAAACGAAATGAGGACGGGACGTTACTCTTCCCCCGTCACTCCGATAAACGTTTTCCCATTGCACGTATCCGTAAGCGACTGGCGGCTTATGGCTGGCGAGGCGAACGTCTGAATAAGGAGGTAGCGCGTATCGTCGCGGGCCCTGATATTTACGCTGAGAGAAATGAATACAGCATTATTTTCCCTTACGGATGGGAGAAGAAGCAGCTGACGCGTGAGATGCGGCGAATGTTTCCCCGTAAGACGGGCCGACGTGTGCTGATTATGCTGGATGAATTACATCATTTTTCTGACTTGCGGGAGAAGCCGTGACGCTGACAGAAAAATCGGGCCATCTGGCATGGTGTGCCCTGGTGGCGCTTGCGCTGGCCAGGCAGGAGGGTGGCGTTCTCTCGCCGGCACAGGAAAATCTCTTTCTCATCCGCTGGCTGGCGACTGCGCTGAAGCAACGGCGTTTCCCCCGGGAGATAAATCCGGACATCGAGTGGCTGTTGAAACAGAGGCGCCAGCTGGGCGTCAGCGCGAAGCTGGCCAGCAAGCTGAATTACCTCTGGCGTTCCTGCACCGGCGAGTTGTCCGAGCAGAACGACCTGTTCCGGCTGACGTATGCTCTGGAAACAGCGAAAGATATGCACTGGAACTACCGTCTGCTGAGCGATCGGGAATGGTCAGGCCGAAATGCTGTGGCGCTCAGTGCGGGCGTGAACGGCATTTATCTCTCACGGGCCAACCTCGATGTCGCTTTTGACGACAGCGGCCGACAGATAAATCCGCTTACAGCACGTCTGACGGGTAACGTAGTGGGGGTGATGAAGGTGTTTAATCGCTGTGGCTGGCAGGCAGAGCCTGAGTCTGGTGCCTCCCTGCCCCACCAGTATTCTCTGATGGCCGGACAGGGAGTGCCAGGAAAGGGGGATTAGTGGCGGATCTGCGCTAGTTCGTCTTCAGTCAGACCGGTCATTTTCATGACGGTATTGCGGTCAATTCCGTTCTGCAGCATGGTTCGTGCAATTTTAAGGGTGGCTTCGCGCTCGCCTTTTTCAATACCGCGTTGTTCACCTAACTGCAGGCCCTGCTGCAGACCCTGCTGCAGGCCCTTCTCGATGCCAATCTGTTCAAGCTGTTGTGCGATGGTCATCAGTTCATCCTCGTGTTGCGGCAGACGCTCTGCCAGCGCCCGCATAAATTCAGGTGCAGGCGCTTCACCTGCATTTACCATGTAGTTTATCAGAACGCGCACCTGTTCGGGGGAAATCCATTCCACCATTACCCGGGGTAGCCTGTCCAGCAGTTCCATCATGTCCCGCTGGCGGATATGTTTCATCAGCAGGGTCAGTGCGGCCATCCGTCTGTGGTTCATTATCTCATCATCATCGATGACGGTGACATCAACCAGCGGGAATCCTGTCGTGTATACTTTTCCGGCCTGTTCCGGGTTACTGAAACAATCCAGCCAGTTCGTGGAGAACGGGTACGGACTCCGGCTGCCGTGGTAAAACAGAACCGGGATGACCAGCGGCAGTTTTTTATGACCCGCTTCAAGATGACGTTGCATGGCGGCGACAGCATATCTGAGCTGACGAAAGGCCATATTTTTATCCGCCGAACTCTGGTGTTCCAGAAGCAGATGGATGTACCCGTCATCGCCGGTGGTGGTTTTCATGCTCCAGAGAATGTCGCTGGCGTACTGACGTAAGTCGTCCTCAACGAAGGTACCGGACTCCAGCTTCAGCGTGGTCAAATCGCACAGCGCGCGTAATTCAGCCGGGAGATGTAACATCATGAAGTCACGGGCGACATCGGGATTCGCCAGGAACTGGCGAAATGTCGCGTCATGGGGTGTGGGTGTACCTGGTTTCTTCTTCATCAGTCCTGGGCTCTGAAAAATGACCCGGAGATGTTATCACAGCCCGGGAAAAGCTAATATTGGCGGTGAACGGAATTGCCATTCCTTCAGGGGACCGTTCCGGGGTGGTTCGGTCCCCTTCCTAAACCATCTTTACTCATCATCAATTACTGCCTTAGCAACTTTCTTCCCTCTCTCAGATATTCTAAAGCCTCTTCTCTCCGTCCTTCTGTGGCAGCTGTATATAATGTCGCGATACCGCTGACAGCCTGATGGTGGGTTATACTGCCTTTACTGAAATCATCCAGAACAGTACAAAGGAATTCCTCCAACAACTCCTGTTCTCTTTGAGATATTCTTTCAGCCATATTCGCTCCATAAGCTTAATTGTTTGTTCTGAACCTAACGTGAATAAGTATCGTCAATCAGTATCCTGCTTATGATTGCCGTTACAGACCCTGATTACTGTCATCTTTGATACGCCAGCCAGGCGGGCTGTTTCACGCAGTGATTTTCCGTGGGCCAGACGCAGAGTACGTATCAGTTCATGTTTCTGTGCATCGGCCACCCTGCCCCGGTATTTTCCTTCAGTTTTCGCTTTACAGATTCCCTCTGCCTGGCGACGTCGACGGTCTTCGTAGTCTTTTCTGGCAATAGCGGCGAGCATATCCAGCATCATGCCATTTACGGCCTTCAGCATGCTTCGGGTGAAGTCATCACTTACTGTGCTGGATAGCGCCAGATGGCTGGTTGGTAAATCAAGACTGACGATGGCCAGCTGCTTGTCGGTGATTTGCTTTCTGAGTGTCTCCCAGCCTGCATCATCCAGTCGAGTAAGCCTGTCGACCTGTTCAATGAGAATCACATCACCAGGTTCCGCATCACCAAGAAGCCTGATCAGTTCAGGACGGTTCATTGTCGTACCGGAGACATTGTCGATATACCAGCCAGCAATACGGTGGCCATTTTGGTTTGCAAATGCCTTCAGTGCATTTTTTGCCCGGCTGGCATTCTGCTCTGAAGTGGATGCCCGGAGGTAACCAAAAACGAACATATTTTGTCCTTCTGGTAACTTTTAAGTGGTCTTGCTTATGATGGTATCACTTATGTGGTAACAATAATATTCGCCGGTATTTTTTCGGGTGGTATATATAGAGCATACCCCAATGTGACAGGCTGACGCGCCCACGGAGCTTGTCCAACCCCTCGCCTGCTCAGATGCAAGCTCTGAACAGACTCACGGTTTTTTCTTTGAGTACAGCCTCAGTTGTCTTTTTGAGCTACGTGATAGGTAGGTATTAACGTACAATAATTTAATGTCGTATCATTATATGTTGTACGTTATTATTTATTGTGTACAATGGCGTGAGCTTCTACGCCATCAATGTGCAAGGATTCCATCTTTAGGGGACAAAAATGAAACGCGATTACGGTAGTGTGGGTACCATAGCTCTTAGAGCAAGCGCTTTACTTCAGGCTATGAGTAGGGATATTGAGGAACAAAGGAAAGAATTTAATCTGACAGATTATCATCAGACATATACTCGTAACGCTGTCGCAAAACTACCAAAGCTGAGCCGGCGTATCGTAGAACTGGCCATGAAAGAAATGGAAGAAGACGGCTATATATTTAATAAAAAGCAGATTGGTAACGTCGAACAATATGCTCTGACGATAAAGAATGTTATCGATATCTACGCCCACCGACAGATACCTAAATATCGCGATATCCATAAAGAACCCTACGTTATTTTCGTTGTAAACCTTAAAGGTGGTGTATCAAAAACAGTCAGTACAGTTACTCTTGCACATGCGTTGCGTGTACATCAGGACCTGCTGCGGCATGATCTTCGCATCCTTGTAATAGACCTCGACCCACAGGCCTCCAGTACTATGTTCCTGGATCACACCCATAGCATTGGTACAGTCCTTGAAACAGCTGCTCAGGCAATGCTGAATGATCTCGATGTTGAAACATTGCGAGAAGCAGTTATTCGCCCCACCATTATTCCTGGTGTTGATGTCATCCCTGCTTCTATTGATGACGGCTTTGTGGCGAGCCAGTGGGAGTCTTTAGTAGCAGAACATTTACCAGGACTTAAACCTTCTGAAGTCCTCAGGAAAACAATTATTGACCGTATCGCTGGTGACTATGATTTTGTCTTCATAGATACTGGCCCCCATCTTGATCCGTTCCTTCTGAATGGTCTGGCAGCGAGTGATTTGCTTCTGACCCCTACTCCACCGGCACAGGTTGATTTCCATTCAACCCTTAAATATCTGACACGTTTGCCTGAAATGCTGGAGCGTCTTGAAGACGAAGGTGTGGAACCACGCCTGAGCGCGAGTATCGGTTTCATGTCAAAAATGACTAATAAGCGTGATCACGAAACTTCGCATAGCCTGGCCCGCGAAGTGTATGCAAGTAATATTCTGGACTCGTCACTGCCACGTTTGGATGGATTCGAACGATGTGGTGAATCTTTTGACACTATTATTAGTGCTAACCCTGTTTCATACCCTGGTAGTGCTGAAGCGTTGAAAAAGGCACGTACTGAAGCAGAACGGTTTACGAAAGCAGTTTTTGACCGCATTGAATACATCCGGGGAGAGTCTAAATGAAAAAGGTTTTAGCTCGTGGGCGAGTTCTCGGTAATAGCAATTCAGAGTTTGCCCGTATGCTTGAAGGTGACGGAGATGTCAAAACGTTTACTCTTAAATCCGGCAAGCAGGCCAAATTTGTCAAAACGGTTGTATTAAGCGGAGAGATTGAATCAAAGACGTTCGTTGATGCATCGGTCAATGGACGAGATCAGGCTATGCTTACGCGTGAGTCCGTTAGTGATATTTCCCGGACGATAAAGCTGCAGCAATTCTTCCCGGCTATTGGACGGGAGGTTAATGGACGAATTGAGATATTAGATGGGACCCGACGCCGTGCCGCCTGCATATTTAATAACGTTAAATTCGAAATCCTAGTAACTAAAGATGATATATCACTCGCCGATGCACGGCAGTTAGCGCAAGATATCCAGACAGCTAGAGAACATAGCCTTCGAGAGTTGGGGAAACGACTTGAAGTCACCTATGGAACTAGCATGACGAAAGAAGAGATTGCGTTGAAAGAGAATCTCTCTCCGGCGAAAGTGACTCGCGCGTTTCAGGCCGCAGCAGTGCCAGATGAAATGGTTGCAGTATTCCCGGTGATAAATGATATTTCTTTGTCGGATTATCAGTTTTTGCTAAAACTGGCTGAAGAAGCAAACAACAAGCAAACATCCGTAACAGAACTGATGGAAAAAGTTCAACATCGGTTGAAGACCATGCCAGATTATCCGGCAATTGATAAAAGCAAAATTCTGGCGGCTATCAGGGTTGAGAGCAAATCGTTGACAACCCGCCCTACCAGAACGGTTCAAACTGAGAAGCTGAGAGAATTTTCAGATCGCAATCAGTTTGCCAGAAAGAAAACTGATTCAAAGAAGCGACTGGTTGTTTATGAGTTTTCCCGCATTTCCGCTGAGGCACAGTCGGAGATTGATGATGCAATAAAACGTATTCTGAAAAGACTTCCTGAGTCAAGTGAGTAAGGGAAAAGGATGCCGGAGAGCATCCTTTTTTTATGTTTTTCACCATGCCGATTTCAATGTTATTATTATGATTGTAAAGGAAAATTTTAAATTCTTTCACACTGAAATCACCAAGTTTTTCAACCTTTTCGTGACTCATAATTTCGCTACTGGCAGTTCAGACCAGCGAGTTGTATAGGCCGGTGAAAGCATCTCCCGTTTCATTTGCCACTCAGGTGCGATACCTCGTCCCGCAAACCATACTTTCCCCAGACCGGAATGGTTAATACCGTCCATGACTTTCATCAGCTGATTACTGTTGCTTCGGGGCTGAGTATCATCGAACAGGTTCAACTGCGAAACCCCGGTAGGAGTGAAATCATTGAGCATGCAACCCGCTTTTGCATATCGATGGCCATTCACCCAGATCCGATCCAGTGCTTTCACCGCTGCGGCTATGATGTCCCTGGTATCCTGCGTGGGAGTCATCAACTTCTCACTGGCCACATTCCCGTAATACGGTTCGTTCACCGCGAACGGTGACGTCTTCACAAATACAGCAATGTGCCTGCAGAACTGTCGCTCGCCGCGCAGTTTTTCAGCTGCACGCTCAGCATACTGACAAACTGCCTGGCGCATGGCTTCATACGTCGTGACACGCTCCCCAAAGGACCGGCTGCAGACAATCTGCTGTTTTGGCGGCGGCGCTTCTTCAAGCGAAATACGGCACTGTTGCAAAGTTAGCGATGAGGCAGCCTTTTGTCTTATTCAAAGGCCTTACATTTCAAAAACTCTGCTTACCA